>JBEIQG010000217.1:0-6002 GCA_040376625.1 Nitrospira sp. | reverse complement strand
GCCGGGTGACGAGGAGATAGCCGTCATTCGCATTCTCATGTTCGATAATGAGTTTCCTCCGCTGGGCGGCGGCACCGGCGTGGTGAACTATCACCTGTTGCAGGAGATGGCGTCGCATCCGGACGTGGCCGTGGACCTGGTCACCTCCTCACGGACCAGGGCGAGTTATGAAACTGAGCGGTTTGCGGACCGGATCACGATCTATAAGGTACCCGTCGACAACCGGAACATCCATCATGCGACCAATCGCGAATTAGTGCGGTACGGCTGGCGCGGCCTGCGAATGGCGCACCGCCTGTTGCGCGCCCATCGGTACGATGTCAGCTTTGCTTTTGCCGGAGTGCCCGCGGGCGCGATCAGTTATCTGTTGCGGTTGACCCATGGCCTGCCCTACGTGCTGTCGCTTCAAGGTCCGGACGTGCCCGGTTTCGAGGCGCGTTATGCCTACCTCTATCCGGTGCTGACGCCGTTGATCAAACAGGTCTGGCGGCATGCAGGAGCCGTGACGGTGATTAGTGCGGAGCAGAAAGCCTTGGCCTGTCGCACGATGCCGACTTTGCCGCTGGAGACGATTCCCAACGGGGTCGATACGACTCTGTTCGCTCCCGGCCACGTGCAACCCCTGCGGCCATTCACGATCATCTGCGTCGCGCGCTTGATCGAGCGTAAGGGGCAGCATCATCTGTTGGAAGCGTTCGCGCAGTTGCGGGGTACTTGCGAGCAACCGCTACGCCTGCTTTTCGTGGGCACCGGCGATGCCGAAACGGCTTTGCGGGAGTCGGCCGCTCGCCTCAATGTTGCGGACGCTGTGATCTTCAGCGGCTTCGTATCGCGGGATCAGATGCCGGCTGTCTACCGGAAGGCGGATGTGTTCGTATTGCCGTCCGAGCAGGAGGGCATGTCGATTGCGTTGTTGGAGGCGATGGCGTCCGGGTTGCCGGTCATTGTGACCGACACCGGCGGAACCGCGGAGTTGGTGACGAAGGGGGAGAACGGCGAGATCGTGCCCTGGGCCGATGTGCCGGCGCTGGTGGACGCCTTGAGGACATTGCTACAGGCCGATGATCTGCGACGACGGATGGGCGCGGAGAATCGTCGGCGGGCGCTTCGATTCGGGTGGCCCGCGCTCGCGACCAGGTATCTCGAATTGTGCGCGAGGGTGGTGACGCCTGCCCCGGCGGCTCTGTCGGCGGCCGGTCGCTCTCCCGCGGATGCGAGTGGTGGCTGGCAGCGGGAGCCACGCTCATGAGGGCGCGGCCGCATGTGTGCATTCTGACCAGTCAGTATTTCGACTGGGGAATTTACGGCGGATTCGGAAGCATGTCCCGGAAGTTAGCCGAGAGTCTGGTGCGATCCGGGCATCGGGTCAGCGTCATCGTTCCCGGGCGACAGGGACAACAGCCGAGTGAAACGATCGGCGGCGTGGAGATCAGAAGTTTCTCCCCGCGGAACGTCGTAGCGGCCTGTCGTCTGATTCGTGAATCCACTGCTGATGTGTTTCACTCGCAGGACCCGACCGTCCTGACATATTTGGCGCAACGTCTCCATCCCCGACGCGGCCACCTTGTGACGAGCCGCGACCCGCGGGAGTTGAGCGACTGGTGGGTCGAATTCCGTTATGCGACCCCGATGCGCCGCCTGCTGACGCCCCTGAATTACTTCACCGAGTCCGGGTTGCTGGTGCGGCGGGCCGTGCAACGGGCTGACGCGGTCTTCTGTCCGGCCCATTTCCTGAAGGAGAAGGTGAAGCGTCTGTATGGACTGTCGGTTCTCCCGGCGTTGTTGCCCAATCTCATCGACGTCCCTGCGACCTTGCCGCAGAAAAGCGTCCGACCGACGATCACCTTCGTGGCGCGTTGGGACAAGCGAAAACGCCCGTGGTTGTTTTTGGAACTGGCTGCTCAGTTCCCGGAATACCGGTTTGTGGCGGTGGGCCAGGGGAGTGCCTCAGCCGAATCAGGGTTCGATGCTCAATTGCGCCGGAAATTTCGGGACGTGCCGAACCTGGAAATGCCGGGGCTGATCAATCGATTTCGCGAGCCGGAGCGGATGCACAGGATTCTGTCTGACACATGGATCTTTGTCAGCACGGCGGTGCGCGAGGGGCTTCCTCTGACGTTTCTGGAAGCGGCGGCCTACGGGTGCCCGATCATCAGCCGGGTCGACCCGGACGAGTTCGCCAGCCGGTTCGGCAAACAGGTGACGAACGACGATTATGCGTCGGCCATTCGCGGCCTGCTTGCCGACAGACCGCTGGAGAAAGGGCGGGCCGCCTACGATTATGTACGAGAGACGTACGAAACGTCCAAGGCCCTGGCGGCGCATCAAGAACAGTACGAGCGATTCGCGGCCTGATGGTTCAGGCGGTCGTCTCGTCTCCTGCATACGGACCCTGCAACCGGTCGGACACAACATCCATGTCGGCGAAAGCGGTTTCTAAAGGAATCCTGTCCATCGGCGGCTGGTCGGTCGTGAAGATGGCCACCGCGGCAGTAGTGCTGCCGATCCTCGCCCGCCTGCTCGGCATCGAAGGGTACGGCCGGTATGCCTATTACGTGGCCCTTCTGCTGCTCGCCTCCCAGTTCGCCAATGTCGGCATGATGCAAACCATGACGAAGCGCATCGCAGAGCGACCGGAGGACGTGGCCTGGTGCCGGGCCGTGGCGCAGGCGGGAGCGTTGATCAATGCGGTAGGCCTGCTGGCGGTGAGTGTCGTGGTGGGTCTGGTGGTTGAAACGACAGCTCCGGTCGGGACGGCGGCCCTGCCTATCGCACTGGTGATCGTCGGCATGCTGATGTGCGATCAGATCTGGTTTTATGCACGCGGCGTCCTCCACGGTCTTCGACATGAGGAACGTGCGGCGATACCAGGAATGATCGGCGTGGTATCCGGAGGCCTGCTGGGCGTGCTGGCGGCCACGGCCGGTTTGGGAGTGACCGGCGTGTTTGCCGGATTGTTGACGGCCAACCTCTTCGTGGCCATGGCCTGCCTCAGGACGGTCATAAAGACATTGAGCACGGGGGCATGCCGGGAGTCCGGTTTGATGGTCCTCTCAGTGACGGGACCTCTGTTGCGCTTCGGATTGCCGGCCATGCTGTTTTCGGTCCTGAATATGGCCCTCTGCTCGTTGGACGTGATTTTGGTTCGGCACCTTGCCGGCGAGGCGCAGGCAGGCCTCTACGCGGCGGCGGTTCAATGGTCGCAATTCGTCTGGTTCATTCCGATTGCGGTCGAAGGCGTCATGCTGCAGGCAACGGCGCGGTTGTGGGCGGAACAGCGAGTGGATGAGGTGAGTCAGTTAGTCGGGCGGCTGCTGCGATACGTCGTGGTGGGAACGACGTTCCTACTCTTGCTGGTGGCAGTCCTGGGCGAGCAGATCGTGACGGTCTACTTCGGTCCTCGTTTCGGCGATGCTGCCTTGGGATTGCGCCTGTTGGTACCGGGAGCTTTGTGTTACGCGGTGGCGCGTGTGTTGTGGCCGGTGATTCAAGCGGGCGGGGAGGGAGGCCATCTGGTCCGCCTCATAGGGATGATTGTCCTCGTGGATGTGGGACTTTGTAGCGGCTTGATTCCGATCTGGGGTGCCGCCGGTGCGGCGTTGGCCACGTCCGTCTCCTTTGCTTCGGTCGTCGTGGGATATGTGTGGATATTGCATAGGCGAGGAGTTCAGGTGTTCGAACAGATTCGTCTCTTCAGGTTGCTGCTGTTATCGATTGGCACGGCACTGGCTATCGTTCTGGTCGCAGCATGGATCACGCTTCCAATACTCTCGATTCTTGTCGGGGTATTGGTGGGGACTGTCCTGTACTGGGGCGGGATCTTCTGGCTCGGGCTTGTCCGGGTCGAAGAGATCGAACTGATCGTACACAGCCTCCCGGGCATATTCCGCATGACAGGGGAACGGCTGTTTCGGTACCTCGCACCGGTGTTGCTGCGACTTAAAGCCGCAGCTTGGAGTTAGGCGGTCTATGCCTTTGGATCGACACGAGATCTCAGTCGTCGTTCCCACGTTAGGCCGAGAGTCGTTGGCCCTGTGCCGGGCTGCCTTGGAGCGACAGACCAGGCTGCCGGACGAGGTCGTGATCATCGTCGATGAATTCCGACGCGGCGTAGCGTGGGCCAGGAATGAGGGTATTGCTAGATCTTCCGGTGACGTGATCGCGTTTACGGATGACGACGTGATTCCCCCGGTGGATTGGCTGGAGCGACTGGTCGGCGCCCTTGATCGATTCGATGCGGCAGCTACAGGTGGCACGTTCGAGGAGACCGATCCGTTACTGGACGCGATCCGTCGGCGGAATCCCTTTCCCGACCGGGAACAGGTGGATACCGGAGGATTGGTCGGAAACAGTGGGAATCTGATGATACGACGGCAGTGGCTGATGCGATGTCAGCAGGAGGACGGGTTCGTGTTCAACCCTTGCTTCGGGGGCTCGGGAGAGGACTGGGAATTGATATGGAGGTTGCGGAAAAGAGGGGCCACGATGGTCTATGTGCCCAGCCCGGTGCGACATCTGCGGCGAGCGTCGATCGGGCAGCATCTTCGCCATTCATTCCAACGTGGAATCGGTATCGCGCGCCTTTTTCGCCTGATGCGAGGCGACCGGAGCGGGGTCGTCCCGCAAGATAGTCTGTTGTGGGGGAATGGAGGGAGAAGGACGGCTCCCCGTTGGTCGCAGGCCCTGTGGACCAAGCTCGTCGGGCCATTTGACCGGAAGAGTTTTCAGTCCAGACGGCATTTCTGGTTATTTTGGCTGGGAGAAAAATGCCAAGGGGCTGGATTCCTCTGGGAGTTGTTGACCGGTCTGTGGTCAAAACGGCTTATGCTTCACCGGTCTGTTCCAGAAGGAGGCGGGTCTGCGGCGATGGGACCCAAGTCATGAACCGGATTCAGTTGCGCACCAAAGCATGGTTCGGAGATGAAGACTTGACGATCGACTTTCCCCCATCGTGGAAGCTGGTCGAGATCGGTCCCCGGGATGAACCGGCGCTGACGGTGGAGGCCATGCGGGAGTGCCTCTCTCGGCCCATCGGGACGCGCAGGTTGTCTGAGATTGCCAGGGGCAAGCGCAACGCGGTAATCGTGATCGATGATCTGACAAGGCCGACGCCGGGTGCCGATCTGCTTCCTCTCCTCGTGGGTGAGTTGACGAGCGGGGGGATCCCTCCGCACGACATTACGGTGATGCTGGCGGGAGGTACGCACCCGCCTGCCTCGGCCGAGGAGAGGGCCAAGAAGGTCGGATCCGGCCTGTCGTCGGCGGTGAAGGTCCTGGCCCATGACAGCCGGGGCGAGCTGGTGAATTGTGGACGATCGCCTGCCGGGCTCCCGCTCCATATCAATCGACTGGTGATGGAGAGCGAGGTCAAGATCGGTGTGGGCTGCATCTATCCCCACCCGGTAGCCGGATTTTCCGGCGGTGCCAAGATCATTCTGCCGGCCGTCTGTGGCGTGGAGACCACGCGGATGATGCATGACTATCTACGCGGTTCGCGCGAGCGTGGCGGGTCTGTCCACACGGAGTTGCGGCAGGATATGGTCGCCGTAGCACGAAAGATCGGACTCGATGGTATAGTCAACGTCACCCTCAATCACCAGCGCGCCATCTGCGGTCTGTTCGCCGGCGATGTCGTTCAGGCGCATGAAGCAGGTGTTCGCGCAGCGCAACGACTTTATGCTGTGCCGATGATTCCGGAGGCGGACATCGTAGTGGCGGACATGTATCCCTTCGATACCAGCTGGCAGTTTGCACAGGATCGAGGAATGTGGCCGGTTGAGCAGGCGACAGGAGATGTCTCCCGGGTGGTGATTGCCGCCTGTCCTCTTGGCATGGGAACTCATGAGTTGTTTCCCGTGGACAGCCCATTCTGGTCGCGTATTGCCAGACGGCTCAGCCATTTTCGCTTGGCCGATCTCGATCGTCCTCTTGAGAAGATGAGGACGGTGGCCCGATTAATCCGCCGGAGGCAGCATCACCTCATGGTGTTGTCGCCAGGCTTG
>JBEIQG010000289.1:0-3527 GCA_040376625.1 Nitrospira sp. | reverse complement strand
GCCCTGGCTGCCGCCCGGGTTCGGCGTGACCGCCTGGGTCAAGCTCGTGATGAAGTAGCCGAACGAGTTCAACGGGAGGCGTGAGGCCTCGAGCGTCAGGTTGTTCGTCGCGACCACCGCCGAGCCGAGGCCCGTGATCAGGCCTGCAGCCGGAACCTGATTGTCATACAAGCCGAAGGCGGCGAGGGGGCTGAGTTCGATCCAGGGAGACCCTCGGTCGAGCAGGGCGGCAATGCGCTCGCGTGCCGTCATCTTGCCGCGTTTCTTGTGGAGCGCCACTGCATCGGCCGGTCCGCCTGCGTGCACGATGGCCAGGTGCTTCTTCAAATCGGCAATCAGGCTTTCGTACTGTACCTGGGCACGACGAAAGTCTTCCGATGTCTTATTCACGCTGGTCTTCAGGACGCGCATGTCGGATATCCTCTCAACGCTCGACTCGAAGTCCCTTTACGAAATCGACGATGTCATGCATCGGCGTGGCCGGGCGAAAGAGCATCTGCACACCGGCGGCCTTCAGTCGCGGTACGTCGTCGTCGGGGATAATGCCTCCCCCGAACAGCGTGACGTCTCCCGCGCCCTGCTCGTTCAGCAATTGCCACACGCGGGGAAAGAGCGAGTTGTGGGCGCCGGAATGGATACTGAGACCGATGGCCTGCACGTCCTCCTGAATGGCGGTGGTCACGATCTGCTCCGGCGTCTGATGGAGACCGGTGTAAATGATCTCCACTCCGGCATCGCGCAGCGCCCGGACGACGAGTTTGACCCCCCGGTCATGTCCGTCCAATCCCACTTTGCCGATCAACACTCGAATCGGTGTCGTCGCTATTGCCATAGGTCCACCTTTTCCAGCACATATCGTCCTCCCTCATCCTTCTTGAGATGACCGGCCTGGATGAGGGGATCATGCTCAAATATCAACAACCAGTGCTCCTCGAACGCTTGATCCAGCACCCGGCGCTTAGTGTCGAGGGTCTGCATGGGGTCGAGGTCGTACCCCATGATGTAGGGAAGGGGCAGATGCGAGGCAGTCGGGATCAGATCGCCCAGGAAGCAAGCGATCCGGCCTTCCGATTCGACTTTGATACTCTGATGAAAACGCGTATGACCTGCCGTTACCATCGTGGTGATGCCCGGCAGCAGTTCCGTATCGCCGTTGAGGAACTCCCACTGATTGAGTTGGGCGACCGGTGTGAAATTATTTCGCCGGTAACTGGCCCTGGTCCGTTCATTCGCCGCCACGGCATCGTCGTACTCGCCCTGTTGCACATAGTAGGTGGCTTTGGGAAAGGCTGACCGCAGCAGGCCGTTTCCGTTCGCGACCGTATTGCCTCCGGCATGGTCGAAGTGCAGATGGGTGTTGATCACCAGATGAATGTCATCGTGGGTGAGGCCATGGCGCTGGAGGGAGTCGCGCAGGGTCGGCGTCCGTTCGACTGCAAACATGGAGTGAAACTTGGCATCCTCTTTATCGCCGAGACCCGTATCCACCAGGATGTTTTTGCCGTGGGCCTGGATCAATAGACAGTTCAAGTGGAGCGGAATGCGATTCAGCTCATCCGCCGGACAGCATTTCTGCCAGAGCGCCTTCGGCACCACCCCGAACATGGCGCCACCATCCAGGCGGAACCGGCCGTCGGTCACTGCATAGATGTCAAACGCACCGAGTTTCATAACACCACCGGCTCGCGATAGGTCCCGTACACTTCCTTCAACGCGGCGCAAATCTCTCCCAACGTCGCCTTTGCTTTCACCGCCTCGATGAGAGCCGGCATCAGGTTCTGGTGGCAGGCGGCCGTTTCCTGTAATTCCTCCAACGAGCCGGCCATCCTGAATGGATCACGCGATTTTCTGAGATCGGACAGGCGAGCAACCTGCTCCTGTTCCACTTCGGGTCCGATCTTCAAAATGGGAATGGAACGTGTTTCTTGTTCCACGTACTCGGTGACGCCGACGATGGGCCGCTCCTTGTGTTCAATTTCTTTTTGATACCGTTGTGACGCATCGAGGATTTCCCGCTGCGGAAATCCCTGTTCGATCGCCGCCACCATCCCACCCATCTGATCCAGCCTTCTGAAGTAGTCCCTTGCCCCTTCTTCCAATCGGTTTGTCAGCGATTCGACAAAGTAGGAGCCGCCCAACGGATCGACGCAGTTGACGGTTTCACTTTCGGAGGCGATGACCTGTTGTGTCCGCAAGGCCAGCGTCACCGCTTCTTCTGTGGGGAGTGCCAGGGTTTCATCCATCGAGTTGGTGTGGAGCGATTGGGTCCCACCAAGCACCGCGGCCAGGGCCTGCAGCGTGGTGCGCACCACGTTGTTCATCGGCTGTTGGGCGGTCAAGGAGCAGCCGGCCGTTTGAGCGTGACAGCGGAGTTGGAGCGAACGGCTATTCTTCGGGTGGTATCGTCGTTCCATTTCACGCGCCCACAAGCGCCGGGCGGCGCGGAATTTGGCAATCTCTTCGAAGAAGTCATTGTGCACATTGAAGAAGAAGGAGAGTTGCGGCGCGAAGACATCCACATCGAGGCCGGACTTCAGGGCGGCCTCCACATAGGTGAGTCCGTCGTAGAGTGTGAACGCGAGTTCTTGTACGGCTGTCGAGCCTGCCTCACGGATGTGGTATCCGCTGATGCTGATCGGATGCCACTTGGGGACATGAGCGGTACAGTAGGCGATCGTATCGACGATGATCGCGATGTGCGGTTCTGGCGGGAAGAGCCATTCCTTTTGCGCAATATATTCTTTCAGAATATCGTTTTGAATCGTGCCGCCGAGTCGGTCAAACGGGATGCCTCGTTTTTGAGCCACGGCCAGATACATGGCAAACAGTACCGCGGCCGGTCCGTTGATCGTCATCGAGGTGGTGACCTGGTCGAGCGGGATGTCGTCGAACAGCCGTTCCATGTCGGCGAGAGAGGAGATGGCCACGCCGCAGTGGCCCACTTCGCCCCGTGCCATCGGATCATCGGCATCAAGGCCCATGAGCGTCGGGAGGTCGAAGGCGACGCTGAGGCCGGTCTGTCCCTGGGCCAGAAGGTACTTGAATCTCCGGTTCGTATCGTCCGCGGAACCGAAACCGGCGAATTGCCGCATGGTCCAGAGGCGGCTGCGATACATGCCCGGGTAGATGCCGCGGGTGTAGGGGAATGACCCCGGCTGGCCGAGATCCTGCTCGACGCTCCAGTCTTTCAGATCGTCTGGGCCGTAGACCCGTGCTATGTCTAATCCAGAGAGGGAGGAGAAGTGAGATTTCCGCTCATTCATGACGCGGCCCTCCGGGAAGGAAGCAGAACGTCAGGTCACATTCACCGGCTGTTCTCCATATACATAGAACCCCTGTCCGCTCTTCCGCCCCAACCGACCGGCTTCGACGTACTTGCGCAGCAGGGGACAGGGACGAAACTTCGGGTCACCTAGGTCATGGTGCAGGACCTCACAGATTGCCAGTACCGTATCCAGACCGATGCGGTCGGCTAAGGCCAGAGGGCCGACCGGATGGTTGGTCCCTTCCACCATTGCCAGATCAAT
>JBEIQG010000140.1:0-10140 GCA_040376625.1 Nitrospira sp. | reverse complement strand
GGTAGGGAGCAGGAATCGCCATGACTTCCTGGGATTCAGGGCTCTCGCCCTTCTGCGTCACCACGGTCACGACATAGTGATAGCAAGTCCCATTCGCCAAATCGTCATGTATGAAGGGCGACTGCGCTCCTTCTATACATGTCCCCTTTTCCTTGGTCACACCGACGACGGTCTTGAAATCTTCGGCGCTGGCGATAGGGCGGGTGAGTTCGGAGAACTTAATCTGCACACCCTTGGTCGTCATGAAATACAGATTGTAATACATGGCATCCGGCACCGCGTCCCAGGTAATCATCACTCGCCCATTTCCGGCTTGAGCGGCCACGCCAGTCGGTGCAGGAGGCAGATCTTCCTCCTCAGCAACGGAGTCTCCGGCACCCCACTCACTCTGACTTCCCTCCGCCGTGAGATACCGCCGGTCAAACCGAAACATTTCGTCGAGCAGCCAAGCCTTGATCATGGTGTTCCTCGTGGTACGAGATTGGTGAAGATTGGCGGATGTTTCAACAACTTAGATCGGGCAGTCTAACAAAGCGAAAAGAAGGGAGTCAAGGCAAGACCAGCATGGTTTGGGTCGCACTAGAGGCTCCTCCGCTTACGCAACTCCAGCGGAGCCGACGGGAGCGGTCGAAGCTGTGCAGCGGGACGATGAGCAGGTAGGCATCCATCCCTCCAAAGCTGGATGGACGCATTTCTTTGGAATGTCATAGGCTATGCGCTCTCGACGTTGGATAACAACGCGCGGCCCGGTAAAATGAACTAATCGGAGGTGTACCATGTGGCCAACACGACTTGTGTTCGCAATCCTCGCGGCGAGCCTGCTCTATACCCCCAGCGTGCACGCGGTAGAGGCATCCCCTATAGACATGTGGGAATGCCCAGGTCCAGAGGGAACGATCCTCTACACCAATAAAGAGCGACCCGATTGTCAGGCCAAGGTGCTTAGAGCACTCTCCGTTGTGCCCTCGCTACCCGATCTTCCACTCGCCCCACCTCGTGGTTCGACCTATGAGCCGACCCCAAAAGCGAAAGACTTTTCATATGACACTCCCATCGGCGCCTTGCGCAATTTATCTCAGATACCGGAGTCGGGACGCGACTGGTATGCCGGCAATGCTACCGGCGGGTCCGTGCAGGGCGAGGTCTGCAGCATGTATACCGAATGGATTCATCTGAACCAGAACAGCCGTGGCGGGCACTTCTTCGGCACTGATCCATCCTACGGTGGCAATCCAACCGCTCATAACTGGTACACCCCGAGTTATTCATTTTATGACAATACCCGGTACGTCACCCTGTCACAGATCTTCGGCGCGGGTTTTGTTCCGATCGGGTGTCATTAGGCGGGCCAGCAGCCACCTGCTGCTGATACCTCCGTCACAAGAGGCCTTCGGAAGATCCCCCTGCCACAGCGGTTTCACGAAGGCCTTTCGAAAATAAATAGTGCGGAAGGCACAGCATCGAAAACATCTCAACAAATCTTCCGGGGCGTCAGAGCAATGATTGCGGGTGCTGATTAGGACTCTTCCGCGATATCGGCAACCAGAAGGTTCACACCGGCCTCGCTCGCCTGAGCTGAAGGCTCAGAAGTCTGCACCGCTTCATCTTCCGATTCAAGACGTGCCTCAGGCTGATGCATGTCATCTGACAAGCCTTCGCCAGTCCCCTGAGTGGATGGCAGCGATGACTGTCCCTCCACGACCATAACCTCCTCAATCGGCAACATGGACTGCTCGGATTCTCCCAACTCTTTGAACTCACGAAGCGGGGGCAACTGGGATAAATCGCGCAGCCCAAAATGTTCGAGAAAAAACTTGGTCGTCCCATACATAATCGGGCGGCCTGGCTCTTCCTTCCGGCCAACGATGCGCACGAGCTTTCGCTCCAGCAGCGTTCGAATGACCCCGGATGTTTCGACCCCTCGAATTTGCTCTACCTCGGCACGAACGATCGGCTGCTTGTAGGCAATGATAGCCAGCGATTCCAAGGCCGAGCGCGAGAGTTTGGAAGGGGACTTTACCTTCTCCAAGCGTTTTAGCCAGGGGGCAAACTCGGCCTTGGTGACGATCCGGTACCCGCCTGCCACTTCAGCCAGCTGAAGTCCCCGCCCTTCCTGCTCATAGTCTTGAGCAAGGCCCGCGAGCGCCTGATCTACATCCTGCTTTGTCACTGCTCCTAGTAGTGCCAGGAACCGCGTAACCGGAATAGGCTCGGCCGTCACAAATAGCAAGGCCTCAAGAATGCCTTTCAGCGCTCGCATATCGGTAAGCGCAGAATCGTCCGCAGGAGCCGACATCTCAGTCGTAGCGCCCACGCCAACCCCCGGCTCAAAATCAGCCGCATCATGTGACTCGCTCGACTCGTCAACCAGCTCTCGCACCTCCATCGATTCCTCGATTGCTTCTTCCACGCCGGGACTTATAGGTTCTTCCATTCAGACTCCTCCACTAGTTCCCCTTCTGCGACCGCCGAAAAAGCACGCGAGACAAGAATCGCTCCGAAGGTTTCACTTTGGAATACGCGCACGACCCTGATTCGGATCAGTTCGAGCAAGGCCAGAAAAGTTACGATCACTACAAGCCGATGACTCGACTCCTCGAACAGCGCCGTAAAGGTCAGGGAGTCCTGCACTTCCAGTGCTTCGATAATGGCGCTCATGCGGGTGCGCACCGTGAGGTTGTCGGGAATGATCTCAACCAGTCGCTTACCTGGATGGCGGGCCAGAACCCCTTGCAGCGCATCAACCAGATCAAAGAGGGAGATCTCGTCGAGCAGACTCTCGTCTTTCCTGACCTCGACTGACGGACCCGGCTCGCGCGAAAACACGTCCCGCCACAAACGTTCCTTATAGTCCAACTGCGAGGCGGCCTCTTTGAACTGCTTATATTCGAGCAGCCGTCGCACAAGTTCTTCGCGTGGGTCGGGGCCGTCCTCCTCGTCCACCGCCACTTCGTCGACCGGCAACAACATCCGCGACTTGATATGCAGTAGCGTTGCCGCCATCACGAGGAACTCCCCCGCCACAGCCAGGTTCAATTCCTTCATCACAGACAGATAGTCCAAATACTGCTGAGCGATCAGCGCAATCGGAATGTCATAGATGTTGATTTCGTTTTTTTTGATGAGGTGCAAGAGGAGATCAAGGGGACCTTCAAAATTCTCGATCTTGACTTGGTAGGGCAGTTCAGGTTGGTCCATCAGGTAAGAGGTGCTCCCTTGGCCAAAGTTTCAATCTTATACCAATTTATGGGGTGACCGGGCAAGACTAAAACTATATGTTGTGGGTTCAGCCAGGGCTACTTGGCCCTAATGATGTAGCCCAACAGCCCCAGCGCCATGACAAATAGAAAGATCGTGACCGCCTGGGAAAAGGGAGCTGAAGCAGCAGTTGCACGACCCGGCACGGCCGTGCTCACGCGGGCAGTTCTGGTCAAAAGCGGTGCTCGCCCAAACGTTGCCTGATCAAGGTCATCTGCCTGTTTAAATGCGGCATCAGAAAAGTCAGTCTGGGATCCAAATTGTGCTGAGGCAAAGGTAGCCCGGCGGTCGAAAATGGCGAACAGGAAAAATGCTTCCCGATCGAACTGCGATGAAGAGAAGTCGCACTTCGCATGACAATGCGCACCGGAGAATCCTGTACCGAGGCGAAATACCGCGCCTGAAAAATTCGCATCCTGTTCAAACACCACCTCCAGAAACTCAGTCAACCCCTGAAAGGAGGCCCCGCGAAAAATCGCCGGGCCGGAGAACATCGAGCGGTGAAATCGAGCGTGGGGACCGAAGTGCGTATGCGAAAACATGGCTCCCTGTGTAAATCGATCCTGAACAAAATAACTCTCCTGATGGAAGGTCGCATTCGATCCATCGACCAGGCCGAGAAACACGGTGCGCGACAGGTCGACGAATCCGGCGAAATCCGTCTGCGCCAAGACGACCGGTCCAGTGATCAACAGAAACCCGCTCTTGAGCCGGTTGACAATCCGTCCCTTCACCCTCGACTGCTTGATCACGAACGGCCCGCGGATGACATGCACCTCATCATCAGTCAGCCCCTCGAGCACTTGTCGGTCCTCGGGCGTCAGGTCGCCCAGGGCACGAATCTTCTGAGCCGGCAGCTCATCAAGCACCAGGTCGCCCTGAATCACCACACCTGACAGGTCCAATCCCTTCCCCGCCGCCAGCGCCCGCTGCAACTCCTGCGCGGATACGGCCCGCGCCTCCCGCTCGGCATCAGTACAGGTAGTCGGTAAATGCAGGGTGAATACAGCCGCTGCGTTTGTCACACCGGTTTCCGCACCGCATTCTGCGCGTAGCATTGTAGGGAGCAGCACCATTCCCCACAGCACCATTATTGCGACCCAGACGGGAAATCCACGTGGTCGAGTGGGTCGGAATGATGATTCCATGAATACACTCCAAACCAGTCGAGAAACACGTAAAGGTGCTAACACTTTACTCCCCCAATGCCTTTGTTACACTTCGATATATATGCTCGCCATTACACCCGGAGTTCGCACCAATAGACGACAGCGCCTTCTACTGACGGTCTTGCTCTGCACCACTGCGCTACTCCCCACTACTACGTGCGCCGGTGCAGACTCAGTGGTCGAAGTCCCGATGCTCGCGGCGATCGAAGCGAATAACCGCGGCGTGTTCGAAGTGCTCCTATTGCGTTGGGATCACCGGCCAAGCCCCTCTCCCATGGAGCTGCAATGGCAAGGTGGCAACATGCGGCCTGGACAGACAAGCCTCAGCTCGATGGTTCTTGCCTTTCAATATGCGCTCGCCCACACGCCCCAAATCGATCACGTGGGCACCGTCAGTGCCATGGGCATTGCCTATGCCGCGACCGGAACAGACGGCCCGAGCGCCGGAGCAGTGATGACGGTGGGATTTACGGCGCTATTAAAAGGAGAGCATATCCGGCGAGGGATCGCCTTAACGGGTACTATTACCAAGGATGGCACCATCGGGCCCGTGGGAGGCATCCCCGACAAGATTCGTGCGGCGTCCCGCGAGGGTTATCGCACCGTCCTGATCCCTCAAGGCCAGCGGGACGATCCGCACTGGAATCTCAACCGGCTCGCGCTCGAACTCAACGTTGAAGTCGCAGAGGTCGCGACAGTCGAGGAGGCCTACCATCTCATGACCGGAAGCACATTCGAATAGGTGCTCCAGGCCGCAGTATACGTCGCCGGCTACTCGCCCCCCAATCCTTCGACGATCGCCCGAAACTCCACGTCCGTGAAACGATGCATCCCGAGGCCAAGCCGCCGGCTCAACTCCGTCTGTTCCTCAATCCCCAACACCCGCTGAAGCAGAGCCTGACAATCCGGTGCATGGACCTGCCAGCGACGCAACGGCGTGACCCGGACAAATCCATATCGAGCTTCCGTTCGCACCTCATCCTTGAGCAATTCATCCAGGGCTTGAAACGGCTGAACCGGCGACGTGATCGCAAATTCCGCTCGAATGCCCTCCTTTAGCACATACACCAGCCCGTGGGAGTCAGGCACCAGAAACTTCTGGAGATTGTCCCGAATCAGGGTCGTGCAGAGGCCCCAAATCCCGGCACCAAGCTGCAGTTCGGCACTTTCCTGGGACGTCCGTTCGCGAAGGGCTCCGGCGATAAATAGAAAATGGCTCATGAATATTCGAGATCTGATGGCCAGAGGACGACACTAATGGAAGACCACAATGAGGGACTTAGCAACTCCCCCCTGGACCGGCACAGCCTGCCCCTAACGGAGGACCCCCTCAGGCCGGTTCAGCGAAGCCCTCACTGGTTAGGAAGCACGTGGCACGGAAAGGCATCCACCGAGCATAACCCGGCAGGCCGCGACACCAACGTGGGCTAATTATTGCGATACTCGTCTGCGTCGTCGAGAAGATCCTCCGACTTCTCCAAGTAATCCACGTCGTCATTTTCCCCATCCAGCCCGAGTTCTTCTTCGATCTCTTCCTCGATCTCTTCCGACACATCCTCAAGGTCTTCCGCCACTTCTTCCTCGTCGTCGAGGTCCAGCGGTTGAGGCTCGGATTCCACCTTCACCGCCTTGCTGGCTTCCGGCACCGGAGGCTTCGCAGGTTTCGACTCAGGAATCAGGGCCGACTGCTCGACCGGAGGTTTGACCTTGGGGGGAGCGGGCTTGGGCTTGGCCGCAGGCTTGACGGCTTTCGGCGCCGGCTTGACCGCTTTGGAGACAGGCTTGGCCTTAGATGGACGCTTAGCCGCTACGGCCGTCTTTTTGGTCACTTTTTTTGCCGGCTTGACGGCTTTCTTGGCAGCGGGTTTCCGCTTCACCGCCTTCTTGGCTTTCACAGGTTTCTTAGCTGTCACGGCTTTCTTCGGCTTCGTCGCCTTTTTCGCCGCGACTTTTTTCGGCCGCGAGGCTTTGGCAGCAACGCTCTTCTTTTTCACGATTTTCTTCGCCATTCCACGTCCTCCTCTCAGGTCTTCAGCATGGCACGTCGGTGGTAAAGCGGCCTCCATCTAGCATGAACAACCAGGTTCTTGCAACCATCCAGGACGCATAGCTGACTGTGTCAGACTGCAACGCCAGCGCCCCCCTCCAAACCATTCACATTCGTGATGCCGACGCCGCCAGGGCGCATACAGCATGGCTCACGCCAATTCCGTCTCCCCACCCAGACAGACTTCTCCCCATAGCCCCATAGGCCGACTGAATCCTTCCGTCGAGAGCCTGTCTCTATGTATAATAAACCTGTACCCTTTCACCGGAACGACAACACTATGAGCTGGAGATTGCTTCTCTTCGTACTGGCGACAAGTACCCTGATAGCCTGGCCGACATCTGCGACGCCCTCCGCCACGCAAGTCCTGATGGACAGCGGATCACCCTACTATGTGCCTGCAGCCGTAACCGTAACCACGGGCGGTGCCATCCGCTGGGAAAACCCCACACCCACACACCATACCGTGACCCATGATGCATGCCTTGAAGAAAGTGGCCGTTGCGCCTTCGACTCAGGGGCCGTCGAACCAGGAGGAAACTACACCATTCCTAGCCTGCCGCCTGGCCGTTACCCCTATCAATGCCGCATTCACCCTATTATGCGCGGCATGATCATCGTAACGGAGTCGCCGCTGCTGCCCTCACAGACGTAGCCACTCCTCCTCATCGAGGTTCTTGCACGTCGGCGCCGCCCTCGTGTAGGCTGCGGCTTTTCGTCCGCAGGATTTAACCAGATGAAAGCTGCCGCAGCCATCCAAGAGCCCCTCACCCTGAGCGGCGACACCCTTAGCCTGCTTGCCTGGCGTATTCCCGACCTGGTGGCTTATCAGCACGCCTTCGACGAATGGTGGCTGGCGCCACTCGACGACGACTTCCCGCTCGTCCGGCTCAATGCCGTCGGGATTGAAATGCTCACCTCGATGAACGGCCACATTACAGTGGGCGCGCTCTTGGAGAAGTACGGTAATAAGATTTGCGGCCCGGACGGCCAGCCCGGGACCTGGCACCTGGCACGCTGGTCCACACCCAATTATTCGCTGTGCTACTTCGGCACAGAGCCGCCCGGAGGCCATCGCCACAAGGCCAAATGGGACCTGCTCCTGCAACAAATCCGGGAGAGCTGGTCCGGGCAACAGGAGTTCGAAGGCGAGGAACACCTTGAGGACTTCCACGTCCATGAATTGAAAGAAAGCGACCTGGAAGACGGGCACTTCGATCTGATCGAAACCACCGTCTCCCACCTCTTCCGGGAGCCCTGCGAGGCCCTGGGCGGCACGACGTATGGCCGCCTGCTCATGCGCCAACTACGCCGGCTTGGCTGGTTCAAACCGAAGCCAAAGGTCATAGTGGAGATCGGTGGTGGATTGGGTTATGTCGCCCGCGAGCTAGGACAGGAACTACTGCCGTTCGAGAAACAGGGCATCCAATACATTTCGTTGGATGTCACGCGCCCGTTCCTGCAGCTCCAGACCAAACGCGCGAAGGCCGGCGGCTGGACCGGCACCGGCACCCATGCCAATGGCGAAAGTCTGCCCTTTAGAGACAACTCCGTCGACCTCATCATCGACAACGAAAATATGGCCGATATGACGCCGGTGAAGCTCAGCCGCAAGGAGCTCATGGAAGGCACAGGCGAGACCGCGCAACATCAAGAAGCGTTGGATTGGATCAGGCGGCTAAGGTTGCCGCTTGAGAAGGACTTGCCCGAAGAAGTGATCTTCAATCTGGGACCGATGCGATTTGTCGCCCAAGTCTGGCGAGTGCTTAAGCCGGGCGGCCGGGCATTTCTCACGGAGTTTGGCGTCGAAGAAGGTTGGCCTGCCGCGGTGAAGCTCCCCCACCACACGGAATACGAAGTGCAGTACAGCCACCTGCGCCAGGCGGTACGTTGGCTTGGCTTTCAGGAGCGGTACCTGTCACTCCCGCAATTTTTGCAGATCAAACCGGACACGAAAGTCCTCTGCACCGGCGCGGCCTATACGATTCAACGATTCTGTCAGGGACTGGGGCAGAACTTTTCTGTGCGGGCCTACACGGAAAGTGAGCTCGCCAAAACCTTGGGCGACATCCTCCCCAAGCTCCAAGGCTGCCACTACCATGACATCGCCGACCCGGCCTGGTTCGGCCTCATCGACTTCAAGGTGCTGCTGCTCGAAAAACCGGGCGGCATCCCCCAACCGACCTTCACCGAGCAGAAGAGCGGCCTGCGCTGGTATTCGCAGCGGTGACGTCCACGTGACTGCTATCGCACTCCCGTTGGGGAGGAGGTAATGCTCAAGCTGAACCACCCGCCGACCAAACAAAGCTACGGAGTTGTTGGGCATACCGGTCCACAGGAGTAACTGCGAAAAGATTGAGCATCTAGCCAGCACCAGCCAAATGTAGCAGTAAGCCCTCCCTCAACCCCAAGTCGCTCACAAGCACGCTCGACTTCTCTAATGTCACCATGACCGTACCTAGGATCAACGCACCGGCAGCAATGACGTCTTCACGGCCTCGCTCCAGTCCTGGCAAACCTTCTCGTTGACTCTTGGAACAGCTGAGCAACTGTCGCTCCAAATCTCTGACCGCACTCAACGTTAATGTGTAGTTGTGAATCCTTGCCGGTTCATAGGCAGGCAACTGCTGAGCCATTGCAGACAGAGCAGTGATCGTTCCTGCGGTGCCGACGAACGTGACTTCTGGCGACCATCGCATCGCTACTATTGCGGCGGTGGTTTCCCGGCGCACCCAGTCTCGCGCTGCCTGCACCTCGTCTTGGGTCGGCGGGTCACTGTGCAATATCCGTTCGCTCAACCGCACGACACCGACATCGATGGATCTCGCCAGCGTCGCCTGGCCGGGTTGGTCCAGAATAAACTCGGTGCTCCCTCCACCGATATCCAACGCCAGCAAATCTGTCACACCAGGAGGGATGCCCGAGCGGATACCAAGCATCGTTCGGCGGGCTTCCTCCTCGCCCGAAATGACCTCGACCTGGAACCCGGCTTCCCGTACCACCAGACTTAGGAATTCATCACGATTCCCGGCATCGCGCACCGCACTAGTCGCCACGACCGTTGCCGCGTCAACAGGATAACCGTCGATGACCTGACGCCATTCTTTCAACGTGGCCACCACTCGCGCCATGGCATCGGGACGCAACACCCGCTCTCGATCCACTCCTTGGCCGAGGCGAAGGATGCGCCGGTCAGATCGCAATTCCCGCAACCCTCCGGCAGAGGTCAGTTCCGCAATGAGCAAGCGACAGGTGAGGGTTCCGATATCGATCCCGGCGAAAATTCGAGGAGAGGCCGTTGTCCGCTTGGTCATCGTCTGAGGACTCACTGTCCTTCGACCGTGATGTCGTTCATTTCCAACAGCAGCTTGGTGCGTTCATCCTGCAGCGTCCGCACCTGCTGCATCAGGCGGGTGATTTCAGACTCAGACAGGATAAGGTCGGCGGATTCCCCCCGATCGTGTAACGAGATCGTCCGCTCGCCAATATCGGCGTGAAGATCTTCGAGTTGCTGATCCAGCTTTCGTAATTCCAGGCGATAACGAAGCATTAAGAGCTAAAATTCCAAGTCTTAAATCAAATTAATATTTTTTATAGCTTTTTACTTCAGAAATATTAGACTTTGTTAAGCTGTTAATCTTGTTTTTAACACGCGATCTCTCATCG
>JBEIQG010000136.1:0-10269 GCA_040376625.1 Nitrospira sp. | reverse complement strand
CTGGCATTTTATCGCGATCTGCTTGGATTCCAGGAAGTGGGAAGAATTTTCAATGGCGCGGCGGCGGCGCTTACCTCCGGCCGTACGCACCACGAGTTACTACTCATTCAAGTTGGCGACGCCCCAGGGCCTCCGCCCGGCCGCCGACGCGGACTCTACCACATCGGAATCAAGGTGGGCGACAGTCTCGACGAGCTACGCGCGGCCAGGCAGGAACTGGCGGCGGCGGGCCTGTCCATCGACGGCATGAGCGATCATACCGTGAGCCAGAGCCTCTACCTGAAGGATCCAGACGGCAATGAAGTCGAGCTATATGTCGACGCGGACGAAGCTTTGTGGAAAAACAATCCGTCGGCAGTCCTCGCTCCCATTAAGCCGTTGTCGCTCTAGCAGGATGCGAAAAAGGAATGACAGCGGCGTTCTCCATCGCTTCGAGGCTCGCCGTACGGCACGAGGACGATGCTCCTCTTCGCTCGCTGCGGCCTTGTTGGACGGCCATTTTGCGCATCCTGCGGGTGATTCTGATACCGAAACAGTGCAAGAGTTTATTGTCACGACTGGCGCAACAAGTGAGTGTTTCCGCAGCTTGCTAGTCCCGGCCAACACCTGACGGGTTGGATCACGGGTGCCCCCCTTCTGTGGATGGAGGGAGGCGGAGGCAGGCGCATTTCTCCTCGATAGCCTCGGTAGCCGTCGCGTTGAGAAGCGCCGAAGCGAGCGGTTTGACCGTGAGAGATGGCAGGGGATGGGGATAAGCGCCCGGGGCCCGGCCGCGCAAGAACGTCTGCGAAAGTGACGTCATTTTTCGGATAACCAGGAGGGCAGAGCATGGAACAGCCAGTCATTGCGGCGAAGCAGCCGGCGGTTTTGGAGTTGGACCCGGGCACGTACTATTGGTGCCGGTGCGGGCGTTCGCAGAAACAACCGTTTTGTGATGGGTCTCACGAGGGCACCGGTTTCACCCCCATGGAGTTCACGACAACCGAAAAGAAAACCGTGGCATTGTGCCAGTGTAAGCACACCAAGAATCCTCCGTTTTGCGATGGATCACACAAATCGCTCTGAGTTCCCGGTCGGCCGGCGTGCAGCGCGTGACACAAGAGGTCAATCATGGGTGAGGCGGTAAGCGAGAACGGGTATTCGATCAGGCTGAGCGAGCGGCGGCTAGTGGCGGAAGGGACGATGGCCTTCTACTTCGACAAGCCGGCGCAGTTTGCGTTCACGCCGGGCCAGTTTGTGGACCTGACGCTGATCCAGCCATCCGAGACCGATGCGGCAGGTGATACGAGGGCCTTTTCCATCGCGAGCGCGCCGCAGGAATCGAGCCTGATGGTCGCCACCCGGCTCCGCGATACCGCCTTCAAGCGAGAACTGCAGCGGATGCCGCTCGGCTCAACTGTCCGGATGGAAGGGCCATTCGGGAAATTGGTGCTGCATGCCGACCCGACCCGCCCCGCGGTTTTTCTGGCGGGCGGGATCGGGATCACGCCCTTCCGCAGCATGGTGGTGCAGGCGGCGATGCAGAATTCGCCGCACCCCATGGTGCTGTTCTACTCCAACCGGCGACCGGAGGATGCGCCGTTTCTGGACGAGCTGCAGGCCTTGCAGGACAAGAACCCCCACTATCGGTTTGTCGGAACGATGACCGAACCCACGAAATCTTCCCGACCCTGGCAGGGCGAAACGGGATACATCAATGCGGCTTTGCTTTTCAAACATCTCGAGAATGTGGAGAAGCCGATCTATTACGTGGTCGGCCCGCCGGCCATGGTCGGCGCATTGCGGACGATGCTCAAAGAAGCCCGCATCGACGACAGCGACATTCGAACTGAAAAGTTTTCGGGCTACTGACGTAGAAGACCTCGATGTCATTTCTCGTCCCGCCCACTGCAGCGCAGCCGGCGATGGTGGACGGAGACGGCCCGGTGTGACCAGTCCATCCGTCACGATTGATCGGAATGATGCAGGTGACTTACTCATGGCTCGTGAAGATCGACTCCCTGGCGATCTGTATCGGGGCGACGGCGATGCCGTCCGCCTAGCGCGTTTGCGTTTCTGCTCCTCAGAGGGGCTGCTCACGATGCCGATCGAGGGCTCGCCGGCCCTGTTCTTCGCCGGCGCGGCCGTGCACCTGTTTGCCACGACGTCACTCGGTACCTTCCTGTCCACGGTCACCCGTTCAATCCTGCAGTTCGGGCTGCTGCTCGTGCTGGTGATACTGCCCTTGCAGATATTGTCCGGTGGGGCCACGCCGCGCGAGAGTATGCCTGAGTTCGCGCAGACCGTCATGCTCGCGGCACCCACCACCCATTTTGTGGCGCCGGGGCGACTTCGGAAGACCATCGGGCTCCTGGCGTGAGCGGCGCCAGCATCGGAATCAAAAGGCCTCCATGCCGTCTGGAAACGATCCGGTCGCATGAACTCTGATCAGAAGCCATGAGACGATCATTGCACTGCGATATAGCGGGAGGCATACTACCCCCCGATGGACAACCGGTTCCCTCAAGAAGCCATGCAGATAGACAGTGAGCGATATGGCGCACTGCTGCAGGTGGTGGAGGCCATTGCAAGCCATGCCGACTTGCAGGGGCTGGTACAGGATCTCGCCCGCCGTTTGCCGCTGCTCGTGCCCGTGAACTTTTTGGGTCTCTCCCTCTACGATGCTCAGCGAGGCGTGATGCGTCTCCATGTATTGCGGGCGAATGTCCCGGCCGACATCATCGGAGGTCATGAATCCCCTCCCGCCGACACCCCGGAGGGCCTTGTGTGGGAAACTCAACAGCCGTTGATCATCGATGATCTGAAGAAAGAAGCGCGCTGGCCGCGGGTGATACGTTTGATGCAGGAAGACGGTGTGCGGTCCTGTTGCCTGGTGCCGTTGACGTCCGCCGAGCGGCAGCTGGGTACGCTGGAATTTTCGAGCCTGCAGCCGGCGGCCTACGAGGCGCGCGATCTGGAGCTAATGCAACAGATCGGGCGACAGGTGGCCGTGGCCGTGGAGAATGTCCTGAACCGCGAAGCGGCGGCGGCTTCCAAGCGGGACGTGGAACGGCAGCGGGATCGATTCGGGCTGCTGCTTCGCATGACCAATACGATGGTGTCCGAACTCGGACTGCGGGATGTATTCAGCGCAGTGAGTCTCTGTTTGCGCGAGATGGTGCCGCAAGAGTACGCCAGCCTGATTGTGTGCGACGGCAAAAACGGTCGTGTCCGTCTCCACGCTTTGGATTTTCCGGAAAACCAGGGCGCATTGACCGAGGGGGCGGTGTCGGAAGTCGACGGGTCTCTGGCCGGCCTGGCGTTGGAGCGGAGATGCCCCGCAGTCGCCAACACTCGGCTGGAGCTGCAGGCCTTTCCGCACGCGGTGCCTCAGCTCCTGGTCACGAAAGGCTTCCACTCCATGTGCTCCCTGCCCCTCTTGTCGCATGACCGGGTGATCGGCTGTCTCAATCTGGCCAGCCGGCAGGAGCAGGCATTCGGCGAACAGGACATCGCGTTTCTAAGTCAGGTGGCCGGACAGATTGCCCTCGCCGTGGACAATGCCCTGGCCTATCAGGAGATCACCGAACTCAAAGATCGACTGACCGAAGAGAAGTTGTATCTGGAAGAAGAGATTCGGCTCGAGCACAAATTCGATGACATCATCGGTGAGAGTCGCGCGCTGAAACAGGTGCTGGGGCAGGTCGAGATCGTGGCGCCGACCCAGGCGACCGTGTTGATTCAGGGCGAAACCGGCACGGGGAAAGAGCTGATTGCCAGGGCGATTCACCGGCTCAGCGGCCGGAACCAGCGGACCTTCGTGAAACTCAACTGTGCGGCGATTCCGACCGGGCTGCTGGAAAGTGAGCTGTTCGGACATGAACGGGGGGCCTTCACCGGGGCCATCGCCCAGAAAGTCGGCCGGTTCGAATTGGCGCACGGGGGGACGATCTTTCTGGATGAGGTAGGAGAAATCCCGTTGGAGCTGCAGTCCAAGCTGCTCCGTGTCCTCCAGGAACAGGAATTCGAGCGGCTCGGAAGCACACGCACCATCCACGTGGATATCCGGCTCATTGCCGCCACGAACCGGGATCTGGCCAGGATGGTGGAGGATCACGAGTTTCGAAGCGACTTGTACTACCGGCTGAACGTGTTTCCGATTGCCCTCCCTCCGTTGCGTGAGCGCCGCGAGGATATTCCAATGCTCGTGCGTTATTTCACGCAGCACTATGCCGCTCGTATGAAAAAGCCCATCGACTCGATTCCCACGCCGACATTGGAAGCCCTGTCCCGCTATCACTGGCCGGGAAACATCCGGGAGTTGGAGAATCTGGTCGAGCGCGCGGTGATTCTGACGCAAGGGCCCCACCTGCACGTGCCGCTTTCGGAGCTCAAGATCGAGACGCGGCAACCTCCGGCTCCCAAGGCCACACTTCACGATGCCGAGCGCGAACAAATCTTACGGACCTTGCGCGAAACACGATGGGTCATCGGTGGCCCGGACGGTGCAGCGGCTCGTCTCGGCTTGAAGCGCACCACCCTCACCTCCAAAATCAAGAAACTGGGCATCTCTCGCCCTAGCCCGGACTATTCATGAATGCCTGCTCCGTCGTCCGATCCTCTCGCCCGGCGTGGCTGTTCTCGTTCGGCCTCCTCGACGGACTGCCAGTACGCCTGCCTCGGCCTTACTTGCGAGAAGCCCCGGCGGGCTTCGGTCACGAACGCCTCGCGACGACATTCATAGATAATCCTGGCTAGAGAATAATGGTGGGGGCCCCTATCATGTTCCCTCCGACTACTGATTCAATGTGAGTGGAAGCATCGCTCGGATATCACAAATGACCAAGGAGGGCAGCATGAAGATGCAGAGCACGGTCCGGGTGGCGATCGGGACGTTGGTCCTTGCCGGGGCGCTTGTGGGTGCCGGTTGTCACCGACACCATACGCCGACGGAGCGAGCCGACTGGATGACGGGCAAGATCGCTAAACATCTGGACCTGGATGAACAGCAGAAGGCCAAGCTGGCCGCCGTGAAGGACGAAGCGATGGCCGTACGCGCGGAGTCGGAGAGGGAGCGCAAGGCGACCATGGAAGAGGTCATCGCTCAAGTCCAGAGTGACCGGCTGGATCAGGCCAAGCTGGCTCGTCTGTTTGAGCAGCACCAAGCGGGGCAGACCCGTTTGATGCAACGCCTGCTGCCTAAGCTGGCGGAGTGGCACGCGACCCTGCGGCCAGAACAGAAGGCCGAAGCCGTGGAACACCTCCGCAAGTGGATGGAGCGTTATGGAGAGCACTGATCCGTGATCCTTAGGGCCTCGACCATTGTGGCGGCCGTCCTCGCAGCGGTGCCGATCGGCGGATATGTGATCCTCGATCGCCTGGTGTGACAGGACGGCCTCCCGGAGGGGGTGCTTCAGACCAATGCGCGTATTGCAAAGGGATTATGTCGCAGCTTCGGCGCCATGTTCCTGCCGGGATGAGCATGGTTCCGGTTTGGAATCTGAAGATTTCCCGGCGCCAATTCCAGTGACCACACATCAGAACGTCATCCTGTTCTTCTGACACTCGCAGAGATTCCCCGTACACCAGTGACAATGGACTGCGTCACCTGACGAGGGGTCGTCGTCTGCGCGTCGTCACCCGCTTCTTTTTCCTTCTTCCTTCTCCTTAACCGCTACCACTTCCTTCGATCATTCAATCCTTTAGACGGTGCCCTACCGTCACGCTCTCGGCGGAACAGTCTTTGCCATATCACCATGCAACGCCGCGGATCAGGAGTAATACGGCGGGAACAGCTGAAAGTCTATTCACCAAGGAGGGGACCATGATGAAGTATCAGCAATCAGCACAGTACAACACGTCGCGATCATCGCGAGTCCGATCGTCGTCCGCCGCTATCGCGCTCGCAATGTTGCTCGCCGCGTCTCCCGGTCTAGCGGATGAAGGCGGCAAGCCTACGCATGGTCCGGGAACCCACATGAAGGTGTCCGGGGTTGTCTCCAATGTCCAGGCAGATCTGGTTACGGTGAAGACTCCCTGGGGACGGTTGCGCATCGCCTCCGCCAACGGGCCGAAGAATCTGGAGGTCGGTGAAGAAGTCGAGATGCAGGTCAATGAAAACAACGTCGTAGTGGATGTTCATCGTAAGGGAGAGTCGTCCCATTCCCATCGCTTTCTGTCCGGCAAGTTGGCGTATGCCTCATCGGACAGGAAGGAAATCAAGCTCTGGACGCCGGAGGGAGAAAAGACGTTCGCCGTGCAAACGGGCCGGTCGCAATTGTCGGGTGTGGGGGAAGGATCTCCGATTTCCGTTGAACTCAATGAAGTAGGAAAAATCATTGATATCCATCGCATGACCGTGGAGATGGACTTGGATGAACATCCCCACACGAAGTCCGGCTATCACCTGGCCTTGCATGGGCAGGTGACGAAAATCCAGTCCGGCGTGGTGTTTGTGAAGACCCCCGTGGGGCAATACACCATTAACGCCAAGACGGCGCCGGCCGATGCCGCCGTCGGCGACGAGGTGACGCTCTGGCTCAATGATGAGAACATGGTCATCGACCACCATGGTCAACACAAGAATAAGGCGGGGGCGCATCGACTGATTACCGGCAAGCTCGTGTATGCCGGGTTGACCAAAAAAGAAATCAAATTGTGGACCCCGGAGGGCGAGAAGGTGTTCCCTCTGGATCGGATGGAGGTGAAGACCAAACCGATCGCAGAGGGTTCGAAGGTGACCGTGGAATTGGATGAGAGCGGAACAGTGATCGACCTGAAGAAGGTGGAGTTGTAACCGGGGAGATTCACCGCAAGCGGCCCAGCCGTCGATCGAAAGGCCACGCCATGATTATGGCGTGGCCTTTGTCGTTATCCTGATACTGCGTAAATCCTCTTTTCCAAGCCCCTCCCCTAACAAGTCGCCATGCGTGACGATACATTTCGTCACCTGACGATCTCTCGCCTTCGTCGCGTCGTCACTTTCTCCGTCGGGTGCCCATGTGGATAGTGAAGATGAAGACACGTTGCATGTGTATTCAAATACTTAGGTCGATGGAATGAGCCGCCTGCTGATGTGGTATGGGGCTTGCCATTACCGGTGGACAGCAACGCACAAGCGAACCGGAGGTGATTCCATGAAAGACATCATGCTGTGGATCGGGTGGTACGGAATGCTCGTGACCCTGCCGCTCTTCGTGGCGGGGCTGTTGCTGAAAGATCGAATGGCGAGTGCGGTTCCGCAACGGGTGCGGAGCTCCAGAGGGTAATTCATATTAAGGAGGTGTCACATGTACAGCTTGTTCAAAACAGATGAGTCCTGGGCGGGTTTGATTCTGCGGGTGGTGCTGGGTGGGGTGATCTTCGCCCACGGTGCCCAGAAATTGTTGGGCTGGTTCGGCGGGAACGGCTTCGACGGCACGATGGGCTTCTTTACCAATGTCATGCACTTGCCTTGGATCGTCGCGTTCCTCGTCATCATCGGCGAATCCATCGGCAGTCTGGCCCTGATTGCCGGATTACTGACGCGCTTCACTGCGGCCAGCTTCATTGTGATCATGCTGGGGGCGATCGTGACCGTGCATTTGCCGCAGGGTTTCTTCATGAATTGGTTCGGCCAGCAACAGGGCGAGGGTTTTGAGTACCATCTCCTGGTCATCGGCATGAGCCTCGTGCTGCTGATCGTCGGCGGCGGCAAGTGGGCGCTGGACGGTGTCATCGCACGCTGGCTGGGTGCGCGGACGACGTCGCCGGCTCCCAAGGTGCGTGAAGCGAGTTTTGCATTGCGCATGTTCTGATCGTCATTGTCAGGCAGGGCACCGGTACGGCCGGAGGCAGGGGACGAAGAGGTCCAAGACCCATGCTGAAAATCATGGTGGTACAGGATGCGAAGGGTACTACTGTCGTCCTCGCGGGACGGTTGGCCGGTCCCTGGGTCGAGGAATTGCGGCACTGTTGGAATGAGGCGGCTGCCGGGGGCTCAGACAAATGGCGGGTCGATCTTCGTCAGACGACCCACGTGGATGAGGAGGGAAAGGCTCTCCTGTCCGAGATGTCCCGTCGAGGAGTGACGTTTGAGGCCACAGGCTGTCTGATGCGCGCTCTCGTGGAGAATCTAGCCGCCTCCGTTCCGGCTTCCAAGCGCGAGCTGGATTCATGACAGGGAACGAACGCAGTGTGATGACAGCGAGTCGTTCAGAAATATTCACTTCTCCGGATCGCCATCGCCTGGAATTTCGCCAAGGAGGGCATCATGCGCCAAGTAGTATGGACTTGTCTTTCCCTGTTCGTCATCGGACTGGCTCTTGCCGTCGGTCCTGTCTTGGCCGATGTCGAGGATGGATCACGTATCCGAATCACCTCACCAAAGGACGGCGCAAAGGTGGCAGGCACCTTCGAACTGAATTATGACCTCACCAAGGGCTCCAAGGTGGCCCACGGTCATGTCTATCTGGACGGCAAGCCGCAGAAGAAATTTCCCGGCATGTTCAAGGGATTGAGCAAGGGCAGGCATGAGATCAAGGTCCTAGCAGCAACCCACGACCATGACCATTTGGCCGCGACCGATTCGATCATGGTAGAGGTGCAATAGCCCCAGATCACGGATAGTCGCCGGATGTAAAAATACCATCGGGAGAATCATCATGGCCGTCACCCTAATCAACGTGTTTTCCGTGCCGAGGGGCAAAGAAGATGAGTTTGTGCAGTGGTGGCAAGACGTGAAGGCCCATATCACCGCGCAACCGGGATTCATCAGCGGAACATTTCATCGCAGTATCAAGCCGGATAGCAGATACAACTTCATCAACGTCGCCATCTGGCAGAATGAAGAGGTTTACTGGAAGGCTTACGAGAGGAGCGTCACGCCCATGAAGTCGAAGTTGTCGGGGTTAGGGGTTGAAATGGTCCCGGCTCTCTACCAGGTCGCGTTCGAGTACTGAATCGATCTTTCTCGGTCTCGATTCGAGTGGGGAGATGTCGGCCTCCCCGCCCCGTGCTGAGGACCATTTTCCTGAGGAGCTATATGCACAGTTCAGTCATGTCAGACGTCACGAGATGCGCACCGTTTCGTGTGAGTTCCTCCGCATGGCCGGTCCGATCGATTCCGATCACCAGTCCGAATCCGCCGTTGCGTCCTGCCTGTACGCCCGCAACCGCGTCTTCTACCACAATGGCTCGCGGTGGATCGATCTGCAGTCGCCGTGCCGCTTCGAGAAACCCGTCCGGGGCCGGCTTCCCTGCAAGATGGAGTCGTTCGCTTTCGATGCCGTCAACCCGCGTATCGAAATATTCCGAGAGGCCGGTCTTTTGCAAGACTGCTGCGGTGTGCTTGCTGGCTGAAACGACCGCTGTCCGCACTCCTCGAGTTCGGACGGTCCGCAGAAATCGCACTGCGTCGTCATACAGCTCGATGCCATGCTGTTTGAGATGAGTTTGGAAGTACCCGTCCTTCTTGTTGCCGAGCCCCTGGACCGTTTCCTGCTCGGGGCCATCGTGAACGGTGCCATAGGGCAGGACGATGTGGCGGGATTCGAGAAACGCGCGCACCCCGTCGTACCGAAGCCTGCCGTCGACGTATCGTTGATAGTCGAGTATGGCATCGAACGGTTGAAAAGGGACCTGTTCGCGGGCGGCTTTCGCTTGCAGGTACTCATCGAATAATCGTTTCCACGCGGCTGCATGCACGACGGCGGTCTTGGTGAGGACCCCGTCAAGATCGAAGAGCACCGCATCAAACTGTGTCAGGTCGATGGACTGTGGATGGAACGGTTGTTCTCCGATTGCTCCCTGTGTCATCCTCGACCTCGAGTGTGTTTCAGTCTGTGAGTCGGCGTGCGGGAGAGGCGCTGGCCTCTGTATGCTACCACGCTGCCCCTTGGAGGTGTGAAGGAACGTCATGATGTGGATTCCTCGCGACAAATCGATCGTGGCAGACTCGGATCAAGGAGAAGAGGGGGCGAGAGCGGCCTCCTTGATATTGTCGGCCCGTTCGCCATTTGCCATTGACCCAAGCTGGACGCTGGTCGAAGCAGGATTCGAACCGGAGGGAGAGCGTGGGATCGAGTCGATCTTCACGGTAGCCAATGGTTATGTGGGCACGCGCGGTTCGCTCGCGGAATGCGCGAGCGCCTCCTCCCCTGCCACCTTTCTGGCTGGGGTATTTGAGACGGCCGAAGCCACAGGAGGCGCCCTGAGACTCATCGAACTCCCCGACTGGACCCATCTTCGCGTGCTGGTGGAAGGGGTTCCGTTGTCGCTAGAAGCCGGAACCACGCTCGATCACAGACGTAT
>JBEIQG010000223.1:0-5849 GCA_040376625.1 Nitrospira sp. | reverse complement strand
CTACGATACCCGATACGAAGAGCAGGGGCGCGATTACCCGTTCGGTTATGTGCGTTGGACGGAACAACGTAACATGCAAGCCTTTCTTGAACTCGTAGCCGAACGTAAGGTCCAGCTCAAGCCGCTGATCACCCATCGCTTCCCCATCGAGCGGGCGGAGTCCGCCTATGCCCTGATGATGGAGGGCTCGACACCCTATATCGCGATGGTCATTACTTATCCCTCCGATCGCGCCCATCCCTTGCCGCGAACCATTGTTGTCGGCACGGCCCGGACCGCTCGCCCCGTGACGCTGGGGATCATCGGCGCAGGGAACCATGTGCGGGACATGCTCCTCCCGCCGCTACAAACCATGCAGAATGTCGGCATTCGCGGCATCTGCACCGCCTCGGGTCTGACCGCGAAAACCCTGGCCGCAAAACTCACCGCCGCCTATTGCACCAGCGATAGTCAGGCAATCTTAGACGACGCCGCGATCAACACCGTATTGATCGGCACTCGTCACGATAGCCATGCCGCCTTGACGGTACAGGCATTGCGCGCGGGCAAACATGTGTTCGTGGAAAAGCCTCTCTGCCTGACGGAAGAAGAGCTGCAGGACATCCGCTCGACCTATGAGAAACAGGCGGCCGAGGGGTTGCATCTGATGGTAGGGTTCAACCGCCGATTTTCGCCGCACGCGAAGGAAGCGCGAACGTTCTTTTCGTCGCGTTCGAATCCGCTCGTGATGCTCTATCGCATCAACGCGGGGCGGATTCCGGCGGACCATTGGGTGCAGGATCCGGACGTGGGAGGCGGACGCGTGATCGGGGAGGTTTGTCATTTCGTCGATTACATGCAAGCCCTCTGTGCAGCGCCACCCGCATCGGTGTTTGCCTGCCGGATCGGGGGCCATAGCTCCGGCATCACCGAAGACCAGTGCAGCATTTCATTGACGTTCGGTGACGGATCGATCGGCACCGTGATCTATACGGCCGGCGGCAGCAGCGAACTCCCGAAGGAACGTTTTGAGGCTCACGCAGAGGGGCAGTCGCTCGTCATGGATGACTTCATGGAAACGCGAACCTACAAGGACGGCAAAAGCACGCTGTTCAAGACCGCGAAGCGGGACAAGGGATTTGCGGAAGAAATGGCGCAGTTTGTACAGGCTATCGAACAGGGACTGCCGCCGCTCATCCCGTTCGAACAGATCGACGCCGTCACCCGCGCCTGCCTTCTGGCAGTGCGAAGTTTGTCCTCCGGCGTTGCGTACTCCCTCTAGCAGGATGCGGAAAAAGTCCGCCGGCGGCGTTCTCGCATCGCTGAGCGGCTCACCGTACGGCAAGAGTACGATTCGCCACTTCGCTCACTGCGGCCTTGCTGGACGGCCTTTTTGCGCATCCTGCGGGCGATTCTGATACCAACATGCCACGTGAACTGATCGCATTCTATTGCGCAAAAATCGAGTTTTTCCGCAGCCTGCCAGTCGGGGGACGAGTACCGCAACCCCCGGAACATGCCGACGAATGTTGTTGACCTCCCATTCCTTGTCCCGTAAGTAGAAGGGTATGTACGAAACTTTTTATCACCTGAATACCAAGCCGTTTACCCTCGCCCCCAACCCGGATTTTCTCTATCGAGGCGACACCCACCGGCTCGCGATGGCGACCTTGGAATACGGCCTTCTCAACGAGGCAGGCTTCGTCGTGCTGACAGGCATGCCCGGAATGGGGAAAACCACGCTCCTGCAGCAACTCCTGGCAGAACATCAGCAGCAGTTCACGACTGGATTGATCACCAATACACATAGTGGGATGGATACCCTGCTTGCCTGGATTCTGCTCGCCTTCGGACTGGGCGGTGCACAGCAGGACAAACTGCAGGCATTCCATGAGTTCGAGCAATTCCTCGCAAAAGAATTCATCGCCAGACGGCGGGTGCTCCTGATCGTCGATGAAGCACAGAACCTCGGTGCGAATCTGTTGGAGGAACTGCGCCTGCTCTCCAACCTCAACAAAAACAAGACGCCCATCCTCCAGATCATTCTGTCCGGGCAGCCTGATCTACGACAACTGCTGCAGCGCAAAGACCTGACACAGTTCGCTCAGCGTGTGCTGGTGGATTACAGCCTCGAACCCTTCAAGGAAGAAGACACCCTGGGTTACATAGCCCATCGTCTGCGGGTTGCCGGTCGTGAAGAGCCGATCTTCACGCAGCAGGCCACGCGCCTGATTCATGGATTGACCGGGGGCATTCCACGCCTGATCAACCAACTGTGCGATACGGCCTTGACCTACGGTTTTGCGGAGCAGGCCCCCTTTCTTTCGACCAAGATCGTGGCGGAAGCGGCAAAAGACCGGAGCAAAGGAGGCATTCTCCCGCTCATGGACCCCGATGCGCTGACGGTGCTGACATCCGAACAGGTAACGGCCGAACAGGCTCAACTCGCCGCCTTTGCATCTCGAACTACTTCGGCTCCCGGCATCGCCGACCGGACCGTCGATCGGCCCGTCGATCGTACGCAAGCGCCCACAACAGCCCGCCCACTGAGCCGCGAGGCCGGAGAGGCCTACCAGCGCGGCCTGGCGCTCAAGAAAGCCGGGTTGCATAAGGATGCCCTGGAGCAGTTCTCCCTCGCTGCGCAGGAGCCTTCCTTCACATTTAAGGCCATGGCGCAGGTCGGCATCTCCCTGAAATCCCTTGGCCAGCCCGAGGAGGCTGCCACCGCGTTTCGAAAAGCTCTACAGGCACAACGAGGCACTTCCATCGACACCGTCCAGGTGCGCTACCTGCTCGCGCGCACGCTGGAATCGTCCGGACACATCGACGAGGCGCTGGAGCAGTACCGCTGGATCGGACGGAATGAACGCAACTTCAAAGACGTCGCCGAACGGATGGAACGTCTTGGCGCTCGCCTTGCTCCATCGTCTCGCGAGGATGCAGGCATCGGAGACGGATCCTCCTGGGTCACACAGCTGCAACGCATTCTCGGCGCCTCCAAATAAGATTCCCCTCCGCTCAACCGGGCCTCCCGTTCCACTCGACTCAAGTTTCATGCTGCGCCGACCGATGATTGGTTCAGGGGGAGTGGCTGCATGGGATTGGAAATCATTGAAATTGTCGAAGACGATCAAGGGCAGGCCAAGTTGCTGGATCAGATCCTTCGGCAGGCGTCCTTCCGGACCAACGTCGCATTCGACGGTCCGTCCGCGATGCAGGACGTGTGGCGGATCAAGCCCTCGTTGATCATGGCCGACGATAACCTGCCCGGCCTGACCGGGCGCGAAATGTGTAAACGCCTCCGGCAGGACCCTTCCACGAAGTACATTCCCATCATTCTCATGTCCGGCTACTCCTCTGAAGAACGCCGTGTCGAAGCGCTGGACGGCGGAGCCGACGACTTCATCGTCAAACCCTATGCGGCGATCGAGCTGGTGGCCCGCGTGAGAGCTCTGCTGCGCCGTTATCAACAGGGGCAAGGGCAGGAAGAGGAACTCGGTGAAGACCTTGTGTTGACGGATAGTCTGTATGTAGCAACGTATCGGGGGCGGAAATTGACGCTCTCGGCTCATGAATGGAAGTCGCTGCGACGACTGAGCGCGACGGTCGGCAGCGTGGTCCCTCGCGAAGAACTCAGCACGCTTCTCTGGGGCGACGATGCCCTCATGCATGATGGGGAAATCGATCGGTGCATGGAACAGCTGAGTATGAAACTGAGCGGGGAGGCGCCGGCTGTGGGACAGATCAAAATGGTGGCCGGCGGTTTTCGCTTGATCGTCTCTCCTTCAGACCAGCCTGACGTCGTCCAGGCTCGATGACGTGCCCTGCTGATCGCCTCCGATCCATAGACTGCCCGCTGCCAGGGCGTCCAGCAACCAGCTCAACCCTCCCGGCACTCGTCTCGCCCGGCGGCGAGCCCGCTTCCAATCCCGTTCGATACGCGCCTGTACGGTGAGGTCGAGCCTCTTGCCCCAGCGCCTGAAATCCGCCAGTTCTTCATACCGTCCCAAGACAGCTTGAACCTGCTTGACCCTTTTCAGGACCTCTTGTTTGGACGCCGCTCGCCCCGGCAGCCATTCCGTCTGGTAGCGGATCGTCTTCAGCGCGAGTCGCAGAGCATGGAGACGTTTGCGACGAGGCTTCTCAGAGGCCTTCTCGATCAAGCGCGAGAGGAGGCGTTCATGCTCGTGTCTCAACAGCTCCAGGCGGGGTGTCAGGGACAGACCGGACGGGCTGATCGTCGGCAGCGCCTGTTTCCAGACAGCCTGTTCGATTTTGCGATACGTCTGCGTGCGATTCAGCTTGCGTTCCCGCTCCGTGATCCAGGTCTCGACGGCCGTGATGTCCGACTCGGATGCCTCAATCTTCATCAGATATTGTCGAAAGACTTGCAACGCCCGCAGCTTGCTCAAGCGACTCACCGTCCTCGCCATCACGCCCGCGCGGTCACCATTATCACAGAGCTCCAGCAATGCTTGAAGTCTCCGGCAATGGGTGCGAATCGAATGAATGGTCTCCGCGGACCCGTCACCTGCCATGGCGTGGCGGATCAAACGAAGCACGGTGGATTGATAGGCCGTAGCCGCCTGAACAACATCTTGCTCGAAGCCGGCGCCTGCTGTATGAATAGGGGAACGTGATCTTCTCACGGCTGCCTCACAGTGGACCTGAGAGATGCGAGCCGAACGGCAGCGACAAGACTTCTAGCAACGCTTGAACTCATGATCGCTGCCTGATCACTGACTTTCCGCCGGCGGAGACGTAGGGTGGACTGCCTCTTTTTTCGACATGGTATCGCGATCGAGCGCCAGGAATGGAAGGGGCAGGAAGAGGACCGTCCATTGACCGAGAAGGGCGCCGTCCGGACCAGGGAATCCGGCAAGGGCCTGCTCCATTTACGTATCCGGCCGACCCATATCCTTTCAAGCCCACTGACTCGTGCTCGTGAAACGGCCACCATTCTTCACTCCTTGCTTCGTTTCAAGCCGGAGATCCGGATCTGCACCGAACTGGCTCCAGCAGCGGCACCACGCACCCTATACTCCTTGCTGGATGCGTTACCGTCGGACGCCGTCGTGTTGTGTATCGGCCACGAACCCCACCTGAGCCTCGTCGCCGGGATCCTGCTGACCGGAAAGCCCTGCAGCGGCCTATCGCTCAAAAAAGCAGGCGCCTGCCTGATTCACCTCGACGAGTCCGTAAAGCCGGCGGCGGGACGACTTGCATGGTGGCTGACGGCGGCGCAACTGCGTGCCCTCGCGTGATCGCCGGCCGGATCACGAGCCGCTGAACATCTCACGCATGCCGGCCGCACAGGGTGACAGGTCATGGGCGGGGATAGGCTGATCGATCACGCTCTGACACCAAACCGGCCTTCGCCCATCAGCACTGGACGTCGCCTTCCTGGCTTGCCGTGACGAACTGCACCGGCCGCTTGAATACCTTCTCGAACAAATCGCTGCGACCGCGCGCCGCCCAGATCTCCAGTTCGGCATCACCCGACACATCCACCGTGATGGTGACGGTTTTGCCGAGTTTGACATCGACATTCCGCACGACCGAAAACTGGCTTCGATCCAATCCGTCGGCAATACGGAGCAGGGCCGACAGGACGTTGATGATGCGTTGGTTCCCTTGCGGCAATGCGGTGAACTCGCTGTGCTTGCGCGCCGGCACTGAGCGCCGGTGATACCGCGCGACATTCGCCACCAGATCGATTTCCTCGGCGGTGAATCCGGAAAGATCGCTGTTCTTGATCAGGTAGTACGCATGTTTGTGGTGCTGGCGCGAATTGATCAAATATCCGATGTCGTGGAGGATGGCCGCGAACTCCAGCCATTCGCGCTCCCGCTGCCCGAATCCGTGTAACG
>JBEIQG010000116.1:0-11629 GCA_040376625.1 Nitrospira sp. | reverse complement strand
CGTAGATCCTGGTAGGCCCGCTGCAGCGTTTCATAGGCGCCTTTCATGACGTTAGCGACGATCTGGTGGTCGAGGTGATGCAGCGCCTGCTCGGCCTCCCGTTCGAGGGTGTGCATCCGGACGTGAAACTCCCGCAGGTCGCTCTCGAGCGACTGTCGTTTTTCCGTAAGTTCCTGCTGAACCTGCTGGGAGAGTTCCTCCATTTCCTTTTCGGTCATCGGGCGGTCGTCCTTCAGCGGGACCAGCCCGAAGCCGACCGGCGTTTCTTCGAACCCGAACCCGCGCTGGTGACAGAGCGCGGTGAGGTCGTGGAAGAGGGCCTTCTTTTTCCCTTCCGTCTCTTCGATGATCTTCGCCTTGGCATCGAGGTACTTCTTCCCTTCGAAGGCCGCGGGAATGTCCCGGCGAAGGCCCTCGATGAAGGTGCTCATCTCGCGTTTGAAGGCCCCGCCCTGCCCGGCCGGAAACGAGAGGCAGGTCGGGCGGGACGCGTCTTGAAAGTTGTGGACGTAACACCAGTCGGATGGGGCCGGTGCCGTTTGGGCCAGCCGCTTCACCATTTGTCTGACGAGTGTACCCTTGCCAGTCCCGACCGGTCCGGAGACGAAGATGTTGAAGCCGGGACTGTGCATCCGCAGGCCGAAATCCAAGGCCTCGACCGCCCGTTCCTGCCCGATCGTGTCATCGAGCGGTTCGACCTCACTCGTATCATCGAATCCCAGGCGGCCGGGGTCCACCTGCGGAGCCAACAGACTGGCGGGAAGTCTGTGTTTATCCGAGATCATCCGGGCTCCTACAGTTCCAGCGCGTGGGGTGGTTGAACGATGGTGGCGTGCAGGCCCTTCTCGCCCGGTTCGCTTTCGAAGATAACTTCCTGTCCGTCCTCCATGTCATTGAACGGGATGCCCTTCACCGCATTCTTATGGAAATATACTTCGCCGCCGCCGTCGTTCAGGATGAAACCATAGCCGAGGTGCGGGAATACTTTACTCACCACGCCGCGGAGCTGGGGCAGCGGTTCGATGCGCACGACTTTTTCTGCCCGTTTCTCGCGATATTTCCGCAGTTCGATCGCCACGGCGTCGAAGGCGGCCCGGATCGCTTCCTCGAATGTTTTGTCCTCCTTGCGGGACGTGATGGTATGGCGGGTCGGCACCGTGACCAGCACAAGCGCCTCTGCCACGTTGTCCAGTTTCTTATGATGGCGATTTTTTGTCAGGGTGACACGTCCATGAATGATGTCGTCGTGGCCACGCTGCAAGGTGGCCATCCGTTCTTCGATCTCGGTTTTCCAACGCGGGGTCATGGCGATATTACGGCTCTCAACTTCCAGGTTCATGCGGCCTCCTCTCGTCTCAGATGAACAGTCTATGCACCTGCTGTCTCAGCAAGGCACATGCCCTTGCCGCAAGTTGGGACGCGGGGCCGGGATGGGCCTGAACCGGCTGAAAGTGGGGCATTTACGTGACGTCAGTCGGAGAGCTGATGGGGCCTGTGAGAGCACTGGCGCATAATTCCTCACTGCTTCCGGAGTAGCTGAAGCTCAATGCGCCAGTTGAAGACTCGATTGCGGGGTGAAGCGGGCAGATTTCGGGAACATGTCTTGCGTCGGAAAGCGGCATGCCGCAGTTGAAGAAAGCTGCCCTGGAGAACTACCTCAAGGCCCGGTTCGGGCCGAGTGCGGAATTGCTTGCCTATGGACCGATCGGCAAGGAGACCAGCGGCGCACGCTACAAGCAATACGGGTATGGCGCGCCGGTGCGGTTGACATTCCGCCAGGGGGGCAAGACCCGCCGGGTAGTGTTGGGTACGATGAGTCCCGGGCCCTTCGGCCACGAACATCCGGCCGACCGTGCCCAGGCGATGTTGTGGGACTACGACTGCTATGGTCGCCTGCCTGGGCATATCGATGCGCTGGATGTGGGGGCCTTCACCGCGCGTGGCGAGTTGATGTCCGTGGCTGCGGCCAAAGAATTTTTCTTACTCACCGAATGGTCAGACGGAGCGACCTATCACAAAGACCTCGAACGCATGGCAGGGGCGGCCAGGCCGACTGCGCTCGACCGGAAGCGGACCGGAGCGTTGGCTGGATATCTGGCCGACATTCACCGGGTGAAACAGACCGACCCGCAACTCTATCGGCGGCGGCTGCGGGAATTGCTCGGCCATGGTGAATGCATCATGGGCCTCACCGATAGTTACCCCGATCGGTTTGCCTTCATCACGGAAGACCTTCTGTCGCGAATCGAGGTGGCCTGTAATGTGTGGCGATGGCGACTGCGCAGCCGGCATGCGCGCCTATCGCAGGTGCATGGGGATTTCCATCCCTGGAATGTGCTGTTTCGCCAGGGGACGGATTTCTCCGTATTGGACCGGTCTCGCGGGGAGTGGGGTGAGCCGGCGGACGACGTGACGTCGATGTCGATTAACTATCTGTTCTTCTCACTGTGCCGGCATGGGATTTTGAAGGGCGCGCTGGAGGTGGCCTTCCATTCATTCTGGGAGACCTACCTCGGCAGGAGCCGCGATCACGAGGTGCTGGAGGCGACGGCGCCGTTTTTCGCGTTTCGCGGGTTGGTGCTGGCGAGTCCGCTCTGGTATCCGAAACTTACTGTGACCGTGCGGCGGAAAATCTTCCGGTTCATCGAGAATGTCCTGGCGACCGCGCGCTTCGACCCGGCGGACGTGAACCGTTATTGCGAATAAGTGATGCGATGACTCCCTTGCCATTTGCCCTCTGGCTCACCGGTCTTCCCGCCTCGGGGAAAAGCTCGATCGTTGCGCGGTTGTTACCGAGACTCGAATTGTCTGGACGGCCGGTCGAAGTCCTGGAGTCCGACGCCGTCCGGCGTATTTTGACACCGGAGGCCAGCTACTCAAACGAGGAACGTGACCTGTTCTATCGCGCCCTGGCCTTCATGGGATCGCGACTGGTTGCGCATGGGGTGAGTGTGATCTTCGACGCGACGGCGAGCCGGCGGGAGTATCGGGAGTTTGCGCGCAGCCTGATTCCGAGCCTGTTGGAGGTTTCCATCGAGTGTCCTCTGGAGGTATGTATGCAGCGAGACAAGAAGGGCACGTACAAGCGAGGGCTGGAAGGCGGGGCGTCCACGGTGCCCGGGTTGCAGACACCCTATGAAGCACCGGTCTCTCCGGCCCTGGCTATCGATACGACAATCGTCTCTCCGGACGCGGCAGCCGAGCGGATTATTGATTTGATTGATGCGCGAGATGGTAGGGGGTGAAGTGTTAGTGGTGCTGCATCGCTCCGTCCTGTGGCCTTGGTTCGGAAATCTGGCCGGATTCGGGATCAATCGGGCCCTTGTTCAGTTTGGCATTCTGTTTTAGGATGCGCCTGTCTCAGTCAAGTAATTACCTGATGGGGCATGCATGCCCGCGTCACTGAACCACATACATCCCGATACCCCGATGGGGGCCAATCTGGTCCCCCAGGGCGCGACGTTCCGTTGTTGGGCTCCGCATGCCAAGTCCGTCCATGTGGTCGGCGATTTCAACCGTCAGGTCCGAAACGAAGCAAGTTTGTTGACGCGGGACGCGCAGGGGCATTGGCGGGGGTTCATCCCGGGCGTAAAGGATCGCCAGCGCTACATGTTCTACGTGGTCGGGGAGGGAAGTGAGGGGCTCAAGCGGGATCCCTATGCCCGCGAGTTGGAGTCGCCGTTTCCCAGCCAATGCATCGTTCGTCATCCTGACTTTCCCTGGCACGAGTGCGGCTATGTTCCGCCGCGCTTCCATGAATACGTCATCTATCAGCTCCATGTGGGGACCTTCTTCACCCCGAACCTCCCGCAGAAGGGTGGCACCTTCCTCGATGTGGCTCGCAAGCTGCCCTACCTCGCCGACCTGGGCGTGAACGCGGTGCAACTGATGCCCATTCAGGAATTTCAAACCGGCTTCAGTCTGGGGTACAACGGCACCGACTATTTTTCTCCCGAAATGGACTTCGCCGTGGCGGATGCCGATCTGGTTCCCTATGTGGCGGCAGTCAATCGGCTGCTCGAGGAAAAAGGATTGCGCCCCTATCAAGTGAAGGAGCTCAGGGGGGAAATGAATCAGCTCAAGGCGCTGATCGATCTCGCCCATGTCTATGGCCTGGCGGTGCTGCTCGATGTGGTCTACAACCATGCCGGTGGAGACTTCGGGGACCAGAGCCTGTATTTCTTCGACCGGCAGAATCCTGCCGGCGGTCAGCGCAATTCGCTGTACTTCACCGATGTCGGCCATGCCGGCGGCCTCGTGTTCGACTATGCCAAACCGGAGGTGCGCGACTTCCTGATTCAGAACGCCAAATTCTTCCTCACGGAATACCGGGTTGATGGCTTCCGGTATGACCAGGTGAGCGTGATCGATCACGACGGGGCGCCGGAGGGCTGGCGCTCTTGTCAGGACCTGACCTCGACGGTGCATGCGCAGCGGCCGGAGGCGTTGCACCATGCGGAATATTGGAGTGTGAATCCGTTCATCGTCGCGCCGCCGCCGGTCGGAGCCGGTTTCGATACCACCTTGACCGACGGCCTGCGGATTGCGATTCGCGATGTTATCGGCAACGCGAGCGCACCAGACGAACGTCCATTGAATATGACGGGACTGGCGAGAAGCTTGTGGCCCGAGGGGTTCCACGAGGCCTGGCGGTTTGTGCAGGGGCCGGAGAATCACGACATCGTTTACCGGGAGCGTGAGCGGCGTATCGCCCGGCTTGGCGATCCGGATCACCCCCGATCCTGGTTTGCGCGCAGCCGTGCCCGGGTTGCGACCGGTCTCAGTCTCACCGCCCCCGGGATTCCCATGCTGTTCATGGGACAGGAATTTCTGGAGGACAAGCAGTGGGCGGACGACTTCGTGACGCACCGCGAGTTGTTGCTCCATTGGGCGGGTCTCGAACAGGGCGATCGCCAGATGATCGACCATCTGCGGTTCACGCGGGAGCTGTTGCACTTGCGCCGCCGATTGCCTGCATTGCGTGGACAGGGGTTTCGTGCGGCGCATGTGCACGATCACAACCGGGTCCTGACGTTTCATCGCTGGGTGGAAGGCGAAGGGCACGACCTGCTGGTGGTGGTGCACCTGGCCGATTTCACCCGCGTCGGGTATCGACTCGGATTTCCCGGCGGGGGTGACTGGCGAGAACTGTTCAACAGCGATACCTATGAAAACTGGATCAACGCCGGCGTGGCCGGCAACGGCGGACGCGTGACCTCCGGGCCGCAGCCCTTGCATGGTTTCGCCTATTCGGCTGCGGTGGTGCTCCCTGCCAATAGTATGCTGATATTTGCGCGTTAGCCCGGCTTCTCCGCCTTCCCCTCTCCTCAGCTCCAATCATTCGCCGTCCCGCTAGGGGCGGCACGTCACGAATCCGTCGCCTCACTCGCCATACGGGTTCTTCGTAGAGCGGACGACCGCAGGCTGAGGTTGTATCTCCGCGACAGAATGGCGGCAGGAGCGACAGACTGCCGGTGCGATGGGGCGTAGAGTCTCGATGTGCCTTACACGCCGTTCATGTTCGACCGTTCACCTGTATGCGAGAGGAGATCACAATGAACATGCGTCGTCTGATGGTGATCATGCTGATCTGGATAGGGCTGGTCGTCCCGGTTCTCGGCTTTCAGACCGCCGCAGTGTTTCCCGAGAGCTGGGTCGAGCACGTGGATCTTCGCAATCATTTGCTGACCTTCAAGACTGAGGATGGCCAGTTGCGGATGTTGCGAATGGCTGATTCGGTGACGATGCGGCGTGAGCGGCTGAGCAAGGGAGATCTCGTCAGCATCGAAGTCGATCTCGACGAACAGATCGTCAACATCGTGAAGGTAGATCGTGGATCCGATCCTGATCGACGGATGTCCCGGCAGAGATGAGGACTGGCAAATGGTCCCCCATCCTGTCAGGTCGTCCACCAGGAGGCGACCGGAGGATGGGGCCTCGGGCGCAACGGGCGCGAATGAATCCACCGGCCTTGTGAGCGAAGTCCCGCCTGACGGCAGTATTCGGCAGCCATGGCCGCCTCAGCTGGTCCTTGATCACCATCAGAAAGGTTCCGTCCGGAGCAAGGTTGCGCGCGATGCGGGCAAAGGGTTTGGAGGGGAAGGGCTTGCCGTCATACCACCGACAGTGCTTGAACGCTCACGGCTCGACGGAGCATGCCTCCTAACCTACGCCGTCAGGCGGGTGGCCGGTGACGAAGTTATTGAGCAGCCGACAACCGGCAAAGAGCGTGGCCTCGTCATTTCTGATCCAGCGGCTGATGGCTCCCAGGTAGACCAGCCGATCTGCCACGGTTTTGAGATGTTCGATGCCGGCCTCAATGCCCGCCTTCGCGGGGTTCACCGGTCGCGCACATGAGATCAGGTGCAGCAACAATCGTCGTTCTTGCCCCCGGCCTATCTCCTCCGCCAATTGTCGAACGAACGGTTCCCATTGCTGCCGCCCTTCAGAAAGAGCCGCCTCTCCGTAGTGTAGGAAGAGTTTACTCAGGTATGGATGGTTGCCCGTCCACTCCGCGATGGGCGAAGCCATATCGCGACCGACCAACCGGCGCAGCTCTCCATCCAGCAGGACAGAGAGCGGATAGAGGCGAATGGTGACTCCGGGTAACGTTGACGGGTTGCCCAACAACGTCCTCAATCGGTGGCTCCCGGTGAGAATCATGTTCCTGGGACCGGCCCCCGCTACCTGTTGGAACAGCCTGTCGATCGATTCGTCGGACAGATGATCGAGGTTGTCCAGAACCAGTATTGCTCCGGATATCTCATCTCCATTCGGCGGTGGCTCCTGGCGAAGATCCACCTCGATCACTCTATGGTCCGGAAGACCCTCCAGCGAGCTCCGTACCAGCGACGTCTTCCCGAGCTTCGGTCCGCCGATCACCGCCACGGATTCGCCGTTCGCGAGGCGTCCGCGCAGGTTTCGGACAAGCCCTTGGTGTCCGATGAACGCATCCCCGGTGGCCGGCTGCGGAATGAAGGGTGAGATCGGCATGGTCCACTCTATCACGCATGGTCACGATAGAACTCATCGCTCGTGCGATCGAGGCGCCTTCTGTCGAGATCGGTTACTGAGGACGAACGAACCGGAGCAAGTTCTCGCCGGCGGCCAATCGGGCAAATTTTCGCTTCAACTCATTCACTCGATCGAGATAGATCTTTGCACTGTGATCGCCGCATCGTTGCTGCGGGGCCAGTCGAAAGCCTCGTGCGACATATGCGTGGCCGGCGCCGGCTCCGCAGAGATGAATCAGGGCGGCCAGATCCTGCTTCTGTTGGAACGTGGGGCCGGGCCTTCGATGCGGACCGATTGCGTTCGCCACGGCGCGGTCGAGCAGGGCGGCGGTCAGCTCGATGGCATGGCTCGGCAGGACACGACTGTAGAGAGCATTGAACCAGCAGGAGTGAGGGGCGTTCCAGGCTCCTTCCTGAACCACACGATGGTCATGGATGCAGTACCGTTTCCCGGCTTGAAACGTGGCGTCGGTGATTTGGAACATGCCCACCGCGCTCGACGCCGGCCGATACCATTCCAGAGGATTCCAACTCAGCCGCCATCGCCAGTACGTCCGCGCGACCGGATTGCCTGCGCTTTCGACCTGCGCCAGCGCGGCCAGCAGCTCCGGTGTGATGACGGCCGTCGAATGTGTGCGGAAGAGCGGCCCGTATTCCTTCCAGGTTTCGTAGGGCTGTTTATCCAGCGCCTCGTCGAGCGCAAAGAACATTTCCGTGGGTTTGTGGAGAGTGTGGTAGAGCCAATTCGTGCCCGCGCCGAATAGGAGAAGGGCGGCCAATCCGACGACAAGCCTGGCTGCGAGCGGCAAGCTCCGCAAGGCGGAGATGAGGGCTCGAAATCTGTGGTGCCAGGCGTGTCGGCGCACGGCCACCATCGTGCTCCTGCGTCCGCGCCTCCTGCGACGGATCACAGCCTGCGGATGCGAAGGGGAAGGCATGGGCTCACTATAACTCATAACAGGGGAGGCGGAGGATTGGTGATCCTATTACTCGCGGAAGACAGGATCAGATCACCTGATCCAGCCGGAATCTCTCTACTTGTGCCCCGTGGAATTGCAGATACCGATAGCCGATAATCTTCTATCGTTCACCATCGTGGTTAAATCATCGTTCAGACGTATGTTTCGCCGCGGTGAGTTCTTTCACCATCTTCCGATGCGGGATGCCGGCGTCCATGTAGGGCTCGCCGACAAGGTGGAACCCGGCCCGTTCATAAAATCCAAGCGCATGGATTTGTGCTGACAAGCTCACGCGTGCAAGTCCCTGCTTAATTGCCAGATCCAGGAGTGTCTGGAGAAGAGCCTGTCCGACGCCGCGCCCGCGCCAGTCTTTGAGCACCGCCATCCTGCCGATGGTGCCATTGCGCTGCATACGTGCCGTGCCGATGGCCTCTCCCCGGTCGTTCCATGCCAGTACATGGGCGCAAGATGAATCGAGCCCATCCCACTCCAGCTCCACCGGTACGCCCTGTTCGTGGATAAACACCGTTTCGCGAATGGTCCTGAGGGCCGAGCTTGATTCGTCCCAGTCGGCCAATTCTACCCGTCCTGTCTCCCATTGTTGCGTCATGATGTTGTGACCCCATCGATCCAAGCAGTCTTCTGCCCCTGACTCCGAACGGTACGTCTCAAATGTAATTCTCTTTTGGAGGATCGGCAACCACATGGTACCGTTCATCATGATGGTCTGCCTGTGACACGAAGCAGATGCGCGCCGAGTGGCTCCGGTTCATCGATGGGAGGTCATCCGTGAAGAGTCAACGTCAAACCTATAATGTCGTGGCAGGGCGGAGAATCCGGTCCGGGCTGTGGCATTCCTGGTGTCAGGTCGGTGGAAGGTCTGAAACGCCGCGGATATTCGGCTGGTCGTTTCTGCGCTCCGTGTGGTCGTTGCTGTGCAAAGTGACCTGGGGCAGGATCGGTCGTCTGCAGGAGACTCGATCCCACTGGGGACACACAACCACCGGTTGTTCCGCGCCGCGATCCACGGCGATTTACGGTCGCTTGAACTGATCACCCGCCCCTGTGTTTCCTCTTTGCTTGTGTAGGACCCGCTTTCCTTCCTGCGCGCCCGGCGTCAGTGTTTCTTCATTGGGAAGAGTCTTTCCGCGTTGCCGCCGGCGCGGCTGATGAACCTCTTCCCGGACAACCCAACGGCGACGGTTCCATCAACCCGATAATGGCAATCTGCATGGACGGAGGCCTGCCTTCATGGCCGTGGTGGCCCGTGCGGTCCCGTGCAGGCAGCTACCCGGTTTGCTTCCGCTAGGGTTCTTCCTAGCTTGAGCGCTCCGGCAGAAATGGCTACGATGCTCGACTGCGGGCCCCGCAAAGGATGCGGCCAGACCATATCGACGAATGACAAACGGAAGACCGCGCGTCGCTCGTCTGCTATGTCTGTGGCCTCTTGCACTGGCATATCAGCCTATACATGTTGCTGCATGGGCCGGCTGTTCCCGATGGCGTTAGGTTTCGAACCGTCTCCCTGAGCCCCTACCTCGCGTGTTCAACGGCCGTTTGCATATAATACAGATGAGTCTGAGTCGGTTCACGGGGGAATGATGAAGGAACGGGACGGGACTGGCGAAGATTCTGCGCGCACGGCCGACGGGTTATCAGCCTCTGGGTCCCCACTTCCGAGCATCGATTCAAACGACTCCCTCTTTACGCACTTCACCCAGAACCTGCCGGGCCTGGCCTGGGTTAAGGATCTCCAAGGGCGCTACCTCTATGTCAACGAGGCCACTCGCCGGCTATTCGGGACAGAGGCTCTCATAGTCGGCAAAACCGATGAGGAGCTGTTTCCTCCCCACACATCCGCCCAGTTCCGGGCCAATGATCGGATTGTCCTCGACAGCAAACGGGCCATTCAGACGACGGAAGAGTTACAACAGGCGGACGGCCTGCATCGCTCGCTGGTGAGTAAATTCCCGATTTTCGGGAAGGACGGCGAGGTAGTCATGGTCGGCGGCATGGCGATCGACATCACCGAGCATCTCAGAGTCCGGGACGAGTTGCGGCAAAGCCAGGACCAACTCCAATTGATCGCCAATCATGCCTCCATCTTCATCGCCTATTGTGACGCCGGCCAGCAGTACCGATACGTTAATCAAGCCTATGCTGCACGGATGAAACTGACAACCGCCGACATTCTCGGGAAACATGTGGCCGAGGTCTTGGGACAGCCGGCGTACAACCTGATCCTGCCATACATCCAAACTGTCCTGGCCGGAGAACCGGTAGAATTTGAACTGCCGATTCCGTACGAGAGGCTGGGACTGCGTTTCATCCATTGCGCCTACCTGCCCGACCGCGCGCTTGATGGTTCTGTGCGAGGCTGGGTGGCCGTCGTGACCGATATCACGGAGCGGAAACAGGTCGAATCCATCTTGCAAGAGGGTGAAGAGCGGTACCGCCGCCTTATTCAGCACCTGCCGGCGGCGCTGTACACCATCGATTCAGAAGGCCACATCAAACTCTACAACGAGGCCGCCGTCGCGTTATGGGGCCGCGAGCCCGACCTCGAAAAGGACCGATGGTGCGGATCACACCGGATTTATCGGCCCGACGGCACGCTGGTTCCTCACGATGAATGTCCCATGGCCGTGGCCGTCAAGGAGGGGCTTTCGGTTCGGGACGAACTCATCATCGAACGCCCCGATGGGAACCGGCGCCATGTGCTCGTCTATCCGGATCCCATCAGAGATGGAACGGGAGCAGTCGTCGGGGGCATCAAAATGCTCGTGGATATCACCGAGCGGAAGCAGATGGAAAACCTGCTGGCAGGCCAGCAGAAGGCTCTGCAATTGGCGGTAGACGGCGCACCCCTCCGGGATGTGCTTGAGGTTCTGACGAGGACCGTCGAAACGCACCTGCGGGATGGTGTGATGGCGTCGATCCTGCTCCTCGATCGGGAGGGCCGACATCTCCACCATGGCGCCGCGCCGAGTTTACCGGAGCCCTACAGCCAAGCCCTTGACGGCGTCGCCATCGGGCCCGCAGTCGGGTCCTGCGGAACTGCGGCGTTCCGAAACGAACCGGTGATCGTGGAGGATATCGCCAGTCATCCGTTCTGGACCTCCTATCGCGACCTCGCGCTGCAGTACGGTCTGCGCGCCTGTTGGTCCATGCCTATCCGTTCTGCGAAGCGAGTCCTGGGCACGTTCGCCCTCTATTACCGGCATGTCCGAAATCCCTCGCCGGAGGATTATTCCGTCGTCGAGTTACTGGCCCATACGGCTGCGGTGGTGATTGAACGAGACCTGGAGAATCGTGAACGGTCGGAAGCCGAGCAGGCCCTGCGTGAAAGCGAGCGGCGCTTCCGGCACATGGCGGACCATGCTCCGGTCATGGTGTGGGTAAGCGAGCCGGACGGCCGCTGCAGCTATTTGAGCCAGTCCTGGTATGACTTCACCGGACAACGGGCGGAGAGCGGCCTTGGGACCGGCTGGACCGCAGCCGTGTATGTTGAGGACCGCACTCGCGTCTGGGAGACGTTCATGGCCTCGAATGCCAGGCGAGAATCCATCCAAACGGAGTTTCGCCTCCTGCGTCACGACGGGCAGGTTCGTTGGGCCCTTACTGCGGCCGAGCCACGGTTTTCCGATGGCGGTGAAT
>JBEIQG010000171.1:0-8101 GCA_040376625.1 Nitrospira sp. | reverse complement strand
TGCGCGACACGGTCCGGCTGATTTCATAATTGACCGTCTCGTTTTTGGTCTGGTTGTTGTTGGAACTGGTTTGCCCGCCTTCGGTCTCGGTGCCACCCGGCACGTTCGACTCTACGCCGGGCACGCCGCCCGAGGTGCCGTTCACCCCGCTGGATTTTTCCTGTCCTCGTTGCTCACTGCGGACGACCTGCCCGTTCGGATCATAGCGTTCCTCGGTGGTTTCTATTTTTCGGAAATCGAGCACGCTCGATACACGCACCACGGCTTTATTGACGCCCACAATCCGCTCCAACATCGTTTGGATACGGGTCTCGATGTCCTTCTCCAGCGTCCGTTGATATTCCATTTGGGTTCCGGAGAGCCCGGCTGACTCATCGCTGGAGGTGCTGGACAATAAGTTGCCATGCCCATCGACGACGGTCACATCGCGTGATTGCAACCCCTCGACGCTGCTGGAGACCAAGTGCACCACGCCCTGAATTTGCGCCTTCGACAACGTTTGGCTGGCGCGCAGGGAGACCACTACGGAGGCTCGTGCCCGGTCCTGCTCCGTGGCGAACAGCCGGCGTTCCGGAATTGCCAAATGCACCCGTGCGCGCTCCACCTCCGGCATTTGGGCAATCGTACGGGCTAACTCGCCCTGTAAGGCCCGCCGATAGTTCAACTTCTGCACGAAATCAGACATCCCCATCGTCGTCCGATCGAAGATTTCATATCCCACTCCCCCGCCGTGGGGAAGCCCCTGCCCGGCCATCTCCAGACGCAAGTCATGCACCTGCGCGCTGGGCACCAGGACAGTGGTCCCTCCGTTGGCCGTCTCATAGGGGACCTTCGCGTCTTTCAACTTGTCGATGATGCCTGACGCATCGTCCACCGCCAGGTTGGCAAAGAGCACCTGCATGTCCGGCTGCTGCGTCCAGAGTGTCACCGCGACCAGTCCGGCAATGGATCCGGCGAGTGCGAGCAGAATGATGAAGCGCTGATTGATCGTGAACTGGTTGAATTTTGAGAACATACGATGTGGAATCCTTTATGCGTGAGACCGGCGACCGGACGACAACCGCCTAAATCTGCATCCGCTGAATTTCCTCGTAGGCGGTGACCAGCTTGTTCCGCACCTGCATCATCAACTGAAAGGACACATCTGCCTGTTGCAAGGCCACCATGGTTTGATGAATGTTGGTGCTCTGCCCGGTTACCAACGCATCGACCGCCTGACTGGCGCCGGTCTGAGCGTCGTTGATATGCCCGATGGCCTCCTTGAGGGAACCCATGAAATTCGTTGTGCCGGCTTCGCCGCCTGGCCCCGCCTCGTGAATCTCCGGCACCTCGATTGGTCGGAGGCCATTGGCTCCCGCGATACGCAGATCAGACATGGTTACCTCCCGATCTCCAACGCGCGATTCCACATGGTGCGGGTGGCGTTGATCGCCTGCACGTTCGCTTCATAGGCGCGCGAGGCGCCGATCATGTTGACCATCTCTTCCATGACATTCACATTGGGCATCGTGACGAAGCCCTTTTTATCCGCATCGGGGTGACGAGGGTCGTACACCGTCTGTCCGGGCTTCTTGTCCTCGATGACACGCGCGACTTTCACTCCGTCCAACGCTTGACGTCCGGGACCCGCTGTCACTTGTGTGAATGCCTTTTGAAACGCCGAGGATACGGGCGCGGCTTGAAAGACCACATCACGGCGGCGATAGGGACCGCCTGTGCTGGTTTTCGTCGACTGGGCGTTGGCCAGGTTGCTGGCGATGACATTGAGTCGATGCCGATGGGCATCCAGTGCAGAGACGGAGACCGCAAGGCTATCTGTCAATTCCATTACACACCTCTTTGTGATTGGTTCTAACAGTCATGTGTGGGGGTGTCCCGCGATCGCGCCTACCGTCCTTCACGAATGGCACTTAACAACCCTTTGAACTTCATCCCGATGATGGTGGCCGCAGTGTTGTATTGCTGGGCGTTATCCGACATTTTGGCCATTTCAAGTTCAATGTTGACGGAATTGGCGTCCAGTGGCAGATCCCCGGCCGGCACATCTTCAACCTGCCCAAGGACCCGTTGGTACCCCGTGCCTTGTGGTCCGAAATGTTGCGCGTTGGTGGACACCAGGGAGATCGGCAACTTGCCCTGCTGCGCATTGGCCAGCGCCTGGCCGAAATTCAAGTCCTTCGCGCGATACTTGGGTGTTTCTTCGTTGGCGATATTTGCCGCGATTACTTGCTGGCGGGCACCGCGAAGATCGAGCGATCGACTCAGCAGCTGCATGGTTCTGTCAAAAATGGTCATGTCCCACGCTCCTTAGCTAGACTTCTCCCTCGAACAATGTGCAATACGTATACCGCGCGTGTTGCTCATGGAATTGAGTTCACATCCCCTCTATGTGCGGCGCTTCGAACTGCACCCGGCAAAAATGTCCACCTCGGAGAATATTCTGCCCAGCTCCCTGCCGGCGGGATCAGGACTTCTCCGCCTCGACCTGGTAGCCCATGTCGCGATACTCCCGTAATTTATTCCGCAACGTTCTGATGCTGATCCCCAATTCCTTCGCCGCATGCGTGCGATTCTCTTTCACTCGCGCCAGGGTCTTGAAAATAAGGTCGCGCTCCATCTCCCACAGCGATCCATGCGTCGAAGCGGTCACGATGGTACCGACCGCCTCGACCTCCCGTACCGGAACGGTGCCGTCGCCCGGCATCAGATGATCCACATCCACCGCCCCTCCGCTGGCCACTAGGATGGCTCGTTCCATGACGTTCTCGAGTTCACGCACGTTGCCTTTCCAGGGACGCTGCTGAAGATCGGCAATCGCTCGTTCGGACAACGTGGGCATGGTGAGCCCGTTTCGCTGTGCCGAAGAACGAAGGAAATGTCTCGCCAGAAGCGGAATATCGCCCGACCGGTCACGAAGCGGGGGGACTGTGACGGGAAACACGTTCAGCCGATAGAAAAGATCCTCACGGAATCTCCCTTGGGTGACTTCGTGATACAAGGAGCGATTGGTGGTGGCGATGACGCGAATATTTACTGGAACGGGCTCGCGTCCGCCGATGCGATCGACTTCGCGCTCTTGCAAGACCCGCAGAAGTTTGGACTGCAAGCCCAAATTCATTTCGCTGATTTCATCGAGAAACAGCGTCCCGGTATGCGCCATTTCAAACTTGCCCAGTTTTTTCTGGATGGCGCCGGTGAATGCGCCGCGTTCGTGGCCGAATAGCTCGCTCTCGAGGAGACTGTCCGGAAGTGCGGCGCAATTCAGCGCCACAAACGGGCGATGTGCGCGCGGACTGCGTGCGTGGATGTAGCGTGCCAGGAGTTCCTTCCCTGTCCCGCTTTCACCGCTGATCAACACGGTCGCCTGACTCGCCGCGACCCCTTCGAGAGTGGTGAGTAAGCGGATCATGCCGGGGTCCTGCGTCAAGATCGCCCTCGCTTCCAGCGTGGCAGGCCCGGCCTGCTCATCCGGCGCCGTGGTCGCCTGCAGATTGAGAATCACCCGCTCCAATAGGTCCGTTGAAAACGGTTTTAGGATGTAGTCATTCGCGCCGTACTTCATCGCTTCCACCGCCGTCTCCACCGTGCCGTAGGCAGTCATCAGGACAATGAACGTCTGGGGGGATTTTTGTTTGATAGCCTTGACGAGTTCCAGTCCAGTGAGGCGCGGCATCTTCAAATCGGTCACCACCAGCCAGGGTTTCACTCGTTCAATCTGTTCAATCGCATCCACGCCGTCGATCGCTCCCCGGACTTGATAGCCCAATCGGCGGACGGTTTCAGACAGGGCCGTTCTCATCGAGGGTTCATCATCGACGATCAGGACCATCCGAGCTTCTTCGGAATTGGCGGAGGGGCCTTGCAAATCCTGTTGCACGGTCATTCGTAAATCTCCTCTTCAGTTGCATTCACGATCGGACGGGTCTGCACGGACCGGCCGACCAACGCGGCGTTTCGCGCAGGCATCGTTGCGTTTGGGATGGAGCCCTGGGGCAAGGTCGTGACAAACGAGGTCCCATGCCCCGGTCTGCTCTCTACGTCGATGCGGCCGTGATGAGCCTCGACCAGCGCATGTACGATGGCAAGCCCCAACCCCGTCCCATGATCTTTTGTGGTAAAAAACGGATCGAATATCCGTGACTGCAGCTCGAGGGGAATCCCCGTGCCGGTGTCGCTGACCGTGAGTTGGATGGCAGGCGATCCGGTGCTGTGTTCCGCAGCCATACGAGCAGACAGTGTCAGACTGCCGCCTTCAGGCATGGCCTGGATGGCATTCAGAACAAGATTCAGCAGCACCTGTTTCATTTTCCCGCCGTCACACCAAATTTTCGAAACACGGGGATCGACTTCGCAACGGACTACGATCGAGGCCGGTGACATGGCATGGCTGGCCAGCGTGAGGACTTCCCGAAGCAGCGACTCCGTATCCTGCCATGCCAGCCTTGAACAGTCCGGTCTGGTATAGACGAGCAGGTTCGATAACAACCGATCCATGGCCTGTACCGCCACGGAGATATGCTCGGCGTATGTCCGCAGATGCGGCTGGTCTCGCAGATCCTTGCGCAGCATCGACGCGAATAATTCAACGCTTCCCAGGGGATTCCGGATCTCATGCGCAATGTTACCGACCATCTGCCCCATGGCCTCCAGCCGGTTCCGCCGCTGCAACCGGTCTTCGAGCTGTCGAATGTGGGTCACGTCATGGATCAAGACCAGTTTGCCGATCAAACTTCCGGTTGCATCGGTTAAATCACTCTGAGAGAGGGCAATGGTCACACCTGTCGGTAGTAGCAGCGGATACTCGCCGTGGTCTTTCCGGATTTCCTCCAGCACTTCTGTCGCCCGCCGCCCCCTGAGGCGGGCTTGCGAAACTCCCAACAGGCGTTCCGTGGCATGATTGCACCGCACAACGGAATCGTCCGAGTCCGCTACAATCACGCCCGTATCCAGCGACTCCAACACCGCCGTCACGTGAGCCCGCATCTCTTCTGTCTCGCGAAGATGTTCACGCAAGCTGGCATTGGTTTGCGCGAGTTCCAGATCCATTTGCTGGAGCCGTGCCGTCAATGCGTCATACGACTGTTGAAGGACGGTGGCAGCCTGGTCAAAGTCGTGAAACGCGCGTGCCAGCAGATCGTTGTTCGATGCTTCGGCCTCGCGAGCGGTCATCGTTTTTTTCCTCCTGCGGCGGGAGTGGACTCAGGCAACTCGGTCTGCATCACGGCGGCCATACGACGAACCAGGCTATCGCTGTTCTCCTGCAGTGCCCGAAGCCCGTTCCTTGCGAACTCTTCGCGCTTCACTCCCCGTGCCATTTGCACAATCTGAAATTGCGCCCAGGCTTCCTGTTCAGGCTCCAACCCCAATACCAATGCCTGTTTATAGAGGGCCAGCGCCGTCTCCGGACGATTCAGTCTGGCCAGGACGTCGGCGTATCGCAGTCGATCAAATGGGGACAGGTCCATCCCTGCCTTGAGCACATTCTCATAGAGAGGCGCTGCTTCGGCATCCCGTTTTGCCTCTCTCAGCGCATTGGCTACCTGCAGCTGAACCAATGCGCGGTCTGGATGGCGCGGGTTGTGTATCAACCACTGTTTTCCAAGCTTCACCAAGCCGGACAAGTTTCCTTCTCCCTCGAAGGAGACCAGGATGCCTATCAGAGCTTGTCCGGCGAACCGGCCGACTGGAAATTGCAACCGATACCGCTCGAAGACGGCGCGGGCCGCGCGCATGTCTTTTTGGTCCAAATAACTATCGCCCAGCCCAATTAGGGCGACTTCGTGAAAGGCCTCGGCTTTGGAATCGCGAATCAACGACTGAAACAGCCGTGCCGATTCGATTGGAAATCCAAGCCGGCGATGCGCCTCGGCCACTTTAAGCAACAGTTCCGTAGCGGCGTACAGCCGATCGGCAAACGGGCCGTTCCGGTGGAACTGGTTGATGAGCTCAAAATCATCGCCTGCTTTGAGCGCCGCTTCCAGCCGGGGGCGCAGAAATCTCACCAGCTGCGTGCCTGCCTTCTCCGGCCAGGGATCGCTCTCAAATTTCCCGGCCCGCTGGACCACTTGCTCGTATGCTTTCAGCGCCTCTTCCTGTTTTCCGGCTCGCTCCAACGCTTCACCGAGATGAAACAACGCCTCGCTTCCAACCTGGGAGTCTTCATATTGCCTGGCGCTGCTTTCGAACAACTGTCGCGGGCTGAGCATTTCGCCGGGCTTCAGTGGAACATTCGCGAGATGAGCGGCGATCGTGTGCCGAAGATTTACTTCCTCACCTTCAGGAGCGAGATGCTCCTGCACGTCCGCATACCGGAGCTTAGCCGTGGGCACAACCTGGGAATCCGGGTACTGGCTTAACAACGCCGCATAGAAAATGCTCGCATCTTCCCATCGCCCGGCCTCTTTGTAACTGTCGGCCAGGTGCATCAACACCAGAGGATTCTCCGGCCTGGAGGGATACAGATTATAGAAATGGAGGAGTTGTTCCCGCATGACCGGGCCGCGCTGCGCTTCTCCCGCCGTGTCCGCATAACGCAGTAATGCGTACGGATCCGCGCGAAGAGCGGAAGGCCAGCGGCTGCTGATGCTTTCATACAACGCATCAGCGTCCTTGATCCGTCCCATTCGGTAAAGGCTGTGGGCTTGTCCCAGGGTTGCCGACACCAGCAACGTGGGATCTGTGGTTCGTTTCAAGACATGATCAAACGTCTGTACGCTATCCTTCCAACTCTTGATGCCACGAAAGACATAGCCAAGACCGAGCATGGCTCGATTAGCATCATAGGAATCTCGTTCGGAGAGACTGAGCGCATGCTGATAGGCGATCTGCGCCTCCTGGTACCACCCTTCGACACGATACACATCGCCAATTCTCCAGGCGGCCCGCTTGGCATTGGTCGACTGGGGATCCTCTCGTATCAGCGCCTTGTACTGATCGATGATCTCCAGGGGCCGCAGTTCTTGCGCACTGCTCTTTAAGGAGCTTTCTGTTAGAAATGCCTGAAGGGACGATCGGAACGGAAGATCGCCATGGTCTCGCTGTATGTTGCTCAGCTGAAGCCGCGCTTCGAGATACCGACCCTGATTGTATAAAACCACTCCCCGTTCAAACTTACCCCAGTCAGGACTCTCGGGTATCCGTTCCAACCGAGGCCCCGGATCCGGAAGTGCGCCTCGCACTAATTCCGACGGCTCAGGCATCATGGCAGGTAATTCTTGTCGCATCGTCGAAGGTCCACCGGCCGCCAGGGCAGTAGAGCTCCCGACGAGGAACAGGCTTCCAACGAAAAATGCCAGACTTATTCGGATGCTGACGGATTGTTGTGACGAAGCTCGGTATTGCACAGGAGGCAAATCAGCAAGTACTGTGCCCTTTCGGAAATCGTCCAAATGACGGCATCAGTTGATGATTTTGGCGGGCGGACAAAACCGGACAGCATGTGCTGTCAGAAACCCCGACAGGCGCTTGGAGGGGCCGGTCAAAAAAATGACGAATGAGAGGAGAAGAGAGTAGCGGCTTGCTAGTTTTGGATCGAATAGCCGTGCGTCTTGGGATCGAATCCTTTCCGTTTTAGTTTTTCCACAAGTGTGGTGCGATTGACTTGAAGCAACTGTGCTGCTCGGCTGGTAATTCCATTGGCCTTTCGCAACGCTTCCCCAATAAGCCTGTTTTCATAATGTTCGAGTTCCTTGGTCAGATTGATCCCGTCTTCCGAGAAGCGAATAAATTGCTCAGGCGACTCGGCTCCTTTACCGGCATTTACTCTGACCGGCCGCTCAGGCAAGTCGCCCATAGTGATCATACCCCGTTTCTTCAATACACAGAGACGTTCGATCATGTTTTCGAGCTCGCGTATATTTCCCGGCCATTCTTCTTCCATCATGCGGGCCAACGCATCAGGCTCCATGCCTAGAATCTCTGTCCTCCGTAATTGATTAAACTGGGCAATGAAATGATTAACCAGGAGGGGAATATCGCTCCGCCGCTCCCGCAACGGCGGAATGTGAATAGGAATCACGTGCAGCCGGTAATACAAGTCTTGTCGGAACCGGCGCTCTTGAACCGCTTGTGCTAAATCCTGATTCGTGGCCGCAATAATACG
>JBEIQG010000002.1:0-58874 GCA_040376625.1 Nitrospira sp. | reverse complement strand
GCATTTGTTCTGTCGACCCGATCAGATCGAGGCTGAAGTCAGCCGCGTGCTGGACTTTACCTTTTTCGTCCTCGGCACTTTCGGGTTTTCGGAATTTGAAATCTACCTCTCGACCCGCCCTGAGAAATCGGTCGGTTCGGATGAGAACTGGACTGTTGCTACCAACGCCTTGGAGGCTGCGCTTAAAAGCCGGAACGTGGCGTATCAGGTGGATCCGGGTGAAGGCGTGTTCTATGGCCCGAAAATCGACATCAAGATCAGGGACGTTCTCGGCCGTTCCTGGCAATGCTCGACGGTTCAAGTCGACTTCAACAATCCCGAGCGCTTCAAGCTGGCCTATACCGGTGAAGACGGCAAACACCACCAGCCCATTATGATTCATCGAGCGCTCATGGGATCGATTGAGCGCTTCTTCGGCATCTTGATCGAACACTATGCCGGCGCCTTTCCAACGTGGCTGGCCCCGGTTCAGGCAGTGGTGCTCACGATCACGGATCATCAACAAGAATTCGCGGCCAAGATCGTCTCCACGCTCAAGAGCCACGGCTACCGGGTTGAAGCAGACCTCCGCAACGAGAAGATCGGCTTCAAGATCCGAGAAGCGGAAAAGAACAAAATCCCTTATATGCTGGTGGTGGGCGACAAGGAAGTGCAGAGCGGCATGGTGGCGGTTCGCGGTCGAAGCAAGGCCGACCATGGGACTATGCCGATCGAACAATTCCTGGAACTCATCCGCACAGACACGAATCAATCACTACGCGACACAGCAACCCACTCACAAACGAGGTGACCTATCGTCCCTAAATTACGCGTAAACCGGGAAATCAGGATTCGGGAAGTTCGAGTCATCGGTCCTGAAGGCGAGCAACTGGGAATACTGCCGACCGTTGAGGCCTTTAATAAGGCCCAGGAGGGGGGCTACGACCTTGTTGAGGTGGCTCCGACCTCGCAGCCGCCGGTTTGCCGCATCATGGACTATGGGAAGTATAAATTCGAGCTCAGCAAGAAAGACCACCAAAGCCGGCGGCACCAGAAGTCGACGCAGGTCAAAGAGATCAAGTTACGTCCCCGTACCGACAAACACGATCTCGAAATTAAAATCCGTCAGATCAAGGAATTCCTGGCCGACGGCAACAAAACTAAGGTGACGTTGACCTATCGCGGTCGAGAAATGGCCAATCAGGAAATGGGTCGCACGATGATGGCCAGTGTCATTCAGCAATGTACGGAAGCCGGGACCGTGGAGTTTGCGCCAAGAATGGAAGGGCGGAGCCTGATCATGATTTTGGCTCCCAAATAGTGTGCGAAGCACACACAAGGAAGGAATGAGAGCATGAAAGTGAAAATGAAAACCCACAGTGGCGCGAAGAAGCGGTTTCGACGCACAGGAACAGGGAAGCTGGTTCGCCGGAAGGCTGGCGGCCGCCATTTGCTCACCGGGAAGCCGCGCGACCGCAAGCGGAACCTGAAGGGGGCTGTCGAGGTGTCTTCTGCATCGACCCAAGCACTGAACCGCATCCTTCCGCAGTAACGACGATTGTGCCGTGAACAGGATTTGAAAAAGGAGTAGCTCCCGATGCCTCGTACAAAAGGTGGTCCGAAAACTCGACAGCGGAGAAAGAAGCGCCTGAAACTGGCGAAAGGCCAGTATGGCGCGAAGAGCCGGCTGTTCCGAACAGCAACCGAATCGGTCGACAAGGGACAGGCCTATGCCTATGTCGGACGAAAGAATCGCAAGCGTGACTTCCGCCAGCTCTGGATCGCGCGCATCAGCGCGGCGACCCGCCTGCATGGCATTGCGTATAGCCGCTTCATGAACGCCCTGAAGAAGGCGAATATCCTGTTGGATCGGAAGGTGCTGTCCGATATGGCGATCCGGGATATGGCGGGATTTGAGAAACTCGTCGGGGTGGCCAAGCAGCAGCTCGCGACTGCGACGAGCTAATCGTTACGTCCACACGAACGTTCTGTGGCGGGAGAGTCCTGATCGAACGGATTCTCCCGTCACACATCTTCTAGTAGTCGATCGATCTCCAACTCCAGCACTACCGCCGGGACCCCGATTTGCCAGTGCTCCAACACCTCGGGGTGCAACTCGCCTAACAACCCGATCACCTGCCCGTTTGACACAATCTTTCCGGCTCGACCATCGAGAAATGAGGGATGATCCACCGGCTCCAGGGTGAAGGGGCGATCCAGGTAATACAGCAGCAGATCCAGACAGGAATGAATTTCTGAGAAGTGCGCGCCGGCATGGGCGATCACGGCACCCAACATCGTCACCGTCCGGGATCCGACATCGGCCTTCGCATCAGGAATAGCCACTTCCCCGACTTCAAACATGCGATGCGGATAGAAGGCCCGGCTGGAATTGGTCTCCACCTGCAGCAACGATGGTGTGATCCACTGGCGCAGACAGGAATAACTGAGAGACATCACGTTATCCACTTCCACCACCTTCGCCCACTCTGTGCCGTCCAGACGCATGCGCGTACAAAAGTCCTGGTGGGAACCCATGATGTTGGAGATGATTTCCTGGAATTCCATCCCCACCATGAGGTGCCGAACCCGGTCGGCCATCTGTTCCAAACGCGACAGCCCGCCTACCGTAAACTGCGAGGGCATGACGGGGGCAAACCTGGCGTACCCCTGACTGATGGCAACATCCTCCACCACGTCCACTGTATGCAGCAGATCATTTCGGTAAGGGGGTAGCTGTACTGCCACCTTTTTCCCGGCCGACTTTACGGTGTACCCATAGGACTTGAGCGCGGAGGTGACTTCCTTTCCACCCAGCGCTTCTCCCAACGCCGACTCGATGGCCTGGAGAGAAATCGCCCGAGGAGCTCCGAAGTCTATCGGTGTGATCCATCGTCGCCCGAAACTGGTGTTCACCGGTGAGTGAATCTCGACCGGCGCAATCACCGCCCCACGATCAGCGAGATTGGCAGCAAAAATATTCAGCGTCAGCGCCACCATCGGCAGATCAGTGCCGGTCACTTCGACGAACAATTCATGGTCGCCGACCTGGACCTCGCCGATTTCCCGGCTGTTGATGATCGGGGGGAAAGACAGTACCTGCCCTTTGGCATCTCGCAGGACCGGGAGCCGTTCATGGGTACCGACGATACCACCGTATTCCACGCCTTTGGGATGGACCATGAGGATCTCCCGCAGCGTCATCATGGTCTCCATGCCGAGCGGCGTGAATCGTACGTCGTCCGGCTTGACCAGATCGTACGAGACGGGAAACACGATGGGAGCCAGCCGGTATAAGCCGATCGAGACCGACCGCCGCTTGCGTCCAAAAATATCGGCTAACTTATCCTGCGTTTGGATGAGCTGCGTCAGGCCGGAGGCCGTGACGCGATACCCGACTGCCGTGCAAGCAGCCACGTACGGACGCACCTGGTCCATTCCAGGCGCCACAATCAACTTCCCCGCGACCCGCTTCGACTTCTTGAAGAAGGGGTAGGAAATCGCCGAGCCACGCTGCTTGATCCGGATCTGCCTGGCGATGCCTTCACAACACCATAAGTCCGGACGATTACTGTCTTGCAACTCGATCCGCAGCTCGCCGGTCTCCGAAGTGTGCCCCTTCAGCTCACCTTTCACCAACATCAGCCATTGCTCAAGCTGATCGAGCGGAATCCGCACCGGTTTCTCGTCCGGTCCTGCGATCAAGGCTTCGAGATCGTCTCGTTGAAGGGAAATCGTGGGCATGGTGTCGTCGTCCTAAAAACTTCCCCGCATGGTACGAATGAATTCAAGGTCGGCCGAGAACAAATCGCGAATGTCGTGAATCCCCAGCGCCACCATCGCCATACGATCGAGGCCAAGCCCCCAGGCAATGACCGGTACGGAAACCCCGAGCGGCGTCGTCACCTCAGGTCGGAACAATCCGGCGCCACCTAATTCCATCCATCCCAACTTCGGATGGCGCACATGCATCTCGACGGACGGTTCGGTGAAGGGGAAATAGGCCGGAAGAAATTTGACTTCCTTGGCTTGCGCCACTTCCCGGGCAAACAGATTCAACAATCCAAGCAGGGTCCGGAAATTAATGTCCGCCCCTAACACGATCCCTTCCACCTGAAAGAAATCAGTGGCGTGGGTTGCGTCAACCTGATCATAACGAAAGCAGCGGGCGATGGAAAAATATTTCCCCGGCACAGACGCGCCGGCTGCTAACGTCCTCGCCGACACCGCGGTCCCTTGACTCCGCAATACCAGCCGTTTCGCGCGCTCGGCATCGAAGGCATAGCCCCAGCCCGTCGATCCGGCCCCTGCCCCTCGTTCATGCACCTGTGTCACCTGCGTCAGGTACGGTTCCTCGATTGTGCGGGCGTGTGTCGGATTTTTTACGAAGTAGACATCATGTATGTCGCGCGCCGGATGAAACTGCGGCATGAACAGCGCGTCCATATTCCAGAATTCAGTCTCGACAAGGGTCCCGCGCATTTCCTGGAAACCCATACTGACCAGTTTGAGTTTGACAAGATCCAGAAACTCGCGATAGGGATGGCGTTTGCCCGCCGCAATTCTCGGAGCCCGTAGACTGATCGTATACTTTCGAAACCGTTTCGTCCGCCAGGCGCCTTCCTTCAACAACTCCGGCGTCAATTGCGACACTTCCTCCGCCACGCCGTCGCGCGACAGCTGCCCGGCCACCTCTTGCCCGGCAGGAGTCAACAGGAACGATCTGGTGACCCGCTCATCAATCCGGAACGGCTCGCGCGCATTGCCGCGCTTCACTGCATGTTGTTGGAGCACGCCCCGGAGCGGTTCGGGAAAGGACGTCAGCTCCCGCTGGCCGCTCCGCAATTCCTGCAGCAAAGAACGCATGGCCTCGGCCGTGGCACTATTGCGGCCGGTGCTCTCGATGCAGCCGCCCTGGACAATCAGAATCGCACCTTCTTTTTTGAGGGTGCCGACCGCTTTGCTCACCTCGGCCGGCTCAAGCGCCTCCTTGACCTGAATGTCCTGAATCGTAAGCCGCTTCCCAGTCTGGCCGGCCTCCCGCGAGGCGGAGAGCACTCGTTCAATCGGGGCGCATTTTTCGAAGAACAATTCGCCGATCGGGGTCAGCGAAGCGATGTGGGCCACGGTTTCCGCATGCACGGCGATCAGTGACTTCGCCAGCAGCCATTCGACGGCCATGCTCAATTGCGACGGCTCCAACCCGGTGGATTTCGCAAGCTGATCGAGCGTAGGCGGCGCGTCAGACTGCCGGGTCAACGCCAACAGCACTTTGCTTTCGAGAGGATGAAGATTATCCATGAACAAGGGTGTGGTCTGACGCCTCTTCTATCGATGAGCGGCGGCACTCCTCGCTGTGCGAGCGGCAGGTTCATGCCCCGCCCTCAACGCCGTAATGGCGGCGGCGTAATCATCAGTGGAAAACACGGCGGATCCCGCAACCAGCACCTCGGCGCCGGCGGCGAGAATCTCTTTCACGTTGTCCGGCTTCACCCCTCCATCCACCTCCAGAAGCGCCCGGCTCCCGGTGCGATCGATCAAGGCCCGAACCTCGGCGATCTTGGGTAACGACGAGGCAATAAACTTCTGCCCGCCGAACCCTGGACTTACAGACATGATGAGGATGAGATCGGCATCGCGGACGATTTCCGACAGGGCACCGGCTGGAGTGGCAGGGTTCAAGGTCACACCCGCCTTCACGCCCCGCTCTTTGATCGATTGCACCGTCCGATGTAGGTGAAGGCAGGTTTCCACATGCACGGTCAGATAGTCGGCGCCCGCCTCGGCAAACTCTCCGATGAACGCATCAGGATTCATCATCATCAGATGCACATCCAGCGGCAAGGTGGTGACTTTTCTCAAGGCTTCGACGATCGGCGGTCCGACCGTCAGATTGGGCACGAAGTGTCCGTCCATGACATCGATGTGCAACCAGTCGGCTCCGGCTTCCTCCACCCGCGCCACTTCTTCGGCCAGGCGCGCGAAATCCGCCGATAAAATGGAGGGGGCAATACGTACGATCCGGCCGGCCATTACTCGATCCTCCGCACGCGGGCGGCGAAAAACAGATCCATCCTGTTCCTGTTGGCCATCGTAGACAGATCCCCTTGAGGGGTCACGAACGGCAGTCCGGCTGGGGGCAACCAGGGCGCGATCGACTCACGCTGAAATTGACGATGAGACCGACAAAACTCGTCGAGGACTGACACGGTTTCTTCCGGTTCGATCGAGCAGGTACTATAGACCAACACCCCTCCGGGCCGCAAGAGACGGCTCGTCACCGCAAGCAATTCCACCTGCATCTGCCGATGCTGCGCGATGGACTCCGGCGTCTTATACCACTTCCCTTCAGGATGACGCCGCAACACACCGAGTCCGCTGCATGGAGCATCCAGCAGAATGCGGTCGAACGGGCGGGACAACTTCGGATGGGATACGATTCCCGCCCCGACCAGCGCGCGTAAATCGCCGACCAGGGGCGTCAGGATCGTCACTCCGAGGCGGCGACAATTGGCCGTCACCCGATCGAGCCGCGTTGTGGCTCGATCCACCGCCACGATCTCGCCTCGATTCTCCATGAGCGCCGCCAGGTGGGTGGCCTTTCCGCCCGGGGCCGCGCAGGCGTCCAGTACCCGCTGCCCCGGCTGCACGTCCAGCAACAACGGAATCAGCTGCGCGGCTTCATCCTCCACATAAAACCGTCCCTCCGTATATCCCGGCAGCTCGATGACCGAGCAGGAACGAGACAGTTGAATGCCACCTTCGCTGACTGACGTCGGGCCCGCCTCCACCCGCGCCGCAGCCAGGTCGGCCAGCAATGCCGCGCGGGATGTTCGAAGCGTATTCACACGCAGTGTCAGAGGAGGCACCTCCACCGATATACGACACAAGGCCTCAGCACCCTCGGCACCCATGCGATGACACCATCGCTCCACGAGCCACGACGGACAGGAATACCGCACAGCCAAGGCCGCAACGGGATCGCTTTCCGCATCGGGCCAGGCCGGTTCGGGCGATCGAAGCAACGCCCTCAGCACCGCATTTACAAAGCCGCTCCAATCCCGCCCCAGGCGACGACTCTGCTGCTTCGTCATCTGGACAGACTCGTTTACGGCAGCGGAATCAGGAACCCGGTCCAGGTACAAGAGTTGATAGGCACCGAGTCGAAGAACGGTCTGGATCAGGAAGGGAAGCTTCGTGATGCGCCGATCGGACAACAGGCTCAATCGCCAGTCGAGAGTGGCCCGATACCGCAACACCCCGCGCACAAGCTCCACCATGAAAGACCGATCGCGCAGATCTAGCGCCTCACGTGAGGAGAGCTGATCGAACAGGTCGTCGCCCACCATGCCCGCCTTGTCGACCGCCAGCAGAGCCTTCATGGCGGCGCGTCGCCCGGCAGACACAACTCCGCCTGATTGTAATGGGTGCAGCTCAGATCCCATGTTTGGAAAGGATGAGCATGGCGAGATGATAGTCTAGAGAATGCGACGATAGATCCGTAATTAGTTATGTGCTGGAGGGATTCCTTGCAGTTTGAGCCCCTGGTCCAATTGATGGCCGGCCAAATACTGCGCCATCGTCATCCGTCGACTATTGGATGGTTGAATGTCGAGGAGCTGAATCGTCCCGGCACCGGTCCCCACTTCAACCCGGTCCTTAGTCACCTTCATCACGGTCCCGGGAGCCGCACCGGAAACCTCCTGCCCCACCGCCACGCGGCAGAGAACCCACCGTTCGCCATTCACATAGGTATACGCGCCAGGCCAGGGAGACAGTCCGCGGACACGATTCGCAATCTCCGCAGCCGGCAAGGTCCAGTCGACCACACCGTCCTCCTTCTTGAGCAATGGCGCCATGGTCGCCTGGGCATCATCCTGGGGTTGCGGAGTCAGCGTGCCGGCCTCAAGGCGGCGTAAGGTTTCAACCAGCAATCGTCCGCCGACTTCCGCCAGTCGCGGAGCCAGCGCGCCCGCCGTGTCGTCAGGAAGGATCTCCACCTTCTCTTGAAGCAACATGTCGCCCGTATCCATTCCCTCAGCCATAAACATGGTGGTGATGCCGGTGTCCCGTTCGCCCCTAATGATCGCCCACTGAACGGGAGCAGCGCCGCGGTACTTCGGCAGAAGCGACCCATGCACGTTAATGCAGCCACGAGGCGGCATCGTCAGAATCGCCGGGGGCAGAATACGGCCATACGCGGTCACGGCAATGACATCCGGCTGCCATTGCCGCAGCGCGTCGAGAAAGGCAGGGTCCTTCATCTTGAGAGGCTGGAGCACCGGAATCCCCTCACGCCGACAGACCACTTTCACTGGTGAGAAGACTACCTCCTGCCCGCGCCCCTTCGGCCGATCTGGCTGAGTGACCACTCCGACGACCTCATGACCGGACGTGAGCAGGGCTTCCAGGGAAGGCACGGCAAAGTCAGGAGTTCCCATAAATACGATACGCATGCCCACGCTTTATCATTCTGCCCTCGCGAATGCAATTCTCACCGGGCATTCCTTGACTCCGGTTTCACACGCCTGTTAGTATCCGGACGCGGGGTGGAGCAGCCTGGTAGCTCGTTGGGCTCATAACCCAAAGGTCGTCGGTTCAAATCCGGCCCCCGCAACCAACCTTCTCTCTTCCCTTTCATTCACTTTCAGTGAGTTGCGCCACGGCGTCGTTTAACGCAAGAGCGGATAGCAATCGCTCCCACCGGGATCTTGAGATCTCTCCCAGTTGTTACTGATCGGATAAGCCGTGAGTGCCTCGACCGACGTCGGGACCGTAAGTTGCACTCGCCCCGTATCGCCCACCGCACTTGCCGAACGGTTGACCGATCTCGAAAAAAGATCCGTGAGGTAGCCCCCCTGAGTGCTGGGCACGGCACTCCCGCAATGTCATTAGTCTATCTGCCGTGATCTTCTTTTGAACTGGTAAGACCTCCTGTGAATTTTATCTTGATTGGTACGCCGATGCAGAGAGGTTTGCGTCGGATGGCGCACCCCCCATCACAATCACCCGCGATCGAATAATCAATGGACAGCTTCACCCTCACTGGGCCGGTCTACAGCTCCAAACACCGCGAGGCGGCGCCCATAGCGCCAGACGCGTTGGTGGGAACCGCGCGAGTGAACTCGCGGTACTTTTCGGCTGGTGGCAGTGGAGCGGTTCACGCCGTACAACGACTCGCAGGAAACTCGGCGTCAGTTCGGAGGACCTGGAGCGCTGACCTCAGCCAGGAATCATACCGACGCAACAGAAACGATGCGGGTTTACCGGGGCTGGCTGCCCGCTTCCCAGCAAGGCCTGTCCGGATTTGCCTCCATCGGCTGCCGCTCTGACAGAAGGTAATCTGAAATGGAAGTCGTTGAGGAATTGGATCGTGCTAACGCAGATATGTCTTTGCCAGGTCCCAATAGAGATTACCTTGGAAAGGCGATCGCTGTATCAGTCTCATAAGTCGATGCCTCGCGCTACTGAGATAACCTTCCATGCAATCCATATAAGCCAATTCGCGCTCAACCTGCAGAAATCTCTTTCGTACGATGGCCACATCCGGTGATTGAGGCCGATCCTCGTATAGAGAGGGCAGCAACACCCCAAACATCTTTCCATATTCCTCCAAGAAGAGTCGCTTGTTCGCCGAAACACTTCCTGGTCGCCAACGATACTTCGCTAACGGCTCATTGATGTATCCAAATTCCCAGCCCTTCAACGACACCATAATCCAATGCAAATAATCTTCGATCGCCATAAATTGCTCATTGAACCCACCGACCTCTTCGATACACTTCCGTCGCTCAATGACCGACGGAACCTGAATGTGGCACCGTCGCAAAAGGTCCTGCCGACAATGGCCTGAGGGAACGGGCCTAGCGGTTTCTAGATTAAAGCGCGCACGGATAATCCTATTCTGTTCATCAATGACGGTTACATCACTGTGCACAAGGCCGCATTTGAGATGGGCATCCAAGAACGCGATTTGACATTCGAGCTTATGCGAATACCACATGTCATCGGCGTCCAGATATGCGATGAATTCGCCGGAGGATACGCTCACGCCGCGGTTTCTAGCGTTGGATACCCCGGCATTGGATTGATAAATACATCGTATTCTTCTGCCGTAGGACTCCAGAACGTCTGCCGTCTTATCGGTTGACCCATCATCAATCACAATCACTTCGTGGTCCCTATAACCCTGGCTCAGGACGCTGTCGATGGCAGCAGCGACCCACTGCATGGAATTATGGGCGGGGATGATGACTGATACACGTGGCATGCGGGCGTCCCTGGACCATATCCTACAACGCACGATGCGCAGACCAGGCAAGCACTAACTCTGGCCTGTACCAACGATGCAATTTCCCCGTGGAGTGCTTCGCCACAAGCAAACGCTCTCGTGTCGATTGCCCTGAACATGCCTGCAGGTACGGCGAAAGCCTCTCCCGGCCGACGGCCTCGTTAGGTCACGCAGTTGTTTCTGCGAGTACTGCCAGACCGACGACGAACGAAAGTTCCCCGTGGGCGAAGTAATCGCATCGAACACTTCGTTCACATGTACTGCGCATTAAATCTCTGCAGACTGAATATAACTGCACCTATGTCGCGATCGGAAAGATTTGGATGCAGCGGAAGACTCAGTATTTCCTCGTTAAGCTGCTCGCAAACAGGAAGTCTGTATGAGGTTTTGTAAATGGGAGTCATGTGCAAAGGATGGAACCGAACGGTCGTATAGATGCCGCGTGAATAGAGGTACTTCGCTAATTGATCGCGCTTTCCTTGGCTCACCCGAATGGAGTACGTGAAATAGGAATGTTGTTCATCGGAATCAGGGTCTGGCGGTCTTATCAACCAGTCGAAATCAGCTAACTGGGTCTGATAAGTATTCCAGATTGCCCTACGGATCGTTTGAAATTTATCGATCTTGCGAAGCTGAGCCAGTCCTATTGAAGCAGCAATGTCGTTGGGAAGAAGTTTCGGGAAAACATCTACGATGTCGTATTCCCACCAGCGCTCTTTACTCCCCGCAGTCTCAACTCCGGCTTTTCCAATGCCGCAATACCGCAACTGTCGGGCCCGAGTCATCAATTCGGAATCGCTTGCAGTGATTCCTCCACCCTCACCTGTTGTTATGTTTTTGACGGGATCAAAACTATAGACACCTATTGTCCCCAGAGAGCCGCAATATTTATTGCCTAGTTTGGAATCTACGGCTTGAGCCGCATCTTCTATCACTGGTTGTCCAATCGATAGAACTGGCTCCATACGGACCGGCCTGCCCGCATAATGTACAACCATAATCGCCCCGGTCTTTGTGGAAAGATGCGGGGCAATTGTGTCGGCAGTCACGTTTTGAGTGTTCAAGTCCACATCACAAAATACAGGAATAGCTCCAGCAAGGATGATAGCGTGGGCGCATGCAACCCATGTAAAAGAAGGCAGTATGACCTCGGAGCCAGGGGCCAGGCTTAATAGCTTTACAGCCATGTATAAACTATTCGAACCGTTGTCCAGAAACACGAAATCCTTCAGTCCCAACCTGTGAGCGAAGAGAGATTCAAATGATCTCGTCTTAGCGCCGATTCCGAGCCATTGGTTCTCAAAGCTGGTGCGTATCTCGTCGATCTCCTCTTGCCCTACGCATGAACCGAATACTGAGATCATATTAAGTCCCCCATTCAAGGACATGCTGAGGGTCGAAGCTGACGCGGCTGCGGAATTGCATCGCTGTCGAGCACACAGTGTCGTTCTTTTTGCCTAGTTACGACATACGCATCTCTCCTTTATCACGTATGACGAATCATAGCCGAACCGGCTCACTACTTCATGGCCTAAGTGGCCGCGAACTTAGACTCGGCCCCCAACCGAACCGGTCTACACCACAACGCGGGGTATGCCCGCAGATGAACCACGATCATCGTGAAGAAGTGCGCTCTTGCTTGAAGCTTCGGAGGGACATGCTAGAATCGATGTCGGGCCGGTCCCTCAATCGTAGATGGCCTGAAACCATAGGAAGATTCCCGCAGCAGACACGTCTCTCGGCAGTCACCGTCATTTATGATGAGAGTTCCACACCCGACAATTCCGGCGCGCAGCATCACGATGATCTGCCGGCCGTTCGCTTGTTCACCGCACATCGCTGGTCCAAATTGCCCTACGGACCGGTGCACGCACCGATGATCAAACTGTTGTTGGTTGAAGACAATCCCGTCGATGCCCAGCTCACCCGAGACCTCTTGGCCGAATGGCCGCTCGACCAGTTCGAGATCACCCATGCCCCCACTCTTGCGGAAGGCCTGACCAGATTGAGCCGGGACCGGTTTGATGTGGTACTCCTCGATCTCTCTCTTCCCGACACCCATGGCTTGGGCACTGTGACTCAGGTCTTGGCGACCAGTCCGGGCGTACCGGTGGTGGTGCTGAGCGGGCACGACGATCACCCGCTTGCCCTCAAAGCGCTTCAACACGGGGCCCAGGATTATCTGGTGAAGGGAGAAGGGGAAACCGACTTTCTCGCACGCTCGATACTCTATGCAATCGAACGCAAGCGGGCACAGGAACGCCTGACCTATCTTGCCCAGCACGATCAACTCACCGGCTTGATCAACCGCGCCCTCTTCCGCGACCGCTTACTCCATGCCATGGCGCGCAGCAAACGGAAAGATCACCCCCTGGCGATCATGCTGCTCGACCTGGATCGATTCAAAGTCGTGAACGACACGCTTGGGCACGATGTGGGTGATCAGTTACTGAAATCGGTGGCGACGCGACTACTGGAGTGCGTTCGTGAAGTTGATACCATCGCGCGCATGGGCGGCGATGAGTTCACCGCCATTCTGGAAGGTATTTCCGGCGTCGCCGATGTACTCGTGGTGGCCAAGCGTATCGTGGAGTCGATCGGCACCCCGTTCGAGGTCGGGGCGCACCGGATCTCGATCGGGGTGAGCATCGGCATCACGCTCTATCCTTTGGACGATGAGGACATCGACGAACTCCTCCGACATGCCGATAAGGCCATGTATGCAGCCAAGCGGCAAGGCGGAAGCCGATTTCACTTTCACTCCACCACCGGCCAACCTTCCTCCGGCACTTCTTCCCCGATATAGTAGCGCTATGCGGCTTCAGGGGCCGCTCTTCCTTCACAGATCGACCGCCGCAACAGCCCCCCTCCGCACGACTCGTCTGCCTAGCGACCGATATCGGCGAGCGGCTGTTCCGTCACGACCAACGACCCTCGGGGATTCGGTAGCAACGCATTGGACGTGACCAGGTCCTCGCGAGGAGGAGTCGGACGCGTATCCGGCGTCATGACCAAACCCCAATGCTGGTTGTCCCGACAGATGTTATCGAGCAGGAGCGCCTCCGCATGGTGGAACAGGAGGATCCCGCTCAACATGTTGTCGTGGCAGACGTTGCGCACACATTCCGGATGACTCCCGGGATCCCGCACCGCTAATCCGAAATGATGATTTCCATAACACTGATTTTGCGCGACACGCGGTTGTGCGCCCGCAAAGACAAAGATGCCGGACTCACGGTTGTAACAGACCTCATTGTCGATTACCGTCGCGCGCGCCTCAGGACCATAGATCACCACTCCGGACAATACCCCTTCTGTTGCCCGGCATTGCGTAATCGTGCAGACTGAATCTAGGACGTTGATTGCCGAATGCTGATCACTGCCCACATACCGAAAAGTAATCCCGCTGATCATGCCTGAGGGAACTCGCTGCAGGTAAAGCGGCCCCCCGCGCCGACTATAAATCTGCACGTGATCGCGCCCGGCACCGACGAGGAACACGGGACGATCCGCGACAAAGACTTTATCCTCATACACTCCCGGTCGAATGAAGACCTGATCGGTCTCACCGGCGTCTTTCAGTGCCGCGCTCGGCCTGATGTACGCATGGGGATCGCGGGCGTCGACGATTAATGTCCGGCCCCCTTTTGGATTGGGGGGCGGCTCGCTGAGCGGCTCCCTTCGACCGCCGACCGCACCGGACTCCTGTGGTCTTTCCATACCGACTTTCGTGATCCTCTACAGACCCGGAATCAGCACACCGGCCACCATAACCGGTTGCATGCTAACCGACAACAAGTGAAAACATGCAATCTGTCAACCAGCCTGAGCACCCGTTCATGGCTGTCGTTTTCCGTACAAAGCTGTCTGCTTTTCGCCCTTGTTGTTCCACCGCATCCAGGCCACTCCGCCTGCAATTCCCTTCGAACTCTACAATTTCACAACGAGTTCCCTCGTCGAATCTCGCTGGTGCGGTTCTTTCATATCAGAAGACACAACAACCGTGTGAACTCGGAATCGGTCAACAGGGAAAACAGAGGGGCACTCATGACTATAACCCATTCCAAGCTCGGTCCGGTGCGAGGCATCTGTCTCCTCATGGCATTGATCGGCCACCTCATCACCGTTCCCAGTCTGTTCGCAGCTTCGCCTCAACCGCCGGATGACGCACACCGCCTCTACGATCGCGTCATGGAGGAGTTCCGCCATAAAGATTATGCCGCGGCCCTCGCAGGCTTTCGCTTCTTCCTCGAACTCCACGGGCAATCGTCCCTATCCGCCAACGCTCAGTACTGGAAGGGCGAGTGCCAATACCGCATGGGGCGCTACAAAGACGCGCAGGATTCGTTCTATCGCCTCATCTCCGATTATCCGATGAGCCAGAAGCTCGCCGCCTCGACGCTCAAGATCGGACAGATCTATACGAAGCAAGGCGACCGGGACAAAGCACAGATGATGTACGAGCGAGTGACGGACCAGTATCCTGATAGCGCAGAAGCCGAGGTGGCTCGCAAGGCCTTGGAGGCCGCTGCTGAAAAAAGTGAACCGGCCGCTGCCGAGCCAAGTTGATCCGGATTGCGCGCCCCTTCGAGACAAACGTCCTGCGCAGTCCGCTCAGCATCATTCCGGATCGGCAAGATCCAGCACTGTGACGAGACCGGGAACCGTATAGGCATGCAGCGGGCTCAGCCGCACGACGTGCACCCCTGCCCCACGAAGCGCCGACTCGAAGAGTGAATCGTGCGACCCGTCCGGAGCACCATCCGGCTCCGGCCGCTCCACTTGAACGACCTTCTCGACCAAACGGCTGCCTGGATGCACCAGCACGAAGGTGGCGCGCTTTAGCGCGAGTTCCCGCAACGTCTCCACGGGTGGCGTACCCGTGGGAAGTCGCACGTCCAACAAGCTCCAAATAGGAATCTGCGTAAACAGCAGGTACCGGTCTTCCACGGCCAGGCGCAGTAGGTTGTAGAGCTGCACTTCCGGGTCGGTGAGCAATGGCTTGGTGATGAAACTCATCCCGGCAGGAACCACCCTAGGGGGTACGCCAGGTGAACGCCGCCGCCCGAAACTTTCCCACGCCAGGCTTCCTAGAAACACCAGCGCTCCGATACCGAGTATGGGATAGAGCAATTCCATGACAACCCGATCAGTCAGCGGGCGGACCGTGCCCATTGCTTTAACGTGTGACGGGATCCGGGAATAACAGCGCCGAGGAGCACAGGATGATGAGCACCTGTTACCTGCGGCACGTTTGTGCATCGTCCTTGATAGGTCTCGTAAGCCAGCAGAGCAAACGCCGTCGCTTCAAAGGCCTTGCTGTTCCAACCACACTCGTCAAACGTCAATACCGGCGTCGGCGCAAATACCTGCCGGAGAGAGGCCATGATGGCGCGATTATACACACCGCCACCGCCGACGATCACATCGTTGATATTGCCGGTAACCCACCGCCTGGACGAACCGATGGCCTCCGCCGTCCAAGCCGCACAGGTCGCCAGCAGATCCTCAATGGACAGGCTCGCCTGACGTTGTTTAGCGAGTAGGTTTCGAACGAACGGCACACCGAACTCTTCCCGTCCCGTCGACTTGGGCGGTCGCCGCGTCAGGAATGGATGGGCCATGAGCTCAATGAGCAGCGCCCGGTTCACCGTCCCCTTGCGCGCGCGCCGGCCTCCGGCGTCATAGACACTTCGCCCCTTCGACGTTTCGTGTACGATGGCATCCAGCACCATGTTCCCGGGGCCGGTGTCAAAGGCACGGAGGTCGGCGATACCACCGCCCGGCGGCAGATAAGTCACATTACTGATTCCGCCGATATTCACGACAAGACGCCCTCGACGCGCATGACTGAAGGCCACCGCATGGGCATAGGGAACCAGCGGGGCCCCTTCCCCACCCGCCGCCATATCACGCGGCCTGAAATTCGCGACGGTGGTGATGCCCGTGCGTTCCGCGATCACAGCCGGCTCACCGATCTGCAGGGTGGACCGGACCAACCCGACACCCGCCTCGCGTTGCCCTTTCGGCAAATGGTGAATCGTTTGGCCGTGCGATCCGATCAGGTCGATATCGGCCGGGCGGTATGTCGACTGCTGAATGACCAGCATAGCAGCCTTGGCAAAGAGCTCTCCGAGATACGTGTTCAGGTGGCAGATATCGTCTACACGGCCATGGAGCGAGAGTTCAACAATTCGTTGCTGGAGCGAGCGCGGGTACGGCAGGGAGGCAAAAGCCAGGGGAGTGATCCGCGGCGTCCCGCCGCGCCGGACGATGCGCACTAGCGCCGCGTCCACACCATCCGCCGATGTCCCGGACATGAGTCCGACAACTTTCATCGCGCCCCTCCTCCGGCACAAAACGGGAGAAATGTACTACGTGTTCGGTTCGCTACGCTAATCGAAACCCCCGCAACGGGTCAAGCATCGTGCGTTACGTTCGCGCACAGTCTCCACCGGTCCTCGCGTTGACTTTGCGGAAATCGGGTGTTACCGTCCGCCGGATGTTTCGCCTGCTCGTCCTGACCATGCTTTTCGCCTTTTCGATGCCTTCTGAATGGGGCGCCTCCGCTACCGCTTCTGCTGCATCCGCCGTCGAGCCGCTTCGTGTCGTCGTGACGCTGCCGGTCCTGAAGGACTGGGTGCAGCAAATCGGCGGCTCGTATGTGCATGTGAACTCACTCATGACCGGCTATGAGAGTGAGCATACCTATTCGCCGAAACCAAGCGATCTTGTCGCGGTTCGCAAAGCCGCGATCTTGTTCGAAGTCGGGGCCGGGCTCGAAGTCTGGGTGTCCTCGTTGGTGAAGAACGCCGGGAATGGCTCATTACAGGTTGTGACTACCTCCAAAGGCATCGAGCTGATCCAGGATCACCCCGAGCCCGAAGGGACAGTTCATTCGCACGATCACGCGGCGGGTAACCCGCATATCTGGTTGGATCCCACCGCCGCAGCGACCATGGTCCGACACATTTCCGAGGCCATGATCTCCGCAGACCCGACCCATGCATCAGACTATCGAACCAACACCGCCAGATACCTCCAGGCCCTCACGCGCGTACAGGACGAGTCGCTGGCTCGGCTCCGCTCGTTGCCGAGCCGCACGGTGATCGTCCACCACCCGGCCTGGCCCTACTTTGCCCGACGCTACGGCCTGCACATTGCCGGGACGATTCAGACACAGCCGGGGGGAGAGCCTTCGGCGCGGCATCTTCATATGTTGATCGAAACGATCAAACGAGACCACATCGGCGTGATTATCTCCGAGGTACAATTGAACCAGAAGGTTCCGCAGCTGTTGGCGCGCGAAACCGGCGCGCGAATTGCCGTCTTGACGACCTTGCCCGGAGGCCTACCTGGGACCGAGACCTACCTCGACATGCTCCGCTATAATGTGCTCCAATTGGCCCAGGCGCTCGAACAGACCTAACCGCCGCAACTATCCGGACATCGACCGACGAACCAGCATTTTCACCGTACACCGCCGCGCATGACCCATCCCATAATTCGTTTCGACCATGCCACCTTCGGTTTTCCCGGTATCGTAGCCCTGGAGGACATCTCCCTGACCATTCCGGAATCTGAATTTGTCGGGGTGATCGGCCCCAACGGATCCGGAAAAACAACACTCTGTCGCGCCGTGCTCGGCTTGATGGCCCCGCTGAGCGGGACCCTTCGTGTCCTCGACTGTGCCTGTGAAGAACTCCGCTGTCACCATCGGGCGCTCATCGGCTATTTGCCGCAAAAAGGCATGATCGACCGGAACTTTCCCGTGACCGTGCTGGAAGCGGCTATGATGGGACGATACGGCGCACTGGGCCTCTTCCGGCGCCCGTCACGCAACGATCGGGACATCGCCCGTCAGGCGCTCGCGCAAGTCGGCATGGACCATCACCGAGACTCCGCGTTAGGCGCCCTGTCCGGCGGACAGCAGCAACGTGTGTTCATCGCACGGGCGCTGGCGCAGCAGCCCCGGATTCTTTTGTTGGACGAGCCGACGACCGGATTGGACCTCACCGCGCAGCATAGCGTCGTGGAATTGATCCAACAGCTGCATCACGAACTGAAGCTGACCATTCTCATGATCACCCACGACATCAACATGATCCGGTCTCGGGTGGACCGGCTGGTATTGCTCAAGACGAAGCTGTTTGCCGAAGGGCCGCCGCAAGAGGTTCTGAAGCCGGAGATTCTCAGCCAGGTGTACGGAAAAGAACTGGTCATTACGGACAGGGACTTCGTTCTCGTCGAGGATTACCATCACCACTGACGCATATACGATGAATCGATCCGGCGACCGGCCTGATCGGAGGCCGAGCCCGGATTATTCACGAATGCCTCCGCGAGGCGTTCGAGACGGAAGCCCGCCGGGGCTTCTCGCAAGTGAGGCCGACGCAGGCGTACTTGCAGTCCGTCGAGGAGGCCAAACGAGAAACGCCTCGCCGGGCGAGAGGATCGGATGCCGGAGCAGGTATTCATGAATAGTCCGGGCTAAAATCAGTCATCCCACTCATTCACGAGATCACCACATACTACGATGCTCGAACTGCTCGCGTACGATTTCATGCAACGCTCCCTTTTGGCCGCCGCACTGGTCGGCGCGGTCTGCTCCGTCATCGGCGTGTTCGTTGTCCTACGGGGCCTCGCGTTCGCAGGAGCCGGGACCGCCCATGCCGCATTTGCCGGTGTCACCCTCGCCTATCTCCTTGGCCTGCCGCCGCTCGGTCTCGCCATTGTGTTCGGACTGGCCACGGTCTGGATCACAGGCTGGGTCGAGGAAAAGGGGCGCATGAAACTGGACGTGTCCATCGGCATCCTCTACACCGCCACCATGGCGCTGGCCATTCTCTTCCTCGGACTCATGAAGACGTATAACCCCGAGGTCTACGGGTACCTGTTCGGCAGCGTCCTGTCCGTGACCACGGAAGAACTCATGACCATCGGCGGGCTCAGCGTGGTGGTACTGGGAACGATCCTTCTGCTCTCGAAGGAACTATACTTCATCGCCTTCGACCAGGAGATGGCGGCGGCCTCCGGCGTCCCTGCGCGGCAGATCTTCTACCTCCTTCTGACACTAGTGGCCCTCACCGTGGTGATTGCATTAAAAACAGTCGGGGCCATTCTCGTGTTTGCGATGATTCTGATCCCCGCCTCTACCGCATACCAGCTCACGCACAGCCTGACCCAGATGACGCTCTACTCCATGCTCATCGGTATCTTCTGCGCCGTAAGCGGCGTATTGCTCTCCTATGCCTTTGATCTTCCCTCCGGTCCGTCCATTGTCCTCTTGGCCACCAGCCTGTTCTTTCTCGCGGTCTGTTGTTCACCCAAACGGTTGCATCGAATTCAGCCGACATAGACGGACAGGGAGGACCGCATCCCGCCTGAGCACGAAAAGACAACGCCGGAGATCGTCGACTGAGGTTAGATGGGACGGAGAAGAAAACTGTTGGGTGCGAATAGACCGTTACGCTTGCGTGTCCGGCTTCTTTCGGGACCAGACCATCCCGGTCTGCTCTTTCGCGCTGAACCCCAGCCGTTCATAAAACCCGGGCATACGCGTGCAGAGCCAGAACAGTTCAACCTGCTGAAGGGTAGGATGGTCGAGAATCCGTCGAACGATCTCGGTGCCGATTTTTCGTCCTTGATACTCGCGATCGACAATCACATCCCAAATCGACGCCCGGAATACGTAGTCGGTCAGCACGCGGCCGAAGCCCACGAGACGAGTGCCATCCCAGGCCGAAATAACTACATCCGTCTTCGCCAACATTGCGTGCGCCTGTTCAAGCGCACGATGCTTGGCCCAGGGAGCCTGCCGGTACAAATGAATCAGTTGTGCAGCGTCGAAATCGTTGCGGTCTGAGAATGTGATGGGATGCTGATCGGTCTTGAGAGCGGGAGGCATCTTGTACTAAATTAATCCCTCCGAACGGGGTGAGTCGGTTAACCGTAGTGTAAGGGGAAGACCATGGGAACGCAAGTACGAAGCTGTCCGAAGTGTTTTCAATTGATGTGGTTGAAGCAGGATCATTACGACGTCGTTGACGAGGAAACGGTCCGCGCGAAATGCCCGCACTGTGGATCGACCGTCCGCTTCCAGCTGGTCACCGCCGGCGCCAATGCTACCGGCCCGAAGATGGGACATTGACCGTCCCGCCCTGTTCCGTGGATGAGAATGCTCGATTGAACATGCCCTCTGGTCGTCACATGCCCCGCCCTGCCCCCTCCAATTCAGGCTGGCTGCCCGGCAGGATCTTGACTAACGCTGCTCGATACTCTCCCATCCGCTTCTCCTCGGCCGGACCGACTTTGATCTCCTTGTCCCGATGCATGCGCTCCACCTGGTCCAGGACGGCCAGAAGCGGTTGAACCGCCCCAAGCACATTGCCGACCTCGAACGCTTCGAGTGACTCGATCAGATAATCCTGCAGACTCTTAAACGGAGAGCGACCGCTCTGCTCCCGGAACCGCAGGAGGGCCTGTTCGAAGACTTCCACCGCTTCCGGTTTCGGTCTCACCCCGGTCGGCACCGATGCAAGGTGGACCACCGTCGGCAATTTTGAGGCGTACCCTTTGAGCTGAGCGATCAGCTCACCGATCCGATCAAGCACGGCACTGGTTTCCATCGTTCGTCTCTCCTCATTCTCGCCGACCGTCATGTTTCGGCATATTGTCTGTCCGGCTCAGGCCGGTCGCCCTGGACTCCTGGCAGGCTGCGCGCAGAAGATCCTGCACCTGCTCCATATCAGCAGGACAGGGCACGTCGAACTGATGGTACTCCCCGCCGGTCGGATGCGTAAATCCCAGCGTGCGCGCGTGGAGCATGACACGGGGAATGGGCACCCCCGCCACCGACATCACTTTGGCCCCGCCGTATGTCTTATCCCCCAGGATTGGATGATCGATCGACGTAAGATGGACTCGCAGTTGATGGGTGCGTCCGGTTCTTGGGGAGAGACGCACGTGGGCAGCAAGCTTGCCGTACCGCTCATCCACCTGATAGTCGGTCGCCGAGGGTTTCGGTTTGGTCGTCCGCGCCGAAAACTTCTTCCGCTCTTTGGTATCGCGCCCGATCGCCAATTCAATAAGCCCATGCCCTTTCTTGGGCACACCCCAAATCAAGGCTTCATACACTCTGGTGATCGTGTGGAGCTTGAACTGCGCGGCCAGTGCGCGATGCGCCTGGTCCGTTTTCGCAATCACCATGACGCCCGATGTCTCCTTGTCCAATCGGTGGACGAGTCCAGGTCGTTCCTTGCCTCCGATATGCGAGGGGGTGACCCCTGAAGTCGCAAAGTGATGCAAGAGAGCATTCACCAACGTTCCGGACCAATTCCCCGGCGCCGGGTGGACCACGAGGCCGGCAGGCTTATGAAGCACCAATAAATCCGCATCTTCATGGAGAATGTCGAACGGGATGGCCTCCGGTTTGAGGTCCAGCGGTTCAGGCCGCGGCACCTCCAGCCGGATGCGGTCTCCCGGCTTGATCTTCTGACTTGGTCGGATCGTGCGGTCGTTAATGAGAATCCGCCCTTCTCCGATCAGGCGCTGCAAGGCCGAGCGGGAAAAGGTCGGGTCGCGGTTGGCAAGGAAGATATCAATCCGCTTCGACGATTCTCCTCCGGTCACGACAATTTCAACCGGAGTGGTGCTGATTCTATTCACGTGGTGACTGCCTGACATCCTGAGACATGGGTGGACCTAAGCTGCCACAGAGGCCGGTCAAACACAAGGTACCCGATCTATCCCCATCCTCTGCACACCTCACACACATGTCGTCCACAATCCATCCACATACTTCGTTACATACTTGCATGCTTCAACCATGGCACGAGTGTACGTTTGACTGTTCATTTCTGTCAGTAGTGCGTTGGATCTGACAGCATGTCTCCGCGCATTGCTCCGATGTCGCATGATGGCACGGTCGCACTCCGGAAAAAATTCAGGCTGTTAGCGCGATGCCTCTCCTTCCCCGTACAGGCACCTGAGTTGCTTATTTAGTAAGAAGGTTTGACGCTTCAGGAGTTGGAGATTGTGGCGATCCGATGGCTGCTGATTTTATCCACAGAATCCTCAGGTCGCTGCAGGACGCGTTCGGCCCAGCGCCGGTAGCTCAGCCCGCCATTGTGGACAACCGGACTGAGCAACTGATGCCGTCCCCCCTTCACGAACGGCGCATCGACACCCGGTTTGCCGTCAGGACTCCTTGCGTCTACGAGCTGGTGGAGGGACATGGTTCCGATGCTTCTACCATACTCGGGAAGGCCTATTCGTTGAATGTCAGTTCGGACGGCATTCTTCTCTTGCTTGACCAGCAGCCACAAAGCAGACAATTACTCAGCATCCGGAATCCGGCACTGCAACGACAGCGCTCACCGACGTTGTTCGAGGTCCGCTGGTCCACTCACCTCCCTGTTGGCACCACCCACCCGCGCTACCTGGTTGGTTGCCGCCTCGCATTCGGCCGGTTCCCCTACTTCCTGGTCCAGCGGCAACACTTGGACCGGGACATATCGGGCCTATCGCTTTAGCCGCTCGTCACCCAATTGTCGTCCCGCATAGAGCCCTTGTCGTACGGCCTCAAAATCAGGCGGAGCCTCGGCCGTCCACTCTTCATACATCCCGGTGACGGGATGTACGAACCCCAGCGTGCGGGCATGCAGCATGACCCTGGGAATCTCATACCCCTCGATCGCACCGACCCAGTTACCGCCATAGGCCCGGTCACCGAGAATGGGATGGCCGATAATGTGAAGATGCGCCCGCAACTGGTGCGTGCGGCCTGTGTGTGGACTGAGCACGAGGCGGGCTGCCGCTTTTCCGAACACCTCTTCCACTCGATAGTCTGTGACTGCAAGCTTCGGGTGAAGCGTCTGGACGGAAGTGCGTTTAGGGCTTTGCCGATCCGGTCCAAGCGCCGCATCGATCCGGCCCTCCGATTCGACCGGCACACCCACAACGAGCGCTTCATAGTAACGGGTAATGGAATGTCGCTCGAACTGCATCGACAATTGTCGGTGCGCCTCCTCTGTCTTGGCCACCACCATCACTCCGGATGTGTCTTTATCCAATCGATGGACCACGCCTGGCGTCGCCACGGCACAGCCGCGGGCGCAATGATCCAGCAACGCATTCAGCAGCGTGTTGGACCAATGTCCCGGGGACGGGTGCACCACGATCCCGGAGGGCTTATTCAGCACCAAGCACGCATGATCCTCAAACAGAATCTCCAGCTGTTGCGTCTCGCCATCGATCAGTAATGGAGCAGGCTGAGGAGCATCAAAGATGATGACATCTCCCGCTTTGATTCGCTGACTCGATTTGGCGATCTGATCATTTACCCGCACCCAGCCCGCAGTAATCATCCTCTGCAGCGCCGCGCGCGAGAGCTTCGGCTCGTGGTGTACGAGGAATACGTCCAACCGTTTGGGCTGCTCCCCGGCAGAGATGACAAATTCTGTTTGCATAGCGGAGTTACGCTACGGCAGCGCGGTAACTGAATGCAATCGGAGACATTCAACCGCTCGAGCATATCAAGAGGGGTTATAAAATCAGTCCGTGGTGATCAACGGCCTGCAGCGCGAGGTTCTTCCACGAGGCTGAACTGACAGGTGAGTGAAAACAGGATCACCTCAATACGTGTAATCTCCGCATTGGACAACGCCTTGACTCACGAGTAGGATAAATCATCGTATGATCTTGCGGGCACGCTGGTTCGTACGGGCAAGGAGCTGGGGCGATGCCTTCGGTACCTTCCCACGACCGGTCGCTTCTCCAGGAGGCCATCGAAAGGCCAGGCATCCCGACTCATCGTTCCGCCCCTTCCTCAGGATCGATACCTGTCAACTCCCTCTCCTCATTCACCCGGCGATCGAACCCGTTCCTGCTCTCCACTTCATCAGCACTCACGGGTCAGACCGTACCGTGCCGTTCATCTGCCCACGTGGTGCGCCGGCCAGACCGGACCATCCGTGTGCGCAACAAGGAGGTTGTCATGACATCCTCTCAACAATTGCTGCGGTTCGCGACGGTGCTGGGATTCGCATTAGTCGGCGCGACGGTGTTGTGGCCTTGTCGCGCACTGCCTGAGAATGCTCCTGTCACCCTGCCGATCGAAACGGTAGCCAATTACATCCACGCCGTGATCGAAGCGGACCGTGACGTGTATACCAGACATGTCGTCGAGCGCTTGCAAACAAAGGGTGTGGTCGTGGCATCAGAGAACTGGGAACAGAAGAATACGCTGCCCCTACCGGCTCAGTTCCTGATGGAGTCAGGACGGTACATCGCCAAGAAGGGCCTGGGCATCCAATATCGATTGATCAGTCTGTGGCCGATCAACAAGCGCAATGTTGCGGGGAACGAGCTTGAGAAGGCCGGGCTCGGAACCATCTTGACGCAACCGAATCGACCCCACACCGGCTTTATGACGATCGGGGAGACCCGCTATTTTCAAGCGGTGTATGCCGATCTGGCAACCACCCAAGCCTGCCTCGGTTGCCACAACGCGCATCCAGACAGTCCCAAACGTGATTTCAAGCTGAATGACGTGATGGGTGCCATCGTGATTACGATCCCCGTCGGACAGTAATGCCGCGGATGTTCGGCACTCCGTCACCACGACCCTACCGGCAGGGCGTACTCCGATCCTGCCGGTGGGAACAGGTCCGGTCCTTCATCTACAACCCTGCGAGTCTGCTTCAGGGAGGAGTGCGGATCACGGAGTGGGTAGGCTACGGCTTTCGCGACGCTTGAATCGATCAAGCTCTGCGTCCTTCTCCGCGAGTTGCTGCTTCAGCCGTTCGATCTCTTCTCGTAGTCGATACACGATCCCCTCCGCATCCACCTGCCCGGAGTTGGATGGTCCCGACCGTCGGATATCAGATTCAGACGCGGCGACTGACCCCGGTGCTTCCCCCGCATGCGGGGAGGTGAGCGGCGACCCCGTCCGGTGGAGCGATGACAGAAATTCAACATGGTCGAGAATCACTTCGCTGGCCGATGCTCGATGTCCGCCTGACCAATTGGCTTTAGTGCCGATCACAAATCTGGGTGAATCAAACGACAAGGTGCCGCCGCTGCCTTGAACGGAATGGAGAGGATTCGCCCGCACACGTGCAAGCTCCTGGGAATTCACCGGGAGCGGGAGTCGATGATTCGCGATCAACAGATGGAGCTTGTCCTTTTCAACAAACATTCCGCCGGATGTGGTTTCTCGACCTGCGTCTTGTTGCCCGCCAAGCGTAAAGACGATCCATTCATGGGACGTCGCTTCTTGAAAAGACTTGCGAGGGGCGGGCACAAGGAGGTTGATCTCTTCCAACGAGAAGACAGAACGCGGTGGTCTCACGTCATCCATCAGGCCGACTCGTTCCTGAAGGATCAATCGGCTGAGGATGGCAAAGAGTTCTTCATCTCTCCACACAATCGGATGATCATACCGTGGGGATGCGCTGCCGGCATCGGGAAAGGAGTCGAGCCGCTCAAACCAGGAGGAGTCCTGTTCAATGACTCGACTGGTTAGTATCGGCCCTGCGCAGCCGAGACAGAAGAGGATCGCAAGGCCAAGAAAGTAAGAAGTTAGCGACGTGGTTCGTAACACCGGACGTCCCCCGACGGATCAGGGAGGTGCAATCGGCAGACTAAGTGAAGTATCGGGAAGAGAGGCTAGACGTGTCCGGATTTCTTCGCACGGTCCGCGATCTTTTTTCGGAGACGGGCCTTTTCGAGACTGATCTGAGCCTCTTTCACTTCGGAAGGAAGTCCACCGGCCTGCAACCGCTGCTCGGCTTTCTCCACGGCCTGTTGTGCACGACCGATGTCGATGTCTTCGGCCTTCTCGGCAATCTCGGCCATCACAGTCACTTTGGATGGTGTGACCTCGGCGTAGCCCCACAGGATGGACATGTAGTGCCACGATTCTTGAGTCTTGTACCGCAGCTCTCCGATGCGCAGGCTGGAAAGAAGATGGCAGTGTCCAGGCAGGACGCCGAATTCTCCCTCGCTACCCGGGGCGATGACTTCATCAACCTCCTGGCTCAGGAGCAACTTCTCCGGCGTCACGACTTCTAATAGAATCTTCCCGGCCATCTTCTCTTACAACTCCCTTGTCCCAATTGAGCGGGAAACGATGCGTCCTCTCCTGCTCGCGGGCAAGGAGGCGCTCATGGCCCGCTCCCTTAAACCTTGACTCCCATCTTTTCCGCCTTCGCAACCGCTTCCTCGATCGGACCCACCATGTAGAAAGCCTGCTCGGGCAGGTGGTCGTACTTGCCTTCGAGGATTTCCTTGAAGCTCCGGACCGTATCCTTCAGCTTCACGTACTTGCCCGGCGCGCCGGTGAACGCTTCAGCCACATGGAACGGCTGGGAAAGGAAGCGCTGAATTTTCCGTGCGCGCGCAACCGCCATCTTGTCGTCTTCCGACAATTCGTCCATACCGAGAATGGCAATGATGTCCTGCAAATCTTTATACCGCTGCAACACGGACTGAACGCCGCGGGCCACCTTGTAATGCTCTTCGCCGATGACCTGCGGATCGAGAATACGTGACGTCGAATCGAGCGGATCGACCGCCGGGTAAATACCCAACTCGGCCAACTGCCGGGACAACACGGTCGTCGCATCCAAGTGCGCGAAAGCCGTCGCCGGAGCGGGGTCGGTCAAGTCGTCGGCCGGCACGTAGATCGCCTGCACCGATGTGATGGACCCTTTCTTCGTCGAGGTGATCCGCTCCTGCAGCGCACCCATTTCGGTGGACAGGTTCGGCTGATACCCGACGGCTGAAGGCATACGGCCGAGCAACGCGGACACTTCTGATCCCGCCTGCGTAAACCGGAAGATGTTGTCGACAAACAACAACACGTCCTGATTCTCTTCGTCGCGGAAAAATTCGGCAACAGCGAGACCCGTCAGTGCGACCCGTAGACGAGCTCCCGGTGGCTCGTTCATCTGGCCATAGACCAACGCCGCTTTGGACTTGGTATAGTCGTCGGGATCGATAACCTTGGACTCCTGCATTTCGTGCCAAAGATCGTTGCCTTCACGTGTGCGTTCGCCGACGCCCGCGAACACCGAGAATCCACCGTGGTGGAGCGCGATGTTGTTGATGAGTTCCATGATGATGACGGTCTTGCCGACTCCCGCTCCGCCGAAGAGGCCGACCTTCCCGCCTTTGCTGTACGGCTCAAGCAGATCAACTACCTTGATCCCGGTCTCAAGCACTTCGGTCTTCGTGTCCTGATCTTCCAAACGCGGCGCAGGCCGGTGGATCGGATAGAATTTTTTTGCCTTGATCGGGCCCTTTTCATCGACCGGCTCGCCCAAGACGTTGATCAGACGCCCCAGGGTCTCACGACCGACCGGAACAGAAATCGGTGCTCCCGTATCCTGCACGTCCATTCCGCGAGTCAGACCGTCAGTCGTCGACATCGCAATGCCGCGCACGCGGTTCTCACCGAGGTGGGACGCGACTTCGAGTGTGATCCGCACGGCAGGCTTGCCGGCAGCCTTATTCTCTTCCTGCGTCACCTTGAGCGCATTGTAGATGTTCGGCAATTGACCGGGGGGAAATTCCACGTCGACCACGGGGCCGATGACTTGAATGACTTTTCCTGTGCTCATAAGGCTCCTCTTGTCGTCAATGATGCACGCGGCGGATTACCGCGATGCAGCATTCCTCAGTCCACATTTTATTTCAGGGCTTCTGCGCCGCCCACGATGTCCATGAGTTCTTTAGTGATAGCCGCCTGGCGGGTCTTGTTGTAATACAAGGTCACTTTCTTGATGAGCTGCCCGGCATTGCGAGTCGCCCCGTCCATGGCCGCCATGCGAGCTCCGTGCTCGGCCGCAGCCGACTCCAGGAGGATGCGATAGGCTTGAATCTGGAAATGCTTCGGCACCAGGGCATTCAGCAACTCGCCCTCGTCCGGCTCATAAAAGTAACTACCACCGATGGCGGATTGCCCGGTCGCATGGGGCGCCGATCCGAATTCTGCGGCCGCATCGATGGGGAATAACTTCTCGACGATCACCCGTTGCTGGATGGCAGACTTGAACTCGTTATAAACGACATAGAGCTCGTCGAACGTGCCCTTCACGAAATTTTCAGTCAGGTCACCGCCGATGTCGATGGCATGCTCGAAGGTCAGCTTATCGAAAATCCCGGCCCATTCCTGCCTGATCGGCCAGGAACGTCGGCGGAAATAATCCCGTCCTTTGCGGCCGATAATGCTGAGATTGACGGAGAGCCCCTGGGCTTCGCACTGCCGGACGAACTCTGAGCTTTTGCGCACAATGTTGCCGTTAAAACCGCCGCACAGCCCCCGGTCGCTCGTGACGACGAGAATTTCGATTTTCTTCCCCTCGCGTTTTTGAAGCAGAGGGTGGGAGGTACGATTCACGCGTTGACTGAGGTTACTGAGTACGCCACGCATTTTATGGGCGTAAGGCCTCGCAGCCAGAATACGGTCCTGCGAACGCTTGAGTTTCGCGGCCGCGACCATTTTCATGGCTTTCGTAATTTTCTGCGTATTCTTGAAGGCGGCGATTTTGCGCCGTAGAGATTGTAAGCTCGGCATTCTTGTACGCTCTCAGCAGTCAGCGCTCATCCCCCAGCTCGCGGCTGAAGGTGAAGACTGATGCTATTTTGCTCCGTAGCCCATTTTCTGCTTAAAGGTCGCGATGATTTCTTTCAGCTTGCCGCCCACCTTATCGTCGATCTTTCCGACTGTGGCAATGTCTTTGCGCATGTCCTGATGATTCTGCGATACATAGTGGAGCAGGTCCGCCTCGAATTGCAGCACCTTGTCCACCGGCACATCGTCCAGGAATCCGTTGACACCCGCGTAAATCGACAAGACTTGATCGGCAACCGGCATCGGCTTGTATTGTCCCTGCTTGAGCAATTCCACCATGCGCACGCCGCGTGCGAGCTGCATCTGGGTGGCCTTGTCGAGTTCGCTCCCGAACTGGGAAAACGCAGCCATTTCACGATACTGCGCAAGATCCAACCGAAGGGTACCGGCGACCTGCTTCATCGTTTTGATCTGCGCCGAGCCGCCGACGCGGGACACCGACAATCCCACGTTAATCGCGGGACGGATACCGGAATAGAACAAGTCGCTGCCTAGATAGATCTGTCCATCGGTAATTGAAATGACGTTGGTCGGAATGTACGCCGACACGTCACCGGCTTGGGTCTCAATGATCGGTAGGGCCGTCAGGCTGCCGCCGCCAAGTTTGTCGCTCAACTTTGCCGCGCGCTCCAGCAACCGGGAGTGCAGATAGAACACGTCGCCCGGATAGGCTTCACGGCCCGGCGGACGGCGCAGCAGCAAGGACAGCTGGCGATAGGCCACCGCGTGCTTAGACAAATCGTCGTACACAATTAACGCATGCTTACCATTGTCGCGGAAATATTCACCGATCGCGGCGCCGGAGAAGGGCGCGAGGAACTGCATGGGCGCAGGATCGCTGGCCGTCGCCGCCACGACCATGCTGTATTCCATGGCGTGATTTTCTTCGAGGGTTTTGACCACGCGCGCAACCGTCGAACGTTTCTGGCCCACGGCGACGTAAATACAGAATACGCCGAGGCCCTTCTGGTTGATGATGGTATCCACCGCGATGGCTGTTTTTCCGGTCTGCCGGTCTCCGATGATCAACTCACGCTGACCACGACCGATGGGGATCATGGCGTCAATCGCCTTGATGCCCGTTTGCAACGGCTCACGCACCGACTGTCTCGTATTCACACCGGGCGCCACCACTTCGATACGGGAAGAATGTTGGGAGTTGATCGGGCCCTTGCCGTCGATCGGTTGACCGATCGCGTTTACCACCCGTCCGATCAACGCTTCACCGACCGGGATTTCTGCGATACGACCGGTGCGCTTGACTGGATCGCCTTCCTTGATCCCGACATCGTCACCCATCAACACGGCGCCGACATTGTCTTCTTCGAGGTTCAACGCGATGCCATACAGGCCACCCGGGAACTCGAGCATTTCTCCGGCCATCGCTCCGTCTAATCCGTAGATTTTCGCGATGCCGTCTCCGACCTGAATGACGGAACCGGTCTGGCTGACATCGACCTGTTGGTCGAAGCCCTTGATCTTCTCTTTAATGATGGAGCTGATCTCTTCTGCCTTGATCTGCATGGCTACTCCTTGGTCAACACACGCTGCATGGCGCTCAGTCGGCCCCGGACCGTGCTGTCTACGACGGTGCTACCCAGGCGGATGTGGAGGCCGGCGACATGTTCAGGTTCTGTATGGAAGGTGACATCGACGTCGCGCTGTAAAAGATCGCGCAATCGGGTGGTGATCCGATCCTGCTCGGCCGCGGGCAAGGCATTCGCGGAGGACACGAGCACTTGCTGCGTCCCCTTGGATTGATCCACGAGCTTGGCGAAGGCCTCGGCGATGTCCGGCAGGAAACTGACCCGATTCTTTTTGACCAAGAGCTCGAGAAATCTCTGGCCGACCGGCGGGCATCCGAGTCGAGTGGCCAATTCAATCAGCGCACCCAATTTGGTCTCTTCCGGGAACACAGGAGAAGCGATGGCATGGCGTAACGCAGCGGACTGCGTAAAGGCCTCTCCCAGCCCGTTCAAGGCCGAGCGGGCTGGCTCGATGCTTGGGGTATCAAGAAGTTCGAACAGAGCTTTTGCGTATCGACGTGCGACGGCTGTCTTAATCACAATGGACTATCCGCTACGGTTAACCGTGTTTTGATCAAACGGGAAGCTTGCGTGCGGTGGGCACGACAAAAAGCGCGCCAAGTTAGCATTCAAAAGCGGGTACTGTCAAGAAGGGATGAGTGGAACGAAGGTACAGGAAAGAAGGCGACAGGGCAAAGACTCGCTCCAATTATGCACTCAGCACAACAGGGTTCACAGCATCGATGTGCAGATCAGTAAAGCGGCTGGAAGAAAATTGGAGAGGGCTCACTACCTAGGAGCGCTGAATGATTCCGCCGCCAAGCACACGATCGGCATCATAAAAAACCGCGGACTGTCCGGGACTCAGAGCGCGCTGGGGTTGATGAAATCGCACCTGCAGCGTGCCGCTCCCAGAGGGCAGAAGTGTCGCTGGACAGGCTGGTGTGGCATAACGGATCTTCACGTCCGCCTCAACCGGCTGCCGGCCGAGGACTGGATCAAAGAGACTGAGGTCGGCGACCTGACAATCTGCCTGCACCAGTTGTTCCTCCGCGCACAACACCACCTGGCCTGATTCGGGCACCACTTTCTGCACATACAACCGCTGACCGACGGCAATGCCCAGCCCGCGACGTTGCCCAGGCGTATAGAACGCGATACCCTCGTGCTGGCCGAGGACCTCGCCGTCCACCCCCACGAAGGAGCCGGGTTTCCTGGCTTCCGGCATTTCCTGCTCGATAAACGTTCGATAATCGCCGTGACTGACGAAACAAATCTCTTGGCTTTCCTTGAGTTCCTCCACGGGCAATCCGAGCGATTCGGCCTCTTGCCACACGTCGCGCTTTTGCATATGGCCGACCGGAAAGAGCAGCTGGGGGAGCCAGGCAGGATTAATCCGGTAGAGAAAGTAACTTTGATCCTTGCGCGCATCAAGGGCCCGGTGCAGGGACCACTGTCCATCGATCTGTTGCACGCGGGCATAGTGGCCCGTCGCCACATAGTCCATGCCTCGCTCTTGCGCCAAGGCATACAGGGAGCGCAACTTTACCCGCTCGTTGCACCGGACACAGGGATTGGGGGTGGTACCGGAGGCATAGCCGGCGACAAAATCATCAATCACGCCTTGTTGAAAGGCTTCGCGACGATCGACGACCTCAAATGGAATACCTAGTCGCTGTGCGACATATTTCGCAATGCCGATCTTGCAACATCCCCGCTCTTCCCAGCGCTTGGATACGGCGACCTGGTCATCCTCATGCTCCCACACCTGGAGCGTGACACCATGGACATCGTACCCCTGCTGCACAAGCAGAGAGGCAGCGACGGAGCTATCCACTCCGCCACTCATACCTAACAGTACAGTCCGACGCGTCATAAATGATACCGGAGAAAACAGGCGCCGAGCACTTACGGCTCTTGGGTTTTGACTTTGCCGCGATGGGCCACGAGGTCGCGCACGCCGGGATCCTGCGGAGTACCGAATTCAGCGGACTCATCCTCAGTCCACTTCTCAGCGCCCATATTGCTCATGCCGTGAAAATGCGCACCTTCCTCGATCATGATCACCGGGCTCTGGATATCACCGATGAGAATTCCAGGCTTTTGAATTTCGACCTTCTGCAGAGCCGTCACCGACCCCTTCACCCGCCCACTGATCGAGACGGACCCGGCAGCAATCACGCCCTTGATCACGGCGCTTTCGCCGACAATGACCGCCCCACCCGTATGCACTTCTCCCTCGACCCGACCATCGATTCGGACGGTGCCATCAAACGTGACAATGCCCTTAAAGCTGGTTCCTTTGCCGAGAAAGGTAAATTTATCGTCTTCCGCGACAGGCTGCTTTTTGGTCTCACCCCACATCAGCATCCTCCTTCGCACAGCCCGCAAATCCTGGAGACCGGGGTGCGGGCTGAATGGAACTTTCCCGTGCCTCTCCTGGCTTACAAGGCAATGCACGGTCTGTCCAACGAATTCGTCCTTGAGCCGAATTATCCATTAACCAATTTGACGCTCTGTCCGCGTGTGGATCCCTGTCCCTGCGGCTCGCGCGTCCCGGACTGACTCATCTCCAACGTGCCGTTAAAGACGACCCCTTCTTCCATGGCCAACAACGGTGCCTTCACGCCGGCGTTTACCACGGCAGGGGCGCGCAGCTTCACCTTCTCGCGGGCGCTGATGTCGCCGGTGATCTTCCCTTTGCACACCACGGTACCGGCCGTGATCTTCGCCGTCAGAACCGCATCCTCACCGACCAACAGTACCCCTTCGGTATGAATCTCTCCATCCAGATTGCCATCGATGCGTACGGTGCCGTTATAGGAGATGACGCCCTTGAAGCTGACGCCCTTCCCGACAAAGGCATTAATCTCTTCGTTTCCTTCGCGTGGTGCCGTCGACTCCAAATTTTCCATTTCAGTTCCCTCGCTTTGTCCTGCCTGACGCTTTCCGTCCTGCTTGTCCTTATTGATCCACGCCATTTGTTACACCTCCCACAAATAACAACGACTCACGCACTGACCGGAGGACATGCCTGCTACAACCGCCCGATGTCACTCCCCATTCAAAAATTCTGACGGCATTCTACTCCGGTCAATCGGAGAAAATCTGCCCTGAAAATCTCTCGACTATGAATTGAGCAACCGCTCGACGACCCCGTCCAATTCTTCAGGCGAAAAGTAATGGATGACGATCTTGCCGCCGCGCCGCCCCCTCTGCACATCCACCCTGGTGCCCAGCCGTTTCTGCAATCGCTCTTCGAGATCCGACCGCAATGGCGCACGAACCGGCCGCTTGCCCGGCTTCCTGGCCTCAGCATGTTCCTGCACCAACCGCTCAGCTTCACGAACCGAGAGCTGCCCATCCACAATTTGTGTCGCCAGACTGATCTGCGCGGCCGGTGTCATCAGCCCGAGAATGACCTTGGCATGACCTGTAGAGAGCTGATCGGATTCGATCATGTGCTGCACCTCGGAGGGCAGCGACATCAACCGCAGCAGGTTGGCCACGGACGACCGGTCACAAGCCACCTTCTGAGCGATCGCCTCCTGCGTGAGCCCGAATTCGTTCAACATGCGTTGGTACGCCCGCGCGGTCTCCATGGGATTCAGGTCGTCTCGCTGGAGATTCTCCACCAGCGCCAACACCATCGACTCCTGATCGGACACGTTTCGCACGAGAGCTGGAATCTTCTGCATTCCCGCCAACTTAGCAGCTCTCAAGCGTCGTTCACCGGCAATCAACTCATAGATACCATCACCTTTTCTTCGTACCAGAATCGGTTGCAGCAAGCCATTCTGCTTCAACGAAGCGGTCAGCTCGGCCAGTTCGACTTCGGAGAATTGCTGCCGAGGTTGGAAGCGGTTCGGAACAATGGCTTCGAGCCGCAATTCCTGCACGTCGCCACGTTCCGGCTCGGCCGTGGTTCGAGCGGTCGGCAATAGCGCGTCGAGTCCTCTACCGAGGGCTTTTTTCTCCATGGACCACAAACTCCTTGGCTAGGGAAAGATAGGCTTGGGCACCGGCTGATGCCATGTTGTAGAGCAGGGCAGGGCGACCGTAGCTCGGCGCCTCGGCTAAAGTCACATTGCGCGGAATCATCGTTTGGTACACGCTAGCGCCGAAATGCCCGCGAATCTGTTCGACCACCTGGCGGGCCAGCGAATTGCGCGCATCGTACATCGTGAGCACGATGCCCTCGATTTCCAATCCAGGGTTCAGGGATTGCCGAAGACGCTGAATACTCTCCATCAACCGACCGAGGCCTTCCATCGCATAATATTCACATTGCACCGGGATCAGCACTGAATGCGCCGCGACCATCGCGTTGATAGTCAGGAGGCCCAGGGCGGGAGGACAGTCCAGCAGTATGGTGTCGTAGCGGTCCGACACCTCAGCCAGGGACTCTTTCAGGCGCTGCTCCCGGTCCTCCATATTTACCAACTCGACCTCTGCACCGGCGAGATGGGAATTTGACGGGACGATCGACAATCCATTCACCCCGGTTTGCATGGCTAGAGAATCAATACTCTCTTTGCTAATCAATGCATTGTAGATCGTCTTCGTGAGCGACATGGCATCGACGCCAAGCCCGCTTGTCGCGTTTCCCTGAGGGTCAATATCGACGAGGAGAACTGATTCTCCCTCGATTGCCAACGCTGCGGCAAGGTTCACAGAGGTGGTCGTTTTCCCCACCCCGCCCTTTTGATTTGCAACAGCTATGATTCGAGCCATGTAGTTCCCCTATCCACTCAGCTAAAGATATGCTCGCCCCGATGTTCCACGTGGAACAATCTCATTCAGATGACTTTGAAAAAACCGACAGCACTCGATGCCCGTATCCAGCAGGAAGCTCATACTCGACTTCCTTGATCAAAGCAAGGCCAGCAAGCCCGAATCTTGGGCCGACCTTTTCAGCCCGGTACAAAACAAGCTTTCCGTCCGGCTTCAGGAGACTCGACAACGCCAATCCATATTCATTGACCTTGAAGGCTCTTACGACAATGTAATCAAACCGCCCATGATCCTTTCGTCGACTGGCATAATCGTCCAGTTTCGCCGTCGCAACCGTCGCACCTTGCAGACCAAGCGATCCCAGCAAGTACCGCAAGAACGCCCCCTTCTTTTCGCTTGGCTCTAGCAATTCAACCGACAGATCAGGCCGCACAAACTTGAGGGGGAGGGCGGGAAATCCAGCCCCAGAACCAACGTCTAGAAACTCACTTTCACCATTAATATCAATGACTTTAAGGCCAGCGACTGAGTCAATAAAATGTTTGAACAGGATATCACGATCATCGTCGATGGCCGTGAGATTGATGGCCCTATTCCACTTCTTCAGCTCGCCGAGATAGCGAAAAAAATAAGGGATGGAAGTATCAGGAATGGAGATGGAGAGGTCTGCCGCCAGGGACTGAAGTGATTTTGCGAACTGAATTTCGTCCTGTTCCACGTGGAACACTTACGCGAAAACAACCTGTGTGGTCAAGCTGGTTCTTACCTATCAGCCCACACAGAAGGTCACGTCACCTCCATACACGCGATCCAGTACGTCCATTTCATGCCGATGGTTGTCGAGGATGTCTCTCGATTGCAACCAGCAGAAGGGAAATAGCGGCAGGCGTCACGCCGGAGATACGCGAAGCCTGCCCTACCGATGCCGGCTTCACACGCTTGAGCTTCTCCCTGACTTCGCTCGAAAAACCGGTGATCCCGTCATAATCGAACTGAGCGGGGATGGCGCGGTGCTCTAACTTCTCGGATCGCTGAATTTGCTGCAACTGGCGCTTAATATAACCTTCGTATTTGATCTCGAGCTGTATCGCTTCCGCGATATCAGGATCCTCAATATCGGCACCTCCGAATACTGCGACAATCTTGTCGTAGCTCATTTCCTGACGCCGGAGGATTTCAGCCAAGGATTGGGTTGGACTCACAGGTCCTACCTCCACCTCCTCCATGAGCCGCTTCACATCAGTCGTCATTTTCGGCCTGGTATCCTTGAGACGCCGAACTTCCTGTTCAATTGCAGACCGCTTCGCCTCCAGCTTTTCGTGCACCTCATCAGAGACCAACCCGATACGGTGCCCGATATCCATCAGGCGAAGATCGGCATTGTCATGGCGGAGCAACAGTCGGTATTCCGCACGCGAAGTGAACATCCGATAGGGTTCTCTGGCATCTTTCGTGATTAAATCGTCAATTAATACACCGATGTAGGCCTGCGATCGGTCAAGCACCAGCGGAGCTTCACCGCGTAACCTCAGAGCGGCATTTATTCCAGCCATAATCCCCTGGGCACCGGCCTCTTCATATCCGGAAGTCCCGTTGATTTGGCCGGCATGGTAGAGCCCGGTAACCAATTTCGTCTCGAGCGAATTGTGAAGTTGGCGGGGAGGAAAATAATCGTATTCGACCGCATACCCGGGCTTCAGCATTTTGGCCCGCTCAAGCCCTGGAATGGTCTTCAGGATGGCCGCCTGCACATCGACCGGGAGACTGGTTGAAATTCCATTCGGGTAAAATTCGTTCGTATCCAACCCTTCAGGCTCGATGAAGATTTGATGCCGGTCTTTGTCGGCAAACCTCACGACCTTATCCTCGATCGACGGGCAATACCGGGGACCGACAGAATCAATCACCCCGCTGAACAACGGCGATCTATCGATATTTTTAGCAATAATATCATGTGTTTGCGAGTTAGTGTACGTCAAGTGGCAGGGCACCTGCGGCAGGGACACATGCCGCGTCCGGTAAGAAAACGGCGGTGGAGGATCGTCTCCAGGCTGCACCTCCATCACAGAAAAATCGATAGAATCTCGTTCGAGTCGGGGCGGTGTTCCCGTCTTCAACCGACCGACCTCGAACCCAAAATCACGCATGCAATCGGACAGGTGCTCCGCAGAGGCTTCTCCGGCTCGACCGGCGGGAAAGTGGTTGAGACCGATATGGATTAAGCCCTTCAGAAACGTGCCCGAGGTGAGCACCACTGCCCGCGCATGAATAGACACACCGGCATCCGTTACAATACCGGTCACAGCCCCACCACTGGTGAGAATGCGATCAACTGTCCCGCCCCTGATCTCAAGTGCCGGCTGCGCACGGAGCGTGCGCTGCATGACTTCGCGGTAGACCTTTTTATCGCATTGCGCGCGCAAGGCACGGACCGCCGGCCCCTTACTGGTGTTGATCATCCGAAACTGGATCCCGGCCTGGTCGGTATTCCGCCCCATTTCTCCGCCCAACGCATCGATTTCCTTGACGAGATGTCCCTTGGCAATGCCGCCGATCGCAGGATTGCAGGACATCTGAGCGATCCGGTCCGGATCCATCGTGAGCAGGATCGTACGCGCCCCCATGCGGGCTGCAGCCAGAGCCGCTTCACAACCGGCATGGCCACCCCCGACGACGATGACATCGCACTGTTCGCTCACGACAAGCATCCTTTCATTTCCCGATGCAAAACTCGGCGAAAATTCGCTCTAGAATCTCGTCGGTGGTGATGACCCCAGTGATTTCGCCCAAAGCATCGGCGGCAATGCGAAGATCCATGGCTACCAACTCGCCCGCACGTCCCTCGCCCACCGACTGCCTGGCCTGCTCTACGCCCTGCAGGGCGCGCTCAAAGGCGGCGGCATGCCGGAGATTGGTTACCAGAACCCCGTCCCGAGACTCCAAATGATGAGGCATCAATCGGCGGCTGATCACATCCCGCAATCCATCCAGCCCGATCTGCATTTTGGCAGAGATTTCGAGCACACCGGCGTTCACGGGACAAACGCGGATAAGATCTGCTTTCGAGATACGAGATGGCAGATCACACTTATTCACAACCAACAACGTCTGCGCGGCCTCTCGATGACGAAGCAATAGTCGATCACTCTCCAGCAACGGTTCCGAGCCATCCAGAAGAATCAGCGCCAGATCCGCGTCTTCCCATGCGAGGTGGCTCCTACGAATACCTTCGGCCTCAACCGGATCATCCGTTGCGCGGATGCCAGCCGTGTCAAAGAGTCGTACTGGAATGCCATGGATACTGACGGCCTCTTCCAACATATCCCGCGTCGTGCCAGGGATCGGCGTGACGATCGCACGGTCACTCCGTAACAGGGCATTCATCAAACTCGACTTGCCGACGTTCGGCCGTCCGAGAATCGCCACGGCGGCGCCTTCTCGCCAGATTCGTCCTTCCTGACCGGACTGAACCAATCCCCGCAGTTTAATCAGGGTCTCATCAAGAAGCCGCAGAAGTTCGTCCTGCCGAACGAATGCAATATCCTCTTCCGCAAAATCCAGAGCAGCCTCGATATGCGCCAAGGCCACGACCAAAGCCGACCGCGTCTCCTCCACTTCACGGGACAACTCACCGCGCCGTTGCGATTGGGCAATCGCCAGGCTATGCGCCGTCTTCGCGCGAATCGTATCGAGCACGGCTTCGGCTTGGGCCAGATCCAGCCGGCCATTGAGGAAAGCGCGCTTAGTAAACTCCCCCGGTTCAGCCAGTCTGGCCCCTGCCGAGATCAAGCTTCGGCACAGCTGATCCAGCACGACCGGTCCCCCATGGCACTGCACTTCAACGACATCTTCGCCGGTATACGAATGTGGTCCCTTCATCACGACTACGAGCGCTTCATCGAGCGCATGCGGACGTGATTCCACTCCGCGAGGAAAGGTTTGGCGCGCGCCGGGCGACACTACGTCCGCCAGTGCCATGACATGAGTTCGAAGGTCGCGAAGGGATTTGCCTGACCGGATGCGCACGACTTGAGCAGCGACATCAACGGCCTGAAGCCCGCTGATGCGGACGACCCCGATTCCCCCTTCGCCTGGAGGAGTGGCGATAGCACAGATCGTATCGTCCAGCGCGCCATGCATGACGCACCCAATCGTGTGGAATTACTCGGATGGACTGTTGCGCCGCTTAGCGCTACTCTTCTGCTCTTTCGGTTCGTCGCCGGTGACAGCATCGGAGTCCGCCGCGGCAACTTGCCACTTCTTCCCGAACAGCCGCTCGGTCACCACCTGCTGGGTGATCGTAAGTGTATTGTTCGTCAGCCAATACAGCACTAATCCGGCGGGGAAGTTCACGAACAGGAACGTCATGAACACCGGCAGAAACAGCATGATTTTCGCCTGAGTCGGATCCATCGTGGTCGGGGTGATCTTTTGCTGAATGACCATGGTGGCGCCCATGACGATCGGCAGCACGTAGTAAGGATCCTGCACAGACAGGTCTTTGATCCAGAGCATGAACGGGGCCTGCCGAAGATCGATGGTCATGTACAGAATATTGAACAACGCGACGAAGACCGGCATCTGCAGCACCATCGGCAGACAGCCGCCGACCGGATTCACCCGGTGATCCTTATAGAGCTTGATCAGTTCCTTGTTCAGCCGCTCACGATCGTCCTTGAGCTTCGTCTGCAGGGCCAGCACTTTCGGCTGAATGACCTGCATCTGCTTCATCGACTTATAACTTTTGTACTGGAGCGGCACGAACATCAGCTTGATCAACATGGTCAAGAGAATGATCGTGATTCCATAGTTGTGCGTAAATTCGTGGAGGAATCGCAGCACGTAGAAAATTGGCTTGGCCACGGCCTTGACCAACCCCCAACTCCCGAAGACAAACCAGCCGAAATCGATGGTATCTTCCAATCCAACGTTTAACCGTTTCAGCGTGTCGTATTCTTTGGGCCCGGCGTAGAGTTGCATCGCCATCGTCGATGCGCTCCCCGGCGCAGCAAAGCGGACACCGGCCGACACCAGCTTGTCCCCCTCCTTCTTTGCGAGAGCCGCCGTAGCGTTCTGCGGCATCAACACACTTAAAAAATACTTATCCTGAATGGCCGACCACTTCACGTCGCCTTTGCGTTCAGCCTCGCCGTCCGGCGTTTCCTTCAATACCTTGTCGTCGACCAGTGACGCCGACCCCATGAGTCCGATGAAACCTTCTCCCCACTCCACAATCCCGAAATTGGTGCCGAGAGTAACATCTACGGGACTCGTCAACCCTTGAGTCCGGATCGCAATATCCACCACGTAGGAGCTATGGTGAAACGTCAGCTCCTTTTCAACGTCAATATTCTTCTGAGCATCGTGGTACCGGAACGTGAGGTGTGCGACCGGATGCGCGCTATCGAGATGGGATAGATCCTGGGTGACCTGATAGAGCGCGGACCCTAGGTCGCTGGTCAGGGCCTGATCCCCGGTCACCAGGCTCAGAGGTCCCTTGAACCGTCCTCCGCTGTACACCAATTGCACCGGCGGTGAGCCCTGCTCGACCGCCGCGCTGTACTGCTTTAATTCCCAGGATTTGAGCACTCCGCCGCGATTGCTGAATTTGGCATGAAACAGTTCCGTGTCCACTTCCACGGTCTGCTCCTCACTTGCTGCCCCGGTCACAGTGCCGGGCGAAGCGGGCGCACCATGCATGGAAGACACTGGATCAGGACTCGCAGCCTTCGACGAATCTCCCGCTCCTCCCGCGGACTTGCCTGTCTCGACAGCAGGGTTTGGATTCGTAGCCACTTGCACCGGTTCGGAAGGCGGCAACAATCCCATGCCCTTGAGCAGGTAGTCATAACCGATAATTACGGCCAGGGAGACGATGAGGAAGACGATGACGCGTTTTTCCATGGAGTTTATATACCGAACAGAAGCTGAAGAATTATTGCCACGAGGGTTACCGTACCGGATCCACTCCGCCGGGATGGAAGGGATGACATTTCAGCAAGCGCCTACTTGCCATAAGCAGCCCTTTAAGAACGCCATACCGCTCGATGGCATCCTGGGCATACACGGAGCACGTGGGATGGAACCGGCACGCAGGCCCGACTAATGGGGAGACACAGGCTCGATACACCATTAAAAGGATAATGCACAGCCGCCTCAAAGCGAGAGTTCCCAAAAACGGGCCAACCGCTGCCTTTGCAATGTACCTCGCCATAGGTGCTGCAGCTCCGCAAACGGCAGATTCAAGCACTCCCGCTTGGGAAATACCAGAAATGCGTGACCTGGAATTAGTGCCGGACGCACCGCGCGGCCCAATTCCCGAAACAGGCGCTTTGCCCGATTCCGGCGCACTGCTGTCCCGAACCGTCGCCCGACCACAATCCCCAACATCGCATCCTGGGACAGCCCCGAACAAATCTGGAGATTGAATAGCCCCGTTGAAACCCGGCGTCCGTTTTTCTTAATGTGCTGGATATCCCGGCTACGCTTCAAGAAAAACGGCATGGCTTTCTGCCCTGCCGTCATAACAAACCTGCCTGTGGATCACCAGTCCTAACTAAGCCTCAAAGACCGGAGGCTCGTGCCAAGACCGTTCGTCGCCGCATTTTTTCTACGACCAGGCTAAGACGACAGGACCCACCCTGGGAGTACCATCCACCACCTGGATGGGCCTACTTGCAGATTGCCTAGCGGCAGGAAAGAATCAGACGGTGAGACGAGCGCGGCCTTTGGCTCTGCGACGAGCGATGACTTTTCGGCCGTTCTTGGTACTCATGCGCTTCCGAAATCCATGTTCCCGCTTGCGCTTGAGATTCGAAGGTTGTTTAAAAGTGAACGACATTGCGGACTCCTTCTCGAGAGATCATTCTTCAATGAAGAGGCCGCATTATAGGGGCGGGACAGGAGGGTGTCAATCAACCTGCGCGCTTCAATCGGCCCTGCATGGGTGCACGGAAGGAGACTCAGAGCTGGAAGTGGGAAGGTATCTGGACGCTCGAGCGTGGCGCAGCCTCGAACTCTTGAGGCACTCTTGCCCGACCGTGACAAACATGCCACAGAAACAGGCAGAGTAGATGCCTTGCCGCCTTGGCATAACTAACTGTTTCAGAAAGATAATCGCATCTTTCATATGCAATCAGAATCCTGGCACCCAGCTTGCGTTACTAGAGACCGGATTGATGGGGCCCCATGATGGATCGAAGGATTCAGAGCCGTTGACAGCCCGCAGACGCCTTAGTCGAAGCCGCGTCTACGCATTCTGAAATCACCATGCTCGTCCGCACGTGTCAGTCAGAAAACGAGAAGAGCTCGCGAGGACCGCTCCCTGCAAGATAGAATGAAACGATGAGAAGCCTGAACCACATTTGCCGCACCTTCAGCAGCCTAGCCATAGCCGGACTCCTGGCAATGAACCTGGGCGGGTGCGTCGAAACAGTGCCCGATGAGCTGGTCGAAGCCATTGAGAGCATCGACCGCGACCTCGTCACTTTGCGGGCATCCGACATCAACCCAGAAGCCTATTCGAAATTCTCCCGCCAATGGATCTCTTTACGGACCCGCATTCAATCCGAGGAAAATATCGTCCGTTGGCCGTGGGAAGAAAATGAGCTGGAGACCGACTTGGAAACTCTGCAAGCCGAAGGGTCGCAGCTCGTGGCGGACGTGAACACTCGCCTCCAGGCACAACGCACCGCGGCTGAAACAAAACTCGCGAAGGTCGAGCAACGGCTCCGCCTGTTGAACACCCGCGTAGGAGATATCGGCAGCCGTGTGGTACTGGGCGAACATCCGGTTGAAACAGAACTGCTTGTGCGGCAGGCTCGCCTGTTTATTGAACAGGGACAGTTCGACCATGCCATCCAGGCCTCCGATCGTGCGGGGAAAATACTTCTCACCCAAACCGCTTTACTGACAAACGAGTTGGGCCGGTATGCCGATGACGACCTCATCGCAGCCTGGCGAGAATCGGCCCAACGAACCATTGAATGGTCCCGTACCCATCGTGCGCAAGCCATTGTTATCAGCAAGGCCGACCGGGTGCTGTCTCTGTACAAGAACGGCAAGAAAATCTTGACCTATCCCATCCGCCTGGGGTCCAGAGGCATCCGGGCGAAACAGTACTACGGCGACGGCGCGACGCCCGAAGGCGAATATCGCATTCACCGCAAACGCGGGTCAGGGCAGACCCCCTATTTCCGCGCCCTGATTCTCGACTATCCCAATGCTGATGATCGACGCCGCTTCGAAGAAGCACAACAATCAGGGTTGATTCCTAAGAATCAGCATATGCCCGGCCTGATCCAGCTCCATGGCATTGCACAAGGAATCACGGACCAACCGTATGGCAGCATCCTGTTGGATAATCCTCAGATTGCCGTGCTCTTTGACCAAGTTTCCGTTGGAACACCTGTCACTATTGTCGGCGCGCTGGAATCGCAGAACTCCATCTCTCTCGTACTGGCCGATCTAGGTGGTCAGGAAGAAGAAACCTAGCGCCCTCCCTTCCACACGACTGCTCCAACCGCACAGCCCCATCCCTCCCATTCAAGAAAATCCAATACGATCTCACACTTCTCTTTGTTTGCCTTTTCACGCGCTCGAACCTAAGATACGAAAAAGCCGAGGTCCATCGATTCGTTCCTCCACTAAAGGAAGAGAGCGTGTTATGCCGACCCGTCCCACTGCATCGCTCCTACTCGACAACCCGACCATCAGTAAGACACTGGACAACCTGGCGAGCACCCACACAATTGAGCGTATCTGGACACGAGACCATACCCTCTGGAAGCCCAGTCCGACTGAAATCGAAAATCGGCTCGGCTGGCTGACGATCCTCGATCACATGCAGGACGGGCTCGCCGAGTTAGGAAGCTTCGCGCAGGCCGCCCGGGAAGCTCGTATTACCGACGTCGTCCTTCTCGGTATGGGTGGCAGCAGCTTGGGACCCGAAGTCCTCCGCTGCACATTTGGTTCTGCCAAAGGGTCTCCCAAACTCTGGGTACTGGACTCCACAGTCCCAGGTTGGGTCCGTCAGGTGACGAAAGCGATTCAGCCGGCGCGAACCCTTTTTCTCGTGGCCAGCAAGTCCGGGGGAACGATTGAAGTGATGTCACTCTTCGCTCACTTCTGGGAACTTGTTCGGCGGAGCAAAGGCAATCGCGGAGGAGCTCAGTTTGTCGCCATTACGGATCCCGGCACCGAGCTCGAACAGTTGGCTCGCGAGCGCGGGTTTTGGCGCACGTTCAGCAATCAGCCGGATATCGGCGGACGATACTCCGTCCTTTCCTACTTCGGCCTGGTGCCCGCCGCGCTGCTGGGACTCGACGTGAGTAAACTTCTGAGCCGGGCGCTCGCCATGCGTGAGGCCTGCCGACACACACTTCACCCCAAAGACAACCCGGGAGCAGCCCTGGGAGGGATGATGGCCGCGATGGCCATGGCAGGACGGGACAAGGTCTCCCTGCTGACCTCCCCCGCGCTCAATTCATTTGGACTCTGGGTGGAACAACTGCTCGCGGAAAGCACCGGGAAAGAAGGAACCGGAATCGTCCCCGTGGCAGGCGAGCCCCTGGCCTCTCCGGCCGTCTATGGAGCCGATCGTCTCTTCGTCGCGCTTCGACTCAAGGGCGACCGCAATGCCGCGCTGGACCGGTCCATCGTCACGTTGCAACGCGCCGGACATCCGGTACTTCGGTTGAACCTGGCTGATCGCTACGACCTCGGCGGGGAATTCTTCCGTTGGGAGTTCGCCACCGCAGTCGCAGGACACGCACTCGGCATCCACCCGTTCGATCAACCGAACGTGCAGGAGAGCAAAGACAACACAGGACGCGTTCTCAAAGAGGTTGAAACAGAGGGACGATTCCCTCCACTGCCTATACTCCCGCCGAAGCAGGCACTCACTCAACTGCTCGAGCAGGCGACACCACATCGATACCTAGCCATTCTGGCCTATACGACACCCAGCCCTCAGCTGGACGCCTCGATACGAGCGTTGCGCAAGGCAGTCATGCGTCGCCACCACATCGCCACGACGGCGGGGTATGGTCCCCGTTACCTGCATTCCACAGGGCAACTCCATAAAGGTGGCCCGAACAGCGGCCTATTCCTCGAATTCGTCGACAACATGAAACCTGACCTTCCGGTCCCCGGAAAGTTCTATTCCTTCGGTACGCTTGCCCAGGCACAAGCCGTGGGCGACCTTCAATCGTTGCAGACCCATCAACGACCGGCCGTCCGCATCGCCCTTGGCTCCAACCCTGTGCGCACCATCAGAAGCCTTATCGCCATGCTTACCCCGACCAGAGCCGGCCGTCGGAAACCCGCTGCCTCTAAGCGTCTTCTATCCAAACGCCGCACTCACCGTTGATATGCCCGAGGCTCCAGAAATTCACATCTTCACTGACGTCCAGGTATTGACCCGCGCCGCTGCGGTTCTGTTCTCACAAGTAGGCGCACAGGCGATAGCAGAGCGAAACCGTTTTCTCGTGGCGCTCTCAGGCGGCACGACTCCGAAGACCCTCTATTCGATCCTGGCAAGCGAGCAATACGCACGGCAACTCGACTGGAGCAAGGTGCACTTTCTGTTCGGCGACGAGCGCAGCGTGCCGCCGACGCATCCCGACAGCAATTTCACCGTGGCTGACGCTATGTTATTCAACAGGCTGCACGTGCCCTCTGCACACATTCACAGGATGCGCGGTGAAGATCCGCCTGAGACCGCCGCAGTTCAATACGAAGCCACCCTTCGCCGACTCACTGCAGCCGTGCCGGGAGAATGGCCACATCTGGATCTCATCCTCCTAGGCATGGGCGACGACGGTCACACCGCCTCACTCTTCCCCGGGACAGCTGCACTGACTGAGCGAAGCCGCTGGGTAGTTCCCAGCACCTCCCCTCAGGGAACGCGTGCACGAATCACCCTGACGCTAGGTGTGATCAATCATGCGAGTGTGGTACTGTTCCTCGTCGCCGGAAAGAATAAAGCCGCGGTCGTGCGACGCGTCCTGGAAGCGAGTCCCGGTGATCCCAACCCGTATCCCGCAGCCTTGGTTCGGCCTGAGACCGGACAACTGCTGTGGTATCTTGACCGCGCCGCGGCATCTGAATTGACCGCGGCAACAGACGATTTGTCATCGCAAGAGGCACCATGATCCTGGCAGGCGATATCGGGGGCACAAAAACCAATCTGGCGCTTTATGACTGGACGACTGAACGGGTCGAGCCCGTACGGGAGGATAGTTTTCACAGCGCGGACTATAAGAGCCTCGAAGAAATCATTGAAGAATTTCTCAGTACACCGTTGCCCAAGCCACCGGCAGAAGACGAGCTGGGAGACCAGCCCGTCGAAGCGCCGGCAGAAGAAATCACGCCGACGCCGGAGCTTCCCCCGGAGCCCATTACCTTAACGGCGGCCTGCTTCGGCGTGGCAGGGCCGGTGATCGACAACCGTTGCCGCACCACCAATCTGCCCTGGTTCATTGATGGGGCGACACTCGCGGAACGATTCGCCATCCCCCAGGTACGCCTACTTAACGACCTCGAGGCAACGGCGCATGGCCTCATTCTCCTGAACCCCGATGAAATCGTGGTGCTGAACGCCGGCACCCCACCGAAGAAAAAACAGGCCCTCGCCTTGATTGCAGCCGGTACCGGGCTGGGTGAATGCATTCTCTATTGGGATGGAGTCCGATACCGCCCCATGCCCTCGGAAGGCGGGCATACGGACTTTGCCCCGAACAGCGACAGCGAAATTGACTTACTTCGCTATCTGCGCGGGAGCTACCTACACGTGAGTTACGAACGCATCCTATCCGGGCCGGGCCTCCATGCCATTTACGAATATCTCCGCGACACCAAGAAAAATGAGCCAACCTGGTTGGCAGAGAAGATCAAAGTCGGGAATCCTGCCGCCGAGATTGCCGACGCCGGACTCAAGGGGCAGGCTGAAATCGCCACGCAGGCCCTGGATTTATTTGCGTCCATCTATGGCGCTGAAGCCGGCAATCTGGCGCTCAAGGCGCTCACGCTCGACGGAGTCTATGTTGCCGGCGGGATTGCGCCCAAATTGCTCAAAAAGCTACAGGACGGCTCGTTCATGCGCGGATTCACAAACAAGGGCCGGTACAAGCGGATCATGGGTCAGATTCCGGTGAAGGTCGTGATGAACGACAAAACCGCCCTCCTCGGCGCTGCTTCAATGGCGGCACAACTCAGATCATCGGCTGTCGCGTGACACTATCCATCATGAAACCATCGTCTGATCTCGATTCCGAAAAGCAGCGGGCGGCACTGAAAGCCGTCGAATATGTCCGCGACGGCATGGTCGTCGGGCTGGGGACCGGCAGTACTTCGAAGCATCTGATCATCGCCCTCGGCGAACGCGTGCGCGCAGGGCTCCGAATCCACGCCGTACCGACGTCCCACGACACAGCGGCTCTGGCCAGGCAGTCCGGCATTCCCCTCATCGAATCCCATGACGCATGGATGATCGATGTCGCCATCGACGGAGCGGACCAGGTCGATCCCGCCTTGAACCTCGTGAAAGGCGGCGGAGGCGCACTGCTCAAGGAAAAAATTGTGGCATCCGCAGCCAAGCGCTTTATCGTGATGGTCGACCACACGAAACTCGTGCCCGCCCTCGGCGGCAGTTTTCCATTGCCGATCGAGGTCGTCCCGTTCGGATGGGGCAGCACCGCACGGCACATCGAACAAGCCTCAGGGGGCAAAGCCGTATTACGCGAGCGCGGCGGCGGCGTGTTTCAGACCGAAGCGGGCCACGTGATCGTCGACTTGCACATGCCGAAAATCACCGATCCAGCCACCCTCGAAATAGAACTCAACCAGATCCCCGGGATCGTTGAAACCGGACTGTTCATTGGGCGGACCAGCATTCTAATCGTCGGGCATGCGCAGGGCGCCGACGTAACCCTCGCAGCGGAGTCATGAAGGGCGGCCAGGCCGACCTTCCCGTGACCCGACGACATGCGGCTCTACTGGCCACACGGTTCTTCACCAAAGCAGTAGCGTGGCTGGGTGTCTGGCACGGCGTAACCTCATTGTTCTTCATGCCCGCGGCCTGGAGCCGCCCCAATCCACCACATAACAATCGACAGCCAAAGAAACACACCATGGGTTCAACTATGACGACTCACGATCCATACAGACTCCCGCGCCATATCATTCCGTCTCATTACGACTTATATATCGAACCCGACCTCCAGGCACAATCATTCACAGGTCACGAGGTCGTCACCCTGACGGTGACCGAACCGACTACCGAGATCTACCTGAATGCGACCGAATTGGAGGTCTCGACGGCAACATTGTCCGGTGAAGGAACGCCACGTAAGGGAACCGTGCGTATGGACGAGGAGCACCAGCGATGTCACATCATCTTCCCCACGGCCATTCAGCCCGGTGCCTGGAAATTGAACTTGGCATTTCGTGGCACACTAAACGACAAACTGCGCGGTTTCTATCGCAGCAGCTACAAGGATGAACAGGGCAATTTGCACTATCTGGCCGCGACCCAATTTGAGGCGACCGACGCGCGACGGGCCTTTCCCTGCTGGGATGAACCCCAATTCAAGGCCGTTTTCGCCGTCACCCTGGCGATCGATCCCGCATTGACCGCTATCTCGAATACCAGGATTGTCGATGACCGCGTCGAGGGTGGAAAGCGAGTGCTGCGCTTTGCGGAATCCATCAAGATGTCTACATATCTCGTGGCCTTCATTGTCGGGAAACTCGAAGCCACTGCTCCGACCATGGCCCAGGGCACCCCCGTCCGCCTCTGGTCCGTGCCAGGCAAACAGCACCTGACTCCATTCGGTCAGGATATCGCCGTTTATTCACTCGATTTTCTCGCCGACTACTACGGCATCCCCTATCCGGGCGACAAGCTGGATCTGATCGCCATTCCCGACTTCGCCTCCGGAGCGATGGAGAATCTGGGCGCGATCACGTTTCGTGAAACGGCCTTGCTGCTGGACCAGCGGACGGCTACACATACTGAGCAGGGGCGAATTGCCGACGTGGTGGCGCATGAGAATGCCCATATGTGGTTCGGCGATCTCGTGACCATGGCTTGGTGGAACGGGCTCTGGCTCAACGAAGCTTTCGCCACATTCATGGAAATGCTGGTGGTCGATGCCTGGAAACCGGAATGGGAACGGTGGACAGCCTTTGGCGTTTCTCGCGCCGCCGCCTTATCTGTGGACGGACTCCTGAGCACGAGGCCGATTGAATTCCCCGTGCGTGCCCCCAAGGAAGCCGAAGCCATGTTCGACGTGCTGACGTATGAGAAGGGAGCCTCCGTTCTACGCATGCTGGAGCAGCATATCGGACCGACGGTGTTCAGAGACGGCGTCCGCCACTATCTGACGACCCATGCGTACGGCAACGCCGAGACCACCGACCTGTGGGTCTCACTCGCGCAGGCCTCACAACAGAATGTTCCGGCACTCATGAATGAATGGATCTTCTCGCCGGGATATCCCTTGCTTTCGCTCGCCGTCGATTCCTCCTCCACCCTGACCCTTGCGCAACGTCGGTTCACCTACGCCGAAGACTCTGCGGCGGCCTCGTCCGGGGCGCCTGCGCAACTCTGGCAGGTTCCGATTCAGTTACGCATCACGTCCGCCCGAGGCGCCGAGACCAGGCACGTGCTGCTCACCGATCGGGAGAGCCGTATCCCGTTGCCGAAGGATTGGACATCGGTACTGGCCAATGACGGCGGGCATGGATTCTACCGCGTTCGCTACAGCACCGACTTACTCAATGGTTTACACCACACAGGCCTTCAGGCCCTGGCTCCCGTCGAACGGTTCAATCTCCTGAACGACACGTGGGCCTCCACCATCGCCGGCATGGTGTCTCCCGGCGACTATCTCAACTTGACCGAGCATTTCCGTGGTGAACAGGATCCCCACGTCTGGGCCGTGATGTTAGGCTCATTCTCCACCATGAATCACCTGCTGGGCGAAAAGGATCGACCACTGTTGGCCGCCTTTGTGCGCAATCGTCTCACCCCAACATTTCATGACCTGGGATGGACGCCGCATGCCGACGAACGCGATCTGGTAAAGGAACTACGCGGTGACGTGATTCGCGCGTTGGGCACATTGGGTCGCGACCACAGCATCCAAACCGAGGCGCTGGAGGCCTACACCGCTTTGCAGCAGCAGACTCGACCGATCGACCCCAATGTGATCCCGGCGCTCGTTTCCATCCTGGCCTTCACAGGTGACGAAACTCGCTACGAGGAATTTCTCAACCGTTTTCACAAGGCAACTACACCACAGGAGGAACGCCGCTATCTCTTTTCTCTTGCGGCCTTCCGAATACCCGAACTCCTGGAGCGCACACTTGCGAAAACCTTGACCGACGAGATCCGCACCCAGGATGCGCCCTTCCTCGTCAGCAGTCTCTTGCACAACGTCTATATACGTGAAAAGGCATGGGAGTTTGTGAAAACGAATTGGGAGCGAATGGATCGGCAGTTTCCCAAAAGTGGTCTGCGCCGCATGTGCGGAGGAATCACCGGTCTTTCAACCCCTGAATTGGAGCGGGACGTCAGAGCGTTCTTCACGTCCCGGAAGATCGATCTGGGCGGCAAGACTCTCGAACAATACCTGGAGCAACTACATATCGCCGTGCGATTTCGCGAACGCGACCGCGACGCCATTCGCGTGGTGTTGGCATGCACAGGGATGTAGCGGGAACGGTCGGATTCGTCAAGCCGGCCGTCACTCGTGCCGAAGCACGCTCAACGGTGGCTGCCCGAGCAAACGGTAGGTACTGAGAAACCCCACAACCAGGGTGAGCACGACGGTGCAAACCAGCCCGATACCCAGCAATGACGGTTCAAGCGACCAGGGCAACTCCAGAATATACCGCAGGATCGCCCACGAAAAAACACTGGCCAGGCCGACGCCGATCACCCCGGCCACGCACCCCAGGACCGCATATTCCGCCGCAAACGACCGAGCAATCAACGCGCGGGTCGCGCCAAGAGCTTTGAGAATCACAGCCTCATAGAGGCGACGATATCGGGTGGCCGCCAGCGCGGCCGACATGACGAGAGCCCCGGCCAACAGACAAAACAGCGCCACTGCTCGAATGGCCAGAGACAATCGGTCGAGAACCCGTGCGAAGCTGCTTAACACTTCACCGATGTTAATCGCAGTCACGTTGGGAAACGCGGCGACCACTGCTGATTGCAGCGCCACCTCATCCTGCGGGAGCACCTGCACCGTCGCGACATAGGTCATCGGGGCCCCATCCAACGCCCCCGGCGAAAAGATCATGTAGAAATTCGTGGAGAAATTCCCCCATTCGACCTTTCTGATACTGCCCACCTCTGCCCGCATGATCGTTCCTTGAATATTCAGATCCACAGTATTGCCCACATCGATACCAAGGCTCCTTGCCGCTTCCTCTTCAACGGACACCTGCGGGCGCGCAAAAACCTGACCCGGTTTCCACCAGGCACCTTTGACAATTCTATTGTCCTTAGGCAGTTGATCGAGAAAGGTCAGCACATACTCACGATTCACATACCAGTTCTTCCGCTTCTCCTCTCGCGACTGGCTGGGTTGGTCTTCCTGTTCGGATTCCCGCTCAGCCAGGACCGCTTGACCATTGATCGCATGCAATCGAGAGCGCACCAGCGGAGTCAGATCAGGAATAACATCGCCGGTGCGCCGGTGAATCAAGGCGGAGAAACCCTCCGCCTGGTCCGGCTGAATATCTACAAAAAAGAAGGTCGGAGAATCGCTCGGTCGGTTCTCGCCGACTTGACGTACCAAGGCCCGTTCCAGCAACCCAATCGCGAGAATCACCATGACCCCGACACCGATGGAGACCATCACCCCTAAGGTTTGGCCGCCGGGCCGTTGAATATTGCCGAGCGCCTGCCGCAGGAACAGCGCACGCGGGCTGGGCAAAGCCCGTATTCCGAAGAGAAGCGCTTTTGCGGCCACGGTTAACGACGCTACCGCGACCATCAGCCCGCCGATAAAGAGGCCCCCGACGGTCAGAGATCCAGCCTGCCACACTGACAACCCTGCCAACCCAAATCCAATGCCGGCGGCAGCGATCGCACGAACAGGATCCGCCACGACCACCCCTATCGCTCGACGCCACACCGATGTCTCAGATCGGACACCGGAATGGATCGCACCTTCCACTTCACGCCTGAAGATGACCGCAGGTTTGATGGTTCGAATCGTCATGAGGGGCCACACGCTGAATAACAGCGTGGTCAGCACCCCCAAGCCCAACCCCTTTAAAAGCGGCGCCAGAGCCGTCCAAGACAGCAAGGACGTAAATTCGACCTGCTGCAGAACATCCGTCGCGAGTAAGGTGGAGACCGCCTGCGGCAAAACGGCCTGCAATAGGAGCCCTATTCCAATACCGATCGTGCTGCCCAGCAATCCCAATACAACGGCTTGTCCCAGATACGAATAGATGATCGTCTTTGTATCGGCACCCAATGTCTTAAGGATCGCGATCGACTGGAGTTTCTCCCGAACGAACGCTTGAATCGACAGGGCCACACCGATCCCGCCGACAAACAACGCCGTCAATCCCACTAGGCCCAAGTACCGAGCCAGCTGATCGAGAAACTGCTTGAGCTGTGGCTGAGCATCCCGATAGGAGGACACCCGAGCGGACTCTGCGGAAAGGCGTCCCCGGAGCTCATGGAGCAGGGGCGACAGGGCCGTGGACCCGGGTAACTTGAGGAGATGCCGTTCGCGAAGGCGACTTCCCGGTTTGACCAGGTCAGCATCCACGAGACCGTCTTGAGAAATCAGCACTCGCGGGCCCAGGCTGAACATATTAGCCATTCGATCCGGCTCGGTCTGAATGACGCCGGTAATCCGGAATGAGGCCTGGCCGATTTTGATCGCGTCGCCCACGACCAACCCCAACCGAATCAGGAGGCTCTCCTGAACCACTGCCCCATGACAGGCTTCTCGACAGCTTTTTCCGCTTGGACGCAGCAGCTCCATCAGCGGCTGGTCAGGGACCACCCGTACAATTCCATACAGTGGATACCCGGATTCGATCGCTTTCAATTCGACCAATTGCGTCACATCCGCCGTGCCTTGGGCACGTTGAACTCGGGCGACCATCGCGACCAATTCACTCACTCGCGTGCGCACAATGCCGCGTTCTGCGAGCGCCTGAAGCACGGCCGAGCCTGCTGCACCTACAGGTCTGGAAAGGCGTATCTCCAGATCTCCCCCCAGCAAGCCGCGGGCTTCTTTCAACACTGCCCGCTCGACATTGGTAGAAAAGAGTGTGACCCCGACCACTGCCCCGACTCCGAGGGCAATGCAGCCGAGAAAATACAGAAAGTGCCGCCAGGCTGAACGTAGCTCCCGCCAGGCCATTATGAGCCAGAAGGGAGTCATAGTTGGGGGGCAGGCATCCTATGGTGAGGCGAGACAAGTTGATCTGACGCCACCCGTCCGTCTCGAAGCGTGATCACCCGTTCCATGGAAGCGGCCAGGTGCTGATCGTGAGTCACCAAGACCAGGGTCGTCCCGGCATCACGGTGCAAGGCCATGATCAGTTCGATTACCTGCTGACCTGTGGAGGAATCTAGATTGCCGGTCGGCTCATCCGCCAACAGAATCGGCGGACGACAGGCAAACGCACGGGCTACTGCGACCCGCTGTTGCTCTCCTCCCGAAAGCTGGACCGGGTAATGCGACATCCGATGTCCTAACCCTACAGCATGCAGCAATTCTTCCGCTCGCTTCGGGGCCTGAGAATCACCCGCGAGTTCAAGCGGTATCGACACATTTTCCAGAGCCGTGAGCGTGGGAATGAGATGAAACGACTGAAAGATATACCCGACATTGGCCAAGCGTAATCGCGCCATCGCCTGTTCACCTAGCGCCGTAATCTCGACCCCGTTCAACCAAATGGCTCCAGATGTCGGTCGGTCAAGCCCCGCAATCAATCCTAGGAGTGTGGACTTACCGCTCCCGGAGGGCCCTATGATCGCCACCGTTTGCTTTTCCGGAACGTCTATCGTGACATCCTCAAGAATCGTCACCGTCTGACCGCCTGCGGCCAGTCGCATCGTCACATGCTGAGTAGCAATCATCGCTTGGCTAATTCCTCAAGGAAGTACCCGCAACAGGATTTCATATTATACTGTACAGATGCTGACCTGCTCGAAGCTGTTGAAGTTTATCGCACGCCTGGGAGCTGCATGCCTCGTGGTATTGGTCCTCAGCGGACTATCGGGGTGCGATCAATCGAATACCTCGACTGTCCCCTCCTCACCCGACAGCCCTGCACCCGCAACTTCTCCATCTTCCGAACGAACCCCCGTACGCGAATCGCTTCAGGACACACCGAATCCCTCACTTGACGATCGGCCTCGGATCATCGCGTTCGGGGACAGCTTAACTGCCGGACTTGGAGTTTCCCCGGAACAGTCGTACCCCACCCAGCTTCAGAAACAACTCAATGCCTTAGGCTATCACTACCAAGTACTCAATGCAGGGGTCAGTGGGGACACGTCAGCAGGAGGGCTCCGCCGTGTTTCATGGGTCCTTGCCGGCAAGCCACAGGTGGTGATTCTTGAATTGGGCGGGAATGACGGACTGCGCGGACTCGGGTTGCCTGAAACCCGGTCACACCTCGACGCGATCATCAGACAGTTAAAGGATGCTCACGTGCGAGTGATCTTAGCGGGAATGAAGCTTCCCCCGAATTACGGCGAAGAATATACGACCGGTTTCGAATCCATGTATCGAGATCTCGCGCAGCTCCATGAACTTCCACTTATCCCATTTCTGCTGGAGGGAGTGGGAGGGGAGAAGGCCCTCAATCAAGCCGATGGCATCCATCCAACAGGGGAGGGGTATCGTATCGTAGTCGAGAACGTGCTCAGGATCCTGCTCCCTGTGTTAACAGACGCCTCAACCAACAACTCGCCAACGAAAAAGAAGAAGGCGTGAAACACCCGCCCCGCGACATCAAGCGGAGGAATATTTCACGCCAGAAGGCTCTGAAAACTGATTAGCTCTTCTTGAAGAAAGTGTCGTAGACCCCGAAACCCAAGATCAGAGCGATCAAGATGTAATACAGGCCCGTGATTCCACTGTAGTCCGGTGGACCTTCACTGACATTGGCAAACGCACTGGTTGCCTGAAGCGTTCCAATACCGGCAATCAATCCTACCATTAACTTGTTCATGATCCCCCCTTGTAATCAAGGAATACCCAAAGAGGCCCGCATTGTACTGAAGTGACCATGGATGACGCAAGGGGGTCGCACCGAGGGAATAGAGGGAAAAAATCGGGATGGCAGCTGCCGTCACCACCGACTTGCCAATCAGGCCTTTCCTAAAGACTTGAGCATCAAAGACACATCTCGGCAGGTATTCGAAAGACCTTCCAGGCGACGCCCCTTGTCCGTCAAAAGAGCGGCAATCGCTTTCACCTCGACTTCCACCAGCTCAACCTGCCTGGAAAGCTCGGCCGTCTTGCTTACCGAAACCTTCTGCGCCTCAACCTCCCGTTGAAGATCACGGCAAATGGCCTGTAATGATTTAGATTCGTTGACTGAAGCCTCCAGGTCCTGGGTAAGACGGGCCACGACCGCTTCTCGATTGCGAATGTTCGCATCAAGCTCAACCTGAGCACCCTCGCTCTCTCGCCTCCGTTCATCCATTTGTTGGATTACCTGGGTCCAGGTCAACACCAGGCCCTGCCCGAGAGGAGGTTGATCCGGAAGAGGATTGCCGGTCTGAATCGCCTGAACCGTTCGCTGCATCCATTCCGTGAACTGGTTCAATTCGCTCAACTTTACGTCACCGGAGGGCACGGCAGGAGCGGCTGGCTTTTCTGCTTCGAGGCGAGGAGCGGCAGCTCTGGGCTTAGGGACGACGCGAGAATTTGACCATCGCTGATACTCAAGCAGTGCGGCCACCCCGTGTCGACAAATCGGCTGCTCGGATAATGTGCAAGAACACCTGGCCTCCAGATGACCATCGATGAGACGAATCGTCTGCTCGTACAACCCGGAATTGCCCATGACCGACGACGTCACCTCCGTATCCGACGCATCCGTCATTTGCACACGGCGTTCCGCCTGATACTGCTTTCCGATTTGAAACGCGTTGGGCTCCACCACCGAGCTAATCATGGACGCGTCCAACAAACTCAGACGATCGGCCGAACACGCGATTCTACCCTTCATAGTGCCACCTGTGGAATGATTGGTATTGCTGAGTCGTCCCTGTAGCCTACCGAGTGATCGCCGCAGCGTCATGGAATCACCACCTCTGACGTTCACCTGCCCACCGAGACTGAGTGTATGACAGGTTTTTCTGAACGGCCATCCCGCAGGCGGGGGGAATTGGGCGGAATGGATCGAAGCCGCGCAGAATTTTGGTGCCGCCACTGGAGATTCTTATCGGCAGCGTCGGGGAGGTCCTTGAGCCCCCTGGGGGGTCAACCACACATAGTCAGCAATCCCTTCTTGCATGGCCTGATGAAGCTCTGCAGCCCGCTCTCGCTCGAATGTGGCCATATAAACCGTGACTTGCTTGAGCCCTTCCGAAACTCGTCGAGCCACCCGATCCGGGACCGGCAACCGGTATTGCACGTGGCCTCCGCCCGTATAACTGAGCAGGGGGCCCTGACCGGGCCCGGCCTCGACACGTAGTTGCTTCATCGCCGCTGCCAAAGTCTTCGCCATCCCCTCGTCTCGGACCATGGAGGCTTCATACATGGTCTGGTAGTCCTCGGGCGACCCGCCGCCGTGGCAGGCCTGGAGTTGAGATAAAATCCGGGACCGGTAGGCTGAGGCATCCACGATGTCCTCCCCCTCCATGCCCCATTGACGCCACTCAGGCTGTTCCTTGGCTTGGACCAAGCCCTGCTTCACCACCTGCCGGATTAAACTTTTGGGAGGATTCATTGCCAGGAGCGGAAGATGTTGATCTTTCGCGAACTCCACCAATGGTTCGTAATCTTCAAAGGCGCCGCCCCAATTCTGCTTCCACGCGACTTGCTCCAAGAACTCCGAGCGAATACTCTCCTCCGAGCGCAGATAGCGATCGAGCGCCGACTGACCGTCCCACCCGAACATTTCCATCGCGAGCCACGGCCGCCGCCCCTGGCTCATAAGAGAGCGAAGCACCGTCAACGCCGCTTCAATATGCGATCGATTGTGATGTTCTTCTCCCAGGTAGATCACATCATACGTGGCCAGCCCCTCCAACCACGGCTGCATCGGTACCGCGAGACCGGTCCTGGCATCCACCACCTGGCCCACCACCCATTCGTCCCAGGCCTGATGGGTGACAATCGCTGAGCGATCTTTCGCCTGGCAACCGGACATCACCAGGGCAAGACCAAGCAGGATAAGCAACCGGCCGGAAACTGGGCGAGTTTTTTGAACCAACGATGCAGTAAATGTATTCATATGGTCTACCTAACATACGGACCCGGTAGCCGCAAGGCAGCTCCCTTGACTCCCTTACGAAAGGCCCGATACTCTGCCCGGAGACGCAACAGTTTTCGTCCCCGCACCACCGAGGAAACCGTACACCGCTGATCGAATCATGCACGTTGACTCTGACAACCTGGCGGCCTTTCGGAAACAGATCACGTCGGCCCGGTCACTGGATGCACAGGCCTGGGAGGCCTCGCGTCACCTGGTCAACGCGGCGCGCTGGCCGATGACCCTTCAAACCCTGATTAACGCGATCGAAACCTCGACTGTCCCGGATACGATCAAACGCAGCCTGGTTGACGCCCTGCCGCCTGAGCACGAGAGCACGAACCGCATCGCCTCTTCGGAATTGCTCAAACTCCTGACGGGACTTCCGACTTCCAAAGCCTTACGAGCTCTGTGCATTTTTTTTGGGGTGGGTTCGAAACCATCACCGAAATGGCCATTACCAACGGTCACGGCAGCCACCATCGACATGTTTATCCGCCGGCACCACAACCCCTTCGACCTGCTGACACAAGAGACTCCGGCTTCCGTCTTGGATCTGGGCGCCGGCGACCTTTCGTTTGCCGAAGAGTTGGCCACCATGTACGAACCTCAGCTAACCGCGCTAAGCAGGCCCCTCATCCTACACTGCCTGGATCGACTGGATCCCGGCTCGCAACTGGGCGGGCCACTGCACGCTCATCCGCTTCGCCTGGACCGTCTGCATACCAGGCCCGGACTGCAATTTCGCTTTTACGGCGATCAAGACATGTTTGCACTCGCCCCCCTCGAACAGGATCAACGTCTTGCCGAACGCTATCTAATCGTCACCTGCTGGGCACCGGCTACCCCGACTTTTGCCTATGAACCCACGCGCCTCTCCCCGGCCTGCCTCGCCGAAGAGCTGCGACGCACAAAGGGCGCGTCCCGACAAGTCCGGCATGGCAAGGAGTCGGCCCTTGAAGTGCAACACGCCGGTCGGAGTCTCCTCTTTCCGCCCTGGAAATTCGATATCCGCGGCCCTCTTGCCCTGTTGGAATTGATGGCCACACGCGGAGCACTCTGCGTCTTGGGAGCTGTTGACTCCCAAGTATTTTGGGAAATCCTGTCGCAATTGATCGAAGATCCGCGGGTCAGACCCCGTGATCTCATCCTGTCTGCTCAGAATGTACCCGAGGTCTTCGGGGATACCTACCACAAGCTCTCAGCCCTCCCGATCGGCGGATCCTGTCTC
>JBEIQG010000020.1:0-27544 GCA_040376625.1 Nitrospira sp. | reverse complement strand
CTCCAGTTGCCGATCGGCGATCATCCGCCGTTAAACCGCGCCTATTCGTTGGCAGAACCACCTTCCGAGTCAGGCCACCTCACGCTCGTCTTCGACCATGTTCCAGGCGGGAAAGGCTCGGGCTATCTCTCATCGCTCAAGCCAGGCGACCGCATCCCCATGTCAGGCCCCTATGGCCACTTTGTGCTGCCTGACTCGGAACCTCAACACTTGCTGTTGATCGGACGTTACTCGGGGCTTGTCCCTCTGCGCTGTATGCTCCGTTCACTGGCAGGCCAGGGGGCACTGCCTTCGAGCACGCTGATCGCCCAGGCCCCCACCGCTGCCGAACAGCTCTACCATGAGGAGTTCCTGGCCCTCGCGGCGAGCCAGTCCAAGTTCCGGTATCTCCCGTTTGTCAGTGAAACCCCCGAGAACAATACCGAGACCGTGAACGTGATCAAACAAATCGCGGGAAATGGCCGGCAGGTGACCCCCCTGATTGCCGGGGTCAAGGCATTCGCACGCCCGTTACGGGCGCTTTTAATGGAATTGGGTTTTGATCGGCGGGAAGTGAAGCTTGAAACCTACGACTGACACAACCGTGAATCCATCCACAGCCATCTACACCCACCTACTCACCGTCAGTGCCCCTCTTTGGCCAAGTTCTTGTTGATCGCGGGGATCTCTACCACGACTTCCTCCGTCCCATTCGGCACACACTGACAGCCGAGCCGAGACTGCAACGTCGTGGCGGGAGCTTCATCCAGTTGGTCGAACTCGTCATCTGTGCCTTCATTACAGGTCTCCAGGCCTTTCTTCACCATGACATGGCAAGTGGAACAGGCGCAGACGCCGCCACAGACATGTTCCAGGTCGATCCCATTGCCCATTGCAATGTCGAGAATACTTCCCGGCAGGCCCGTAGGACCGTATGGAATCTTGTCCGGCTGTACCTCAATCTTCTTTTCCGTTTTGTCGGGAAAAATGAAGGTCACATTATAAGATTTTTGAGGCAGCTCCACGTCTGCCTTTTCAATGTAGGGATTTGTCCCACCCATGTTACTTAGCCCCTTCTGTCATGCATGTACCGCAATCTATCGCGTTGCTTCCTATGGACCACGCCCCAGCCTTGAAAGCCCGACATTCCTACTTGTACCACCCTTCGCTCGCTTGACAGGCCCAAAGATCACGTGATACCTTTTATACGACTGATTTGATCGGAGATCATTATAGTCTCCGACTTGATAGATCGGCAATAGGTCAATGCTGAAATTATCGAAAAAAGCTGATTACGGGTTGATGGCACTCCAACACATCGCCTCAAACCAATATGCCGATGTGTCCCATGCTCGCGTAGTAAACACAAAGGAAATCGCCGAGGAATATCATATTCCGGTCGAATTACTTGCAAAAGTTCTCCAGACCCTCTCGAAGAGCGGAATCATTGAGAGTCATAACGGCCCCAAGGGCGGTTATCTGCTGGGGAAAAATCCGCGCGAGATCACGATTGCCCAGGTGCTTGAAAGCCTGGAAGGCCCACTCGGCATCATGGACTGTTCACACGAAAAAGACGGCGATGCTTGTATGCAACGTGAGCACTGTAACATCCGAACCCCGTTGCTGAAAATTCAGAGCAGTATTTATCAACTCCTCAATAACATGACATTGCAAGATATGATGGGGGGTACCCCACTCATCACCATTCAATCCGTCACGACGGAACAACAAGGAGTCGAGCGATGAAGTTCCCGATCTACCTGGATAACCATTCGACCACCCCGATGGATCCCCGGGTGCTGGAATCGATGCTGCCTTATTTCACGGAAAAGTTCGGGAACGCCGCCAGCCGGAACCACGCGTTCGGCTGGGATGCCGAGGAAGGTGTTGAAGCGGCGCGGAAGCAGATCGCCAAACTCATCCATGCGGATGCGAAAGAAATTGTGTTCACCAGCGGTGCAACGGAGTCCAACAATTTGGCCCTCAAAGGCGTCGTCGAGATGTACCACGAAAAGGGCGACCACATTATTACGTCGTCGACTGAACATCGTGCAGTGCTGGACACCGCCAAGTCCCTCGAAGCCAAACGTGGAGTGAAGGTCACGTATCTGCCAGTCGACAAGTTCGGCATGGTGAATCCGGAAGATGTGCGCAATGCCATCACGGATAAAACCATTCTGATCTCCGTCATGTTCGCTAATAACGAAATCGGGACCATCAACCCGGTTAAAGCAATCGGGAAGATCGCGAAGGAAAAGGGCATTCTGTTTCACTGCGACGCGACTCAGGGCGTCGGAAAAGTCCCGGTCGATGTCCAGGATATGGGTATCGACCTGATGTCCTTCAGTGCGCACAAAATCTATGGCCCCAAGGGCGTCGGCGCCCTATACGTCAGAAAAAAGAATCCCCGGGTACGCATCGCGGCTCAAATGGATGGGGGCGGACATGAGCGCGGTATGCGTTCAGGTACTCTGCCTGTACCGTTGATTGTGGGCTTTGGAAAAGCCTGTGAACTTTGTGAACAGGAAATGGCCTCTGATGCAGCGCGGCTCTCCGTCATGCGGGACCGGCTGCATGCCTCCATCACCAAGGCGCTGGAAGACGTATATTTGAATGGCCATCCGACAGAACGTCTTCCTCACAATCTGAATATCTCTTTCGCCTACGTTGAAGGCGAGTCGCTCCTCATGGGATGCAAGGAAATCGCCCTGTCTTCCGGCTCAGCCTGCACATCGGCAACCCTGGAACCCTCGTATGTGTTGCGTGCTTTGGGCGTGGGAGCGGAACTGGCGCATTCCTCCATCCGATTCGGCCTGGGACGATTCACACTCGACGAAGAAGTTGACTACGCTGGAAAGCGCATTATCGAGACCGTGACCAAGCTGCGGGAAATGTCGCCATTATATGAAATGGCGAAGGAAGGTATCGATCTAAAGTCCGTGCAATGGGCAGCCCATTAACCTGAATCATTACGCTTATATGCGATAAATTTCGGAGGACACCATGGCCTATAGCGAAAAAGTCGTCGATCATTTCAACAATCCCCGTAACATGGGCAGTTTCAAGAAAGAAGAAGACGGGGTCGGAACCGGCATCGTGGGGGCACCGGAATGCGGCGATGTTATGAAGCTCCAGATCAAAGTCGAAAACGACACGATCGTGGACGCCAAGTTCAAGACCTTCGGATGCGGCTCCGCCATCGCCAGCTCCAGTCTGGCCACTGAATGGCTCAAGGGCAAAACGGTGCAGGAAGCCGGCAAGATTAAGAACACCGATATCGTGCAAGAATTGAATCTACCACCCGTGAAGATTCACTGCTCCGTGCTGGCTGAAGATGCCATCAAAGCAGCACTTGCGGACTATCAAAAGAAGGCCGACTCGAAGTAACGACAGGAAGGAGCGCACTATGGACGCCACCACGAATACAGAGGCTCAAGCCCCGGTCATCACACTGAGCGACGCAGCCTTGAAAGAGGTCAAACGTCTCATTAATGTCCAAGGTATCGAAGAAGGAGGCCTCCGCCTAGGCGTCAAGGGAGGCGGCTGCTCGGGCCTGAGCTACACCATTAATTTCGACGAAAAGATCGGCCAGTACGATCAAGTGTACGAATTCGACGGCGTGAAGGTCATTGTTGATGCCAAGAGCGCCATTTACTTGCAAGGCACCCAGCTCGACTTTCAGAAGGACCTGATGGGCGGGAATTTCAAATTCGTAAATCCCAACGCCAACAAGACATGCGGCTGCGGGGAATCTTTTTCGGCCTGAGCGAGCGACAAGTCCATGAGCGGACATACTCATAACATCGATGATCGACGCGAGCTACAAATGGCTCGCAGTATGTGCTGGCACTGCCAGTCCGAAATGGCGGGAGAATACTTTTGCGACCGTTGCGTGAAGGTTCAACCGGTCTCGAAAGACCTGGACTATTTCACCTGCTTCGGGTTACCCAGGCGCCTCGCCCTCGACCCACAGACATTGGAGACCAAGTTCTACGAGTTGAGCCGCGCTTTCCATCCCGACTTTTATCAGAACAAAAGCGATGCGGAGCAGGCTATCAGCCTCGGCAACTCGGCCATGCTGAACACCGCGTACCGCACCTTGCGGGACCCGATTCAGCGAGCCGAATACTTGCTGGACCTCGAAGCCGGTTCTGTGAAAGATATCCGGACAACACCACCCGCCGACCTCTTTGAAGAGATCCTCGAATTGCAAGACACACTCGATGAATTCCGCGCCAGCGATCGTGCCTCCGACAAGACCTCCATCCTTCGCACGAAACTCGATGCTGATCGCGCCGCACTCGAACAGAGGCAACGGGGCATGGAAGCCCAGCTGCAACAACTATTTAACCAATGGGACGCGCTGCAGGATCGCGGCGAAGCGACCGAGCAGGCCCGTGCCGAGCGTGGCCGGATTCTGAAGGACATGCGAGATATCCTGTCCAATCGCACCTACGTCAAAAACATCGTCAACGATCTCCTCGCAACGATCGCCTAACCACTATGTCACGTATTGTCGGTATCGACCTCGGCACGACTAATTCTCTGGTCGCCTACATGGATCATGGCACCCCGCGTGTCATCTCGGCGCAGAATGAACGCGCGATGGTTCCTTCGGTCGTCGCGCTGACGGATAACGGACTCATTGTGGGTGATCCGGCGAAAGAGCATCTGACGAGAAACCCCGAACGCACGGTCTATTCGGTCAAACGGTTCATGGGCAAGAGTCTGTCCGACGTCCAAGACGAACTGGCTTACTTCCCCTACACGCTCACAGAAAAGGGCGGCGTGATCCGGATCCAGCTGGGGCAGAAATCTTATTCTCCCCCACAGATCTCTGCCATGATCCTCAAAGAACTCAAGCTTCGGGCTGAAGCCTTTCTGGGGGAAAGCATCACCAAGGCCGTCATCACCGTACCCGCCTACTTCAACGATAGCCAGCGTCAGGCCACAAAGGACGCTGGCATGATTGCCGGGCTTGAGGTCTTGCGCATCATTAATGAGCCCACCGCCGCTTCCTTGGCTTATGGATTACAAGAAAAGACACAGGGTACCATCGCCGTCTACGATCTGGGCGGCGGCACGTTCGACATCTCGATCCTCAAATTGAAAAATGGGATTTTTGAAGTTCTCGCTACAAATGGAGATACGCATCTCGGGGGCGACGATTTCGACCAACTGATTGCCGATCTGTTCCTCACTGAGATCCGCACGCAGTACGGGCTCGACCTCAGCACCTACCCAGACCATATGCAGGCGGCCCGCCTGGAAGCAGAACGTGCAAAGATTCGCCTTTCAGAAGAACTCAAAACCGCCGTGAGTCTGGAACTTCCGGAGGGTAAGGACCGGTTTACCCGTGAGCTCACGCGCGATCAACTTGATGCGCTCAGCATTGCCTTGGTTGAGCGCACGCTGGGCCCCTGCCGTCTGGCCTTGAAAGATTCCGGACTGGCGCCCGGCGACATCGACGAAGTCGTCCTCGTGGGAGGAGCCACGCGTATGCCGCTGGTTCGCCAACGAGTCCAAGCCCTCTTCGGGAAGCAGCCACACTGCGAACTGAACCCAGACGAAGTGGTCGCGCTCGGCGCTGCGGTGCAGGCCGATATTCTGAGCGGCGGCACAACCGACATGTTGTTGTTGGATGTGACCCCCCTTTCATTGGGTATCGAGACGATGGGCGGGGTCATGAGCAGCTTGATCAGACGAAACACCACCATCCCAGCCAGCGCCAAAGAAATGTTTACTACCTATGTGGACGGCCAAACCGGAGTGGACATCCATATTCTCCAGGGAGAACGAGAGCTGGCAAAGGATAACCGCAGCCTGGCCCGCTTCCGTCTGAAAGTGCCGCCATTGCCCGCAGGAGTTCCACGTATCGAAGTAACCTTCTTGATCGATGCCAATGGCATCCTCAATGTCATGGCTAAAGACATGCGGACCGGCGAGACCCAATCAATCGAGGTTAAACCGTCGTACGGATTGTCGGATCACGAAGTAGAACGGATGATTGAAGATTCATTCAAGTTCGCCGCGGACGACGTCAACGCGCGAAAGCTGATCGAGGCCCGCCTCGAAGCGGGAGCCCTAATCACCACGACCGAAAAATCTTTAGCCGATGGCGGGCATCTCGTCGCCGCAGGGGACGTCGAAGCCATACGTACTGCCCTCTCGGCCCTGGCAACCGCCAAGGACGGAAGCGATCCCCGTGCCATCCGCGCACGCATGGCCGACATTGAGCAGACAGCCAAAGGCCTCACCGTGGCCATGTTGGACGATTCCCTGAAGCAAGGGCTCCAAGGCAAAAAGATCTCTGACGTGACGCAATCTTGAACACGAGGAACTGCAATGGATTTGAAGTGGAGTGACACCGAAGAACTCGCCATTCGTCTGGTGGAGGCCCACCCGACCACCGATCCCCTCACCGTCCGCTTCACCGACATGCATGCATGGATTGTCGCCCTCCCCGATTTTAAGGATGACCCGAAGAAGTCGAACGAAAAAACCCTCGAGTCCATTCAAATGGCCTGGCACGAAGAATATCAGGACTCCCAGTCCTGATCGGCCGACCGCACGCCCGTCACATCACTTCTCACAGTAAGACCGGGGCCAGAGTGACGACTGTCACAGTATTGTGCTGGGCCGAATGAGAGCAGAAGATCGGAGCAGGAACCTTATCCGGAGTCAGGTTACGGCTCGACAGGAACCGGTGGGGCGTTGTCCTGTAGTTGGTCCAGTTTATAGAATTCGGTGGGGTCGATTTTGGAGCCGGCGCTCTTCGTTGGCTCGGTGCCTTTCGTGAAGAGCTCCACCGTGCCGTGCTGCTCATCCTGATCAGTGAGGAGAGCCGTCGACGGATCCACCTTCACAAACATCACTCCGTCAGGAATTTCGAACGGCACAATCGGTAATTGCTTGAGCGCATCTTTCATGAAGGCGATCCAGATCGGCAGCGCTGCATGCGCTCCAGACTCGGTTTCACCCAAGGGACGCCGATCATCGAAACCTACCCAAGCCCCGGCCGCCAAATTGGGCGTCGACCCGATGAACCATGCGTCCGTAAAGTCATTGGTCGTCCCGGTTTTGCCTGCCACAGGGCGGTCAATGACGGCCTTGGCCGCCATGCCCGTCCCACGTTGGATGACATCTTCCATCATATTCGTAATCAGATAGGCCGTTTCTCTGGACACCACCTGCCGCGGCTGAATGGCTGCCTGCTCCAACGTCCGGCCACCGCTGTCCTGCACGTTTGCCACCGCATAGGGCTCCACCCGCATGCCCTGATTGGCAAACACTCCGTACACCGAGACTAACTCCATTAACCCCACACCGGACGATCCCAATGCGAGCGAGAGATCGGCAGCCAGCGGACTTACGATCCCGACCGTCCGCGAGAAATCGATCACATTCCGAATGCCCACTTTATCCAGGAGACGTACGGTTGCGAGATTGTGAGAATGAATCAGCGCCTCGCGTAAACTTACAATGCCGTGGAACCGCTTGCCGTAGTTTTCAGGTTTCCATGTTTTGTCTTCTTCTTCCTGTTCGTACACTACCGGGGCATCCAACACCACCGTAGCCGGACTCATACCCTGGTTCATCGCCGTGGCATAGATGATTGGCTTAAACGAGGACCCGGGCTGACGGCGGGCGAGCACCGCACGATTGTATTCGCTACGCGCAAAATCATACCCGCCGACCATGGCGCGAATAGCGCCTGTTTTAGGATCAACGGCCACCAACGCGCCTTCGACCAACGGAGTCTGCTCCAATCGCAGATGCACCGCCTCCTTATCAAGCTTCTTTACCCCGACCTCGATTACGTCACCGAGTGCCAGCAATTGCTTGAGATTTTTGACCGGAGTCGCATCTTTAGTGGGATCTTTTCCCTTGAGATACTTGGTTGCCCAGGCCATATCGTCGAAGGCAAGCCGACCGGTGCTGCCTCCGATTTGGACCAGCACGTGGTCTTTGGCGATCTTTGTCACCACCCCTTCCATGATATCCCCTTCCCCAAGCTTCACGGAGGGATCCGGTGCCGGCACTTCCAGAGTCGCTAGATCGACGTTGCGGAGCGGACCGCGCCAACCCTGTCGTTTATCGACCTCGTGCAACCCATTGAACACGGCGGTTTCCGCCGCTTTCTGCATGTCGGCATTCAGCGTGGTGAACACCTCGAGTCCGCCCTTGTACACCATCGCTTCACCGAACTTAGCCACCAGTAGTTGTCGGATGTACTCGACGAAATAAGGACCTAAATGTTCGCTACCCGGACGGCGGAAGTTCAGTTTTTCGGCTGCGGCTTGCTCGCGATCGGCAGCACTGATGAAACCCGCCTCAGCCATACGGCTCAAGACATGCTCCTGCCGCTTCTTGGCCCGATCATAAGCCTTGAAGGGCGAATAGTGACTGGGGGATTTGGGTAGGCCGGCGAGGAACGCCGATTCAGCCAGTGTAAGTTTTGACAGCTCTTTTCCGAAATAGGTCTGGCTGGCCGCCGCTACGCCGTAGGCGCCCTGACCGAAATAGATCTGGTTCAAGTACATCTCCAAAATCTGTTCTTTCGTCAGTACCAACTCCATCTTGTAGGCCAGGATGAGTTCCCGGACTTTGCGATCGAACGTCCGTTCTGCCGAAAGAAAGAGAGACCGCGCCAGCTGCTGGGTAATAGTACTGGCGCCTTCGACCTTTCGGCCGCCATGGCGAATATTGGTCCAAGTCGCTCGGAGAATCCCGACGATGTCCAAGCCCGGGTGTTCAAAAAATCGCGTATCCTCCGTTGCAATGACAGCTTGGGTCAGACTCTTGGGCATCTCTTGAATGGGCTTGAGGAACCGTCGTTCGATGAAAAACTGGCCGATCACTTGCCGGTCGTCGGAATAGACGCGCGTTACCAGGCTCGGCTGATAGTTCTGTAAGGGATCCAGCGAGGGGAGATCTTGGGAGAAATACCAGAGAATGCCCGCCGCCCCACCGCCACCGAGCACAATGGCCAGCAGCAAGCCGATGACGGCAATCTTCCACCATCGCCAGCGACGGCGAGGCTTCTCCGGCTTATCGAGTAAGTGATCGAGTTCGGACATGAAGTTGGATGGTTGCGAGGAAAGGGGTCAACCCGCGACAACCCCACCATACAATGCACACCAGACAAACTCAAGCAAGGTTCGAATCATGGTCTGAAGAAGTTTCTGCTGAACATTCGACAATCAGCTTGCGGGAAGACACTTGGATCGGGTATAGTCCATAGGCTTAGACGCCTTCATAGGAAGGCGTCTTTTTTTTGGCACTCTCACGGCATTGGAGATTATGAACAGCTCAGCGCCCTCATCCACAACATCTGGTCTGCACGCGCCGCAAGGCCGTCGGACCGACATCCGCAACATTGCCATCATCGCCCACGTCGACCATGGCAAAACGACTCTCGTCGACGCCGTGCTGCGCCAGACCCACGTCCATCGCAAGATCGATGACATGGGTGAGCGTATCATGGATTCAATGGATCAGGAACGCGAGCGTGGAATCACAATCCGGGCCAAGAATGCCAGCGTGACCTATAAGGGCGTGAAGATTAATATCGTCGACACACCGGGCCATGCAGATTTCGGAGGCGAAGTGGAACGGACACTCCGCATGGTCGATGGCGTACTGATCCTTGTCGATGCCAAAGAAGGCCCGATGCCCCAAACCACGTTCGTCCTGCGTAAGGCCTTAGCCCTCGGGCATAAAGCCATCGTCGTCATCAACAAGATCGATCGCCCCGATGCGGTCATAGATGATGTCGTCAATCGCACCTTCGACCTCTTCGTGCATCTGGGAGCCACCGACGAACAACTGGACTTCCCTATCGTCTATACTTCCGCCATCAAGGGTGTGGCGACGCTCGATCTCCAGCAACCAGGCACGGAAATCTCGCCTCTGCTGGAAACGATTCTCGACAAGATCCCTGCGCCGGCCATCAACGCGGACGCCCCGTTCCAGCTGCTCGTCCTGGCCCTCGCCCAGGATTCCTATAAAGGGAAAATGGGCATCGGGAAAATTCAATCCGGCTCCATCGCCCGCCGCCAGAACGTGGTCACCTTGACCAAAGACGGCGGCCAGGTCCCGGGCAAGATTTCCGATCTTGCCGTTTTCTCGGGACTTGAGCGAACCGATGTCGAAACGGCTGAAGCGGGTGAAATTGTCGCCCTCTCCGGCCTGGAAGAAGTGAACATCGGTGACACGATTGCCGATCCGATCAATCCGGTCGCACTCCCACGCGTGACGATCGACGAACCGACCGTGCAGATGACATTTTCGGTCAACAACAGCCCCTTCGCCGGCCGTGATGGAAAATACCTGACCTCTCGCCACCTGCGTGAACGGTTGTTCAAGGAGCTGGAAACCAACGTCTCCCTGCGCGTGCAGGAAACCGACAGCGCCGACCGGTTCCTCGTGGCCGGCCGCGGCGAACTCCATCTCGGGGTGCTGATCGAACAGATGCGTCGTGAAGGCTACGAGCTGCAGATCTCTCAGCCCGAGGTCATCCTGCATCGAGAGGGCGATACGGTCACGGAACCGTTCGAAGAGCTGACCATTCAGGTTCCTTCTGAATATCAGGGACCGGTCATTGAAGAAATCGGCAAACGACGCGGCGAACTCCGTCATATGAAGCTCGTGCATTCCGAAGGCACCGCCAGCGAAATGCACATTGAGTATCACATCCCGACGCGCGGCATTATCGGTCTGAAAAACATCCTGCTGGCAAAGACCCGCGGCACCATCATTCTGCACCACGTGTTCTCCGGATATGCCCCGGCGGATGAAAAGGCCCTTCTCGTAGCACCGCATGGGTCATTGGTGGCCTTTGAAGCCGGAACCAGCACGGCCTATGCTCTCTTCATGACTCAAGAGCGTGGGGAACTGTTTATCGGCGCCTCGGTCGAAGTCTACCAGGGCATGGTCGTCGGCCAGAACAGCCGCGACGAGGACCTCGACGTAAACGTGTGCAAGCAGAAACAACTCAGCAACATGCGCGCAGCCGGCACGGACGAGGCCTTGGTGCTCACACCACCGCGTGAAATGTCATTGGAATTCGCGATGGAGTACATCGGCCAGGACGAGTTGGTCGAAGTGACGCCGAAATATCTCCGCCTCCGCAAGCGGCTCCTGAACCCGGATGACCGTCGGAAAGCGAAGAAGAGCTCCAAGTAACTCCGCAGGCGTCCGGTGCCTTGCTGAGCGGGCGGCATGAAGATCAGGAAAAAATCCCCGAAACCTGCGCCCGCGAAGCCTCCGCTCTACCTAGTCGGCTATCGCGGGGCACCGCCGTCTCTCGAAGAACTGAAGATCTGGTACGACCTGCAGTACGGCGGGCCGCTGACCTGCTTCGAACATGAAGCCGGAGGCCGCGTCAGCGCCATCCACGGCCCATGGCAGGCACATCTCCTGACCAACCTCCCCCAAGCAGACGCTGCACAATGGCAGCCCGTCTTATCCTGGGATCACCGGCAGCTCGGAGCCATCTCACCAGCCGCCGCCACTCCAAGCATCATTTCGGACACGGTGCTCGTCGCTGCCCGGCTCGCCCGCGGACTGACACTACTCACCCAGGGCACGGCCTTCGATGTCCCGTGCCATGAATACCTGAATCCGTCGGATTGGAATGATCGCCCATTGAATGTCTTTGTTGCCCGAGACCATGTCACCGTCCGGCAGAGCGAGAGTGCCGATGAGTCATCCGAATGGTTCCATACATTGGGATTGCACAAGTTCGGGCTAGACGAACTGGAAGTGATTCAGCCCCGAGGCCTTCCGGACGCTGAGACCATCGCCCTGCTGACGTCGGCGTCCGACAGAGTCCTGCGCACCGGACAGAACCATAAAGTAGGGAGCTCGTTAGACCTCCCGGCCCTCGCCCACACCGTTCGATTCATCAAACATCGCACAGCAGCGCCGACCGGCCACATGATGGCATTCCGACAAATCACTGTCGATATGCTCTGAGTTGCCCCTTCAAAAAGTTCGTAACTCAACAGTGAATCAATTAGTTACGACTACCAAGCCTCTCCCCTAGGCCTTCTGGCCCCGTTGACAAGGTTTTTCCAGGCGTGGTACCACGAAAGAGTTTTGCGTAGTGCTGTGGGTCTAACCTAGGAGGATTCTCAATGAGTGATGTGGCTGCAGAAATTAAGGTCGGCGATACCGCGCCGGATTTCACATTAAAGGATCAGGACCAGAAGGACGTCAAGTTGAGCGATTTCAGAGGGAAGAGCAATGTCGTGCTCGCTTTCTACCCGCTCGACTGGAGCCCGGTCTGTCAGGGTGAAAACAAGTGCCTCACGGATGACTTCCCGAAGTTTCAAAGTGCCCACGCGGAACTGTTTGGCATCAGCTGCGACAGCTTCTTCTCCCACAAGGCCTGGGCGGATTCCCTCGACTTGAAGCATCGCCTGCTCTCTGACTTCAATCGCGAAGTCGTGAAGAAGTATGGACTGTATTTTGAACCGTTGAATTGCGGCAAGCGCGCAACGGTCATCGTCGATAAGAACGGTAAAGTCGCCTACGTGAAGGTTCAGGAAATCAAGGTGGCACGGGAAGACAAGGATATTCTCGCCGCCCTCGCGAAGCTGAGCTAAGCGCCACGAGGGACCGAGGGGGGAGGGGTCCCTACGACGCCCACCCCTCGGTCATCCCTTACAGCCGAGGAGAGAGTATGAGCGGCACAGTCCAAGACGTTCGTGACGAAAATTACAAAGAGTTTACCGAGAGTGCCGGCGCAGTCGTCGCCTACGGCTTGGCCACCTGCGAACCGTGCAAGCAATACGATCCCATCCTGGAAGAAACTGCTGCAAAGTTCCCCACGATCAAGGTCGGCAAGGCCAAAATGCACGTGCCAGGCCGATGCCGCGAGATCAAGAAAGCGCATACGTTTGAAACGTACCCCACCACACACTTCTTCGCGCAGGGCAAACTGCTCCTCACTCGTGAAGGCGTGGTCGAACCGGCCGAGCTGGCGGCATTAATCTCCGACCATCTGCTGAAGTAACTGCCTCCATCTCCGATAGCCCTCCCGACAGTCACTGAATCCCTGCGCCAACCTGTCCGTCGCTAAAATCTCGCACCAATACGGTCCCTCCCCCACACTTTTTCGCACGAACAGGATACAATGTGCAGGTGAGACCACCACCGCCGACCGTCTCGCGATCGAACACCCACGAAACAATGCAGACATTCGTACCGATCGCCTGTGCCATCGCGCTGCTCTATTCCCTCCCATTCACAGGAATTGCCGAAGCGAAGGACATTTCACCACGCCCTTCACATTCAGTCGTAGTTCATCCATCCAACTCCGCCCCCGTCGAGCCTAGCACCAAGTTCATCGGCGCGCATCGGGGTGCGCCAATGGTGCTTATTCCTGCCGGCGAATTTGCCATGGGCAGCGACCTCGGTCAGGAGGATGAACAGCCGGTCCATCGCGTTTCGGTCAAAGCCTTTTATCTTGATGTGTATGAAACTACCGTCTCTCATTATGCCGAGTTCCTGGCCTCCCAGAGACCGGACACGCCGTTCAAGTGGAATGAGGCGACCGCCGGGGCTCACGACAAGAGGCCTGTGGTCGGCGTCAATTGGTACGATGCGCGTGACTATTGCCGATGGGTAGGGAAACGACTGCCGACCGAGGCAGAGTGGGAGATTGCAGCTCGCGGTACCGAGGGACGGATCTACCCCTGGGGAAGTGCGCATCCGACCAGGGGCCATGCCAATGCAGGGGGGACGAGATGGCGAGGATACGACACCCTAAGCAACGTCGGACGCTTTGAACTGGGCAAGACACCGGAAGGGGTGTATGACTTGGCGGGGAATCTCTGGGAATGGGTTGCCGACTGGTATGACCCGACCTACTACCAATTCAGCACAAGAGACAATCCGAAAGGCCCTTCCGCGGGCCCCCTGAGAGCATTGCGCGGAGGTGCCTGGAACAATGATTCCAAAGCCATCCGGTCGTCTAATCGCGCCGGATACGCGCCCGATGCGCGACGGAACGATGTCGGATTCCGTTGTGCGCGAGACGGGCAAGCCCCGGAAATGCGTTAGAACAAGCGAGAACTGAAGCTTGGCTCTTCATGAGGCCGCATGGCTTGCTTCATCTCACTCTGCTGACCCGTAGGTCGCAGGCGGAGCTTAAATATCACCCGCCGGCTCTTGTCTCGATCAAGACCTCGCGACCCATCCATGACGAGATCTTGCCGACCTCGCCCGCTGGCAGACGTCTTTTCGTGAAAACAGCGGTAGGCCCAGGGCGCCGAGTCCTGGATGACTTCCATACCCTTCACCATCACATTCAACGAACGCTCCTGGCTCAATTTCAGATTGTAAATATCTGAGCCGCGATCATCAGTATGTCCTTCGATCACGAGCGAGTCGATTTGATCCCGCATAGAACCACAGAGCAGCGCCGCATAGGTCGGCATCGCATCCGCAAGGAATAGGTCCGCCGCCGACGAGAGTGCGCCCTTGCCGAACTCAAAGTTTAACAACGCTTCCGGCACAACAATCCGCACCACATTAGGATCGCTGGGATCGGCATCCAAGGAAAGGTCGAAGCGTTGGAAATGGTCGCGCAGCAGCCCCTTGATATCATCCGTCGTCGCCCGGGCCACCTTCCGCTCCGGCGCCGGAGTGGGGACCGGCATCTTCGCCTGTGATTCCGTTTCGGAGACTTTGGTGACATAGGCGCTGAACAGGAGGATAAAAATGACGGCGAGTGACGTCATCAAATCCGTGATGCCGATGGTGAGGGTCGAAGACTGTTCCTGCGAATCCGGCGAGGAGTTGGTGCGCATATCAGGCCGCTCCCTTCATTGAGGCACCCTGACGCCAATTCGCAAACCACCGCAACCCACTCATGCTGTCATCAGAGCTGGGTTCCTCTGCCAATTCTGACGGCAGCGTATCATCGAAGAACGTCGATTCAAACTCATTCTCTCTCGGCTCCGCTTCTGGCTCCATTTTGGGGTCGCGCTTGAGTTCCTCGACCGAGCGGGCAAGCATGTGAATTGCCTGGTTCAATTCCTGAATCGGAGCCGCCATCGTCTGCTGTATCACCCGCGACAACTCCTCCGCCAACCGATCCGGTGCAGCCAACCGTCCCCCCGGTTCCCGCCTGCTCAACACCTCCACAGCCTCCCTCAACGCCGTTACGGTGGGACTCAAGCGATCACTGAGGGTCCCCACGAGGCGATCGCCAAGATCAACGGGAACCGCACCCACTGCCGCAGGCGTGTGTGATGACCCCGCCCCGGGAGTGAAGTTCTCCAACATCTGCTCCATGGTTCTGCGCGGGAACAGTTCATCGACCATGGCAACAAACTGCTGCTGAGTAGTGCCCAACCGATGCAAGGCGGACTTCTCCAGAAGCACAAAGAGGTTGGCACAGAGCAATCCGACAATCGACGTCAAAAATTTTCCGGCCAATCCATTGATCAACCCTTGAATGCCCACGATATGTGATCCGTCCGCATGGAGCTTGCTCAATCCGATGAGAATCGCAAGAAACGTGAGCAACAGGCCGCCTCCCGTAATCAACGACGGGAACTGATGGTAAAAGGCGAGATTCAACCGGCTATTCAACAGATCACGAGGGAAGAACTCCGCCGCCGTACGCGTCGCAAACACTTTCGGCTCGATGAACCAGGCTGTACGTTCTACTATGAAGGTCTTGCGGAAATGCAACCAGGCCTGTTCGAGACGAGGCTCTCGACGCATGGCCTTGTCGAGCGTGTGAAGGTCATCCAAATCGACCCGCTCCGAGTGACTGCCGGACTGATTGGCCGGCTTCTTCACATCGCTCAAACTGGGAACCTTCAGCCACTCGGATTGCAAACTCTTGCGGCCGGCAGTAAGGCTCGTCAAGGTCGGCCAGACGCGAGTGTAGCATCCCTGCACACTGGAGATAGCCGACGTCAGCCGCCCGGCGTGCCATAGAAAGAGCGCGACTAATCCAATAGAGCCGAGCCAACTCAACATGGGACTATGGAGCTGCCCGAGGAGTGCCACGTCTTGGCCGAAGAATTCCCAGATGGACATCATGGTGTCAGTACCTCCCGATCGACCCGAGCAGAACGACCCAGCACCGATCCATAAATACAACTTCCGGGCCACAGACACCGGGAGGAAGAACGGCTTAAAATCCAGTGAATTTGCGAGTACGAGGAGCACTCGACGCAGAACACCCGGCAAGAACTGCCGAGCGGAGGAAGTTTGTGCAGCTTCTGTAGTGCGTCCGCCGGTTGGCTTTCGCAGGTATAACGCTCAGCCACGTTGCTGAGAGTCGAGCGGAAAGTGAATGAATCAGCCGGCGTATTCGTAGAAGAGATCGCGAGTTTGGACGAGCTTGACGAGTTGAAGCGTTCCGGCTGGAATGGCCGAAACGATACGATCCCACACCGCCTTGGCCAGATATTCCCCGGTGACTGAGGGCGTCGCCAACACCATGCGCAGATCCCGGCCTTCGAACGGGATCAGTACGCGTTCTTTCAGCAAGTGATCCAACGCAACAATATCCGTGACCATGCCGGTCTCACGATCGATCGATCCATGCACCGACACAAACAGATCCCAGGTATGTCCACGATGGCCGTCATGCACGGCGGTAAACGAATACCGTCTGGTCACCGAGGCCACCTCCAGCCCGGCTTCTGCCGTGAGGTCGGCGCAGAGATCTTCATCCTCATACAACGACAACCGTTTGAGCGTACCGATATCCGGTTGAGCTTGAAGCTTGTCCCACAGAACACGTGCGATGTTTTCGGAAGTTGGAATTTGACGCTCAAAATAGGGCAGGTCAAGATTGAGGTGCTTGTGATCGAACTCCTCCAACACCTGCAACAACACGCGCTTCAAGTCAAAGAGGTTCACGACCATGCCGGTCCGCTGATCGACCTCTCCCGCCACCATTACTTCCAACATGTAGTTATGACCATGCCCGGGATCATTATTACAGGCCCCAAACGTGGCACGGTTCTTCGCGGCATCCCACTCCGGCTTGTGGTACCGATGGGACGCGCAGAACTCAATGCGTTTGTTGAGGAGAACTGAGGCCATAAGAATCGATTCTTGTTTGACAGCGTTCAGTCACGATTATTGTGGGTGCGCATCGCTCACGCGTCCCTGAACCTTACCCGACCGTGCTCAAATCCTCAAGCCATTCCTGTCGCATCACCCACGGCACCTCGGCTTCGGCCTCATAGCCGGCATGACGAACTATCAGCGCGACCCGCGCAGCCTGATCGCCGATGGCCTTTACCATCGCAGGGGTTGGACGAAAGCGGACGAAGTGTACCGCACTGATCTTCGTGTCATGGCTATGGCCGCCCTCGAATTCGCCATAGATCACGTCCCCCCCGGCCCGGAGGCCGACCTTCTGGCCGTGATCCAGGCCCATAAACAAATCGAGCCACTGCTTCATTGTGTCAGGATCCGTGAGTTCGATCAGGAGAGTCGCACTCAATTCACCCGAGGCCGGGAGAAGGGCATTGTACACATCCAGCTCCTCCTGGACCTTTTGCGGGTCGAAGATCCGCTCGACGCGAATCATTTCCTGGATCTGGAAACGCAGAGTTTCCCGATTCTCGAAGACCAACGTGATCTTCTCGCCAAGACCGATCCGTCTACGCCGTTTAAGCTCAATGATGGTCTGACGATACGTTTCGCGCTGCCGCTCATACTCATCGTGAGGAATCAGTTCCTGCGTTGTGAGTGCTTTCATGATCTAGTCCGGGGTGAGAAGACATTTCCTGCGCGAGCAGGCGGCCAACCATCAGGAGGCATGCGGGTCCCTGGGTAATCCATACGCGTCTCGCACAATCTGGATGGGATGCTGCGAGGATTTCCCTTTCGCGTGGGCTAGGGCTCCAGCCTGATCAAGCTGAAGCCCCGCCAGCGGACAGTCGGATGCCACCAGATCGGCCGGCGCCTGCTCGACCATGCGCACGGCTTTTTGCGCGATTTTCATGGAGAGAGGGAAAAATTCGACCTTGGCCGACCAGGAACCGTCATGCCCGGAACATTTCTCTATGACCTCGACCTTCGCCCCGGCGCATTCCATGAGTTCCTTCGATTTGAACCCGATATTTTGATCCCGCAGATGACACGGCACCTGATAGGCCACACGACCCGGCTTCTGCGTGAAATCCATGGCCAAGCCGCCCTCACGCTTCATCTTCATCAGGTACTCGCTGATGTCGAACGTATGCTCGGCCACCTGTTTCGCCTCGTCTCCGGCCACCAAACTGAGATACTCCCGCTTCACCATGAGACTGCAACTGGGAGTGGGAATGACCACATCATAGCCCTGATCCACCCATGGTTTCAGGGAAGCGATGGTACGCTCTGCCGCCGTCACCATCGCCGCCGTGTCGCCGATATCGAATGACGGCATTCCGCAACAGGACTGGTCCGGCAGTGCCACTTCAACACCGTTCTTTTCGAGCACCTGCACGGTCGCTTTGCCCACATCGGTAGCCTGGTAATTGACCAAGCAACCGGCAAACAATGCCGCCTTTTTCCCGCTGGTTACCTTGCGACCTGCCGATCGACGGGCCCACCAGCGCACAAATGTTTCACGCTGATAGTGCAACACCTGCCTATCCCGATGGACACCCAGCACCGTCTGCAGAAGACCCCGTAGCCACCCCTGACCCAACCCCCAATTGACCAGCGGCGCGAAGGCGCTGTTCACTCTCCCCAGCAGATCGGTCCGCGTCAACAGCCAGTCCCGCCAGCGGATGCCCCGTTCCTTTGCCAGCCGCTTCTTCCAGACCGCCATCAAGAGCGGAAAGTCGATGCCGTATTGATGGGGCGGCGTATACGGGCAATGGTTGAAACAAAGTTTGCAATAGTAGCATTCGTCCACGACGCGATGATGATCCGCCGCGGTAAATTTCGCCACATCGCTCTCGTACTCATCGATTCGATCCAGCAACGTATTGAAGGAGGGACAGAGATTGAAACACCGGCGGCAGCCGTCACACACATCGTAGATCCGCAGGGTTTCCTTTTCCAGGTCCTTGGGATCGGTCGGATTGATGAGGGTCAATTGGTTCATGCGCGCGGTACCATCATGCAGGCAGCCATCGGCAACCAGCAATCAGCGGGGGGGATCACTTCGATCCCTCGCTGATCGCTGATATTCGAAGCCGACGTCGAACAGGTCTCAGCCTTGCTTCAAGCTATCCAGGCCTTTGGTAAACCGATTGGCATGGGACCGCTCTGCCTTGGCCAGGGTCTCGAACCACTCTGCCAATTCCGAGAAGCCTTCATCGCGTGCGGTCTTCGCCATTCCCGGATACATCTGCGTGTACTCGTAGGTTTCCCCTTCGATCGCGGACTTCAAGTTCGCTTCGGTGTTCCCGATCGGCACACCAGTGGCGGGATCACCCACTTCTTTCAGAAAGTCCAGATGGCCGAATGCATGACCGGTTTCCGCTTCAGACGTATCACGGAACAGCCCGCCCACATCAGGATACCCTTCGATATCTGCACGGCGCGCAAAATAGAGATAGCGCCTGTTGGCTTGTGATTCCCCGGCAAACGCGTGCTTAAGATTCTCGTGACTCTTCGTGCCCTTCAAACTGTTTCCCATACTCTCCTCCTTCAGTTAAGTGACGAATCGATACTCCTACCCGCGAGGCTCCATCGCGCCAAGACCTGCCTGCTGACAATCCGCACAATATCCGTGAAACTCCACTCGATGCCCGAGGACTTGAAATCCCCTGGCCTGCCGACTCGGAATGGCCAGATGATTCAACCCGTCGTCCATGACATCCACAATCTGACCACAGCCCAGACAAATCAAATGATGGTGCACCGTGACATTCCCGTCGAATCGCGCCACCTCATGACCGACGTTCACTTCCTGCACCAAACCCGCTTGCCGCAAGACCCCCAGCGTGTAATACACCGTATTGCGTGACATCATCGGGTGCTCGCGCTTGACCGTGCGATAGAGGTCCTCGGCCGTGGGATGACTGGTGCTATCCGCCAATGCCGCATAGATGGCTGCGCGCTGGCGAGTCACGCGCACCGCGTGCCGCCGAAAACGGGCCTCAATCTCCTGCGAATCCAACTTCATGATCTCGCTCACTAGACAGGAATCATTCCTACATAGCATGCAGGCCCATCGTGCGGCAAGACTGGATCGTCCTCAATGAGCTGAACTACGGCCACGAAATGCCTGAGCGCATCATTGCGGACGTCGAGCGAAACGAGGGACAGAGACAGCCTCATGCAACGCGTTGCCAGAGGCTTGCCTAATGGAAAGAGTCATGGGGCTAGCGAATCAATCAATAGAAGGGTCGAGGCTAGCGGCTTTCATAACGAGGCAATTCCGTCATCATGTCGGCCAGGCACTTATACGCTTGATCCTTCGCCGACAGCAGCGGGGTCTTCACAGGCCAGGCAATGGCGAGAGCCGGATCATTCCATAGGATGCCCCGCTCATCCGGCGGCGAATAGACATCCGTGCACTTATACAGAAACCCTGCCTCCTCGCTGAGCACACAAAAGCCATGGGCAAAACCGGGAGGAATATACAACTGCCGCATGTTGCTATCGGACAACTCGACTCCATACCACTGCCCAAAGGTCGGCGACCCCTGCCGAATATCGACCGCCACATCGTAAACCGTTCCCTTGACGACCGTGACCAATTTCCCTTGCGGCCGAGAGAGCTGATAGTGGAGTCCACGCAACGTGCCTCGAACGGACCAGGAGAAGTTGTCCTGCACAAACGGTTTGTCGATTCCGGCCGCCTCGTAGCGCGATTCACGAAAGATCTCGACGAATTTTCCCCGGGCATCGCCGAACACATCAGGCTCGATCTGAAAGAGGCCCGTGAGTGGCGTGGGCGTAATCTGCATGACACCTCCTGAATCACGTTGGGAGAATGCCCGGAATCATACCTCGTTCGTTCTCACGGGAAAAGCGATCATTCAACTTTCCAACTTGAAGTTCGATGCCCGAGGTCAAGAAACAGGCAAGAGAAGATGCTAGTTTCGGTCTGAGGGATCAGCAGTCGGAGGCGGATCGGGGTAGAGCTTCTGCAATCGATCAATGAGCGGCTCTGCGGCCGGACTGCTCGGCCGGGTTGGATCGCTGGGAGCGTGATCCCAGGTCAGCGTTGAAATCCCCGCTTCTGCGAAGAGCCGACGGATGGTGGCCACGATGGCGTCGAGCGTCAGCTCCGTGCCGAATCGCAAGTCCAGCACACGCTCCCGAGGGTTGGTCGGTGGGGCATCGGTGCTGACGAGCGCCCAACAGGCGTCGAACACTCTGCGCCGGAGCTCCTCCGGGACATTCAGGGTATCCAGGCCGGACGTGCACAAGGCCGATACCACCAATACAAACTGAAGGTCCGGCATTCCTGGTCGCTGGATATTTAGGGATTGCATGGTGATAATATTAGTCGCAGCCGGCTTGGGGAGTCAATTTGTGCCACTCCCCCGCACGGCACAGCGGGCCACTATGGCAGATCGACGGGAGGACATAGGTCGCATGATTACGATTACATTGATGGGACAACTTCAAACCACGGATGGAGAGCGGGATCTCGCCTGTGAGCTCCCCACTCCTGTAACAGTTCGCCAGGTTATTCAGCGGCAGGGCCGCGGGCTTCGGCACATGCTCCAACTGTTGCGGGAGAAAAAAGTCCTGGTCACCATCAACAAACGCATTGCCAGTGAAGATTCCCTGGTACAAGACGGAGACGCAGTGCGCTTCGTGGGACATGACGGCGCAGGTGGAAGCGGACTCGCCCCCTCTTTTTAGCATCCTACCAGGTACTGGCTGGCTGGCCGCGCCCTGCGGCCGCTGCAAAAACACGAAGGCCGGTGCTCTCAATGACGGAGCACCGGCCGTTCAGTTTATAGAGGAACGAGGCGGACTACTTCTTTCCGAGGATCGAATCTTTGGCCATCTTCGCGACTCGGAACTTCACCACCCGCTTTGCCGGAATCTTGATCGGCTCACCCGTTTGCGGGTTCCGACCCATGCGGGCCTTCCGATTGGCCAGCACCAACTTTCCGATTCCCGGTACTACGAAGGCGTTCTTCGCTTCACGATAGGCGAGAGCGGCAAAATCATCCAGAAACTGGACCGCCGTCTTTTTGGTAATCCCCGCCTTTCCAGCAAGATGGTCAGCAATCTGCGATTTCGTCATCGACTTGGCCATGCGTTCCTCCCTTTGAACAACGAATGAAAGTGAACTGACTTGTGCGGTCTGCGACCGATAAACTCGTACGTACAGAGGTGGAGCCGGAAATCTGCGCGTGTCCTGCAGAATCAGTCCGAAAACAGGGCGAGAGTGTATCCAAAGCCCTGGGGGCTGTCAAGAGCCGCAAAGCGGAGCACGCGCATCCAGAGAGGCGACGAGCACGCTCGATGCTCTTGCGCGCCGTGTGAGCCACAGAGTACAGTACGACGGTATGCTAGGGTTCATTGCATCTCTCAGAATCACGAGGCGTCGCCATGGCTAAAGAACTTCCGATTCTCCCCTCGAACGCTCAACCAGCCGAGGGCGCCGCACAAGAAGCGGTCATTTATTCACGAGTCTTCTGCAAAAATGACAATGCTCCACCCCTTCGTCTGTTGATCGAATTCCTCAAGTCACGCGGACAACTTCCCATTCTCCCCCCCGAGATGGGCGATGCTATGCTGGACGAGTGGGCATGGGTACAGGTTATTTTGGGTTATGCACGCGAGCGTAAGCCGATCCACGTGTTCTGTGTCCGCGACCGGGGCAGCTATCAGGATTTGTTTGAGCAGGAGCAGAAACAATTCCTGGAGCATCTGTCCTCACACGACAGCCTCGAGGCCAGCCTGGCCCAAGAACATGTCACCCGTGCCCGATTCATCCTTACAACACGCATGGTCGAAGCGGACGTCACCGACGAGGGCTATGATTTCAATGGGTGGATTCTGGAATTCTTCCAGGAACACTGTAACGGCATCGTACAGATTGATCAGCAAGGATTCTTCTCCCCCAAAGGAGAACTCATCGTCGACCTGTCCCTCCCCGGGGAATAGGCACCATGGAGGCCACCGCGTCTTCCCCTCACACCTCGCCACTCTTCCAGCAAGCCGAGGACTGGTTTCGACGTGCACGCGCCTCACTGTTGGAGCAAGTCCCCTGCGGGCGCGGCTGCTGTGAATGCTGTACCGGCATCTTTCCCATCACTCACCTCGATGCCCTCGAAATACAATCCGGCCTCAATGAATTACCTTCCACTCTCAGGAACGCTATCATCGCCCGAGCCCGCACCCAGATCACCGCAGTGGAAACGGCCTACCCAAGGCTGAAATCGACACCGGGCCTTGACGCGTGGGCAGATGACACCATTGATGAGATGGCCGAACAATTCGCCCACCTTCCCTGCCCCGCCCTGAAGGCCGACGGAACCTGTGGTATCTACTTCCACAGACCCATCACATGCCGCACAATGGGCATTCCTGCCGAATCGGACGGGATAGCTCTCGGTGCTTGTGCTGTCCAAACCGCTGTGCCCATTGTCCGCCTTTCAGCAACACTTCGAAGCGAGGCCGACCGTCTGGCCGAACACGAGGCACTCTCTTTAACCATCTTACGCCGCTCCCAACTTCCAAACGGCGATGAAATCCTCCTGCCCTACGGATTCGTGGCAAATGGCAATCCAACTCCCTAGACAGCAACAGAAACGCTATGCTAATGTGGCGGATCTGATCGACGGGAGCGCCTGTAGCTCAGCTGGATAGAGCATCAGCCTCCGGAGCTGAGGGCCACAGGTTCAAATCCTGTCAGGCGCACCATTCGCTCTGTCAGGTACGTTACGATCGAAACATAGTGCGCACAGGTGGGGCCGTTAGCTCAGTTGGTAGAGCAGCTGACTCTTAATCAGCGGGCCGTAGGTTCGACCCCTACACGGCCCACCATTATTCCCATGTACTTACGCAGCCCCCTCTTCAAAACCTAAGACCCGCCGATTGTGCTACTTTTGTGCTGTTTTCGCGCAGACGGGCCAACATCTTCACTCCATATAGCAAACTTTCCGGATAAACGGTCAGCATACCACTGCGTCATGTTGGGCGCTTTGTGATCGAGCAACTATTGCACCTTGTAAAGATCGATCCCGCTCCGAACCAGCGCCGTCGCAAGGTAAGGGATGGCGCAAATCTCGAACCTGAAACTTTGATCTGCCCTTTTGAAGGGAACAACCCCAGAAACGTGACAGCTGACTGGAATCACCTCCCCTGCCGAACGATGCGAAGATTCGCCTCCGTTAGCACGAGATGAACCTGTTTCACTGTCTGCGCCAGCTTAGACTGCTGCACTCCTTCCAAGCCACCTCTTGAGTCCGCACCAGAAGATCCTCACATGTATCCTTCGCATAGAAGGCTGCGGTGGATTCAACCGATCAATGCAACACCCTCTGAAGAGACGGTGGAGTGGGAGGGGTGATTATGAGGGGACAGATCGGACATCCCGGCTTGCCTGCGACCAGAAAATGGAGCTCTGGCAGGGATGGAAGCGAGGGCAGTCGTTGAGTGCACAAGACCTTGGATTTCAGACGCCAGCGAATACATTGAACGGAGGTATTGCGCTCACCGGTTGTACCCACTAGCCACACCCTCAACAGGAAAATTATCAGAAGATCAGGAAAATAAGCATTCCCGCAGTCTCGCGAACTGGCTACAATGATATTGAGAATTGGAATCATAATTACCATTCACCCTGCTCCATTTAACACGGCACTGATCAAGCCCATCAGGTCGACCGAGTAGCGTGAATGGACCCGCGGGTGGAGACTGTGGAGGGAGCACCCCTTTACCGTCTCCGTCCGGCGGCTTCACATAGAACACTTATTCTGTAGGGGCAAGATATGAGTTGTTCTCGTTGCGGAGGGTATCTTGCCAGCGAGCCATCCAATGACTTCTATCATCCGGATGACCGGTGGAGGTGTATCAGTTGCGGGGCCCATAGCTCACTTTGCTTATATTCTTCAGTCGAGAGGCAGGCCAAATCACGCCGCACCAGAACTAACATAACGGTAGACGATCTACGAATCACACGACATCCCTAGTTCTGATCCGGATGAATCTTTATTGCGAATCATCAGCCGTCTCACGACCGATCATCGGAACCGCCCTCTCGCGCAACAAAGGAGCAGCCAAACCATGCATTCGCTCAATCATCGCCACGGCCAGACGGCACTCAACATGTGCACCTGCGGAAAACTTCACTTCAGGTACGGCTCAGTCACACTACATTTCGAGCCCAATGAGTTCACGTCGTTCGCCAACGCCGTGGCGAGCCTACACGCACGATATAAGGAGTTACGGCAGCCACAACCACCTGGCATAATCCCGACCCTTCACAATGATCTCTGTCACTAACCCAGGAAACCACCATGAAACTCTATGACTGCCCACGCTGCAAACATCACAGTCTTGCCCCCACGGGAGGCTTTTTATCTTGCGGTCACTGCGGCTATGCCATCACAGCCCATGCCTTGGCCATCGAACAACAGCCTCGAAAAGGGACTACGCCCGCTCAGAATCTTGCGTAATTCAACTACGATCAAAATGGCTGAGAAAGATCACATCCAAAACGAGCTCCTACGCAGAGCGCAGAGCGACTTGCCTGCGGCACTCAGCCTAATCGCATCACTATTCATGGTTCTGGTCGCCATTGCGAGTTCACTTCTGGGCTCGAACTAACTCTGGCAACCGGAATCAAGGCACGCCCCTGATCGGGGCAGGCACCAGCTTGGTGGGCGTTTTCAACCTCAGGCCAAGCATACCTGTGCCATCGAAGGCTCATTAGTGCCGTATTTCTCCAGGCGATTCTGGCCGTCCCAACCATAAATTCCCCCAGCCACGAGCAATCAACCCACATCCACACTCAAGCCGAGCTTCCCAAGGTTATCCAAATTGATGCTGTCATTATCGAATCAGATACACCTGGCTCTTATTTGTCTAGACGAACGTTCTTAGCGCGACGACCGCGCGGGCGCTCCCCACAAGCAAATCAATACACTTACCTCAGATTGGCACGCACTACGGAAGTGGTACGCGAGTTGCTTCTGCTCAGAGTCGTTATGACAGCGACCGTCCGGGAAAAACAGAGAAGATAAAGAGAGGAGAAACGATCATGCTCTGGGCCATCGTCATCGCGGGAACTTATGTGGCAGGAATCTATCTCATTCGCCTGGTGTGGTGGCAGGAGTAAGCCTCCCCACGCCAGGCATCTGAGCCCTGCTCACAACACGACAGCGACCGACCGCCGACGTGAAAAAGCGAATCACCCACGACTCAGTCTTTTCGATTTACTCACCATCAACTATCGAGAGCGGTTAATGGCTTGATAAACTGGGCCCCTCCAAGGCGGGATGTTGCCAGACGGATTCTCGGAACTATACTCCCCTCCATGAGCCACTACTCCGCGGCATCACTTGACCCTCTGGACCGCCCACCTTCATCCGAAGCATTTCTCATATTTCAGCGCTCTCGAGACCGCCTTGGAATCGTCTGTCCTGTCATGTTCTCCGGCGCCCTCTCTATCGGAGAGGGCCTTGTACACAACCTGTCTCACAGAGGATGTTTAGTGGAATGCAAAGGGAGCATGCTGGGGGGCAGCTACATGACTGTGCGCCTGCTCCTGCCCGATGCCACCCACGCTCTGACTGTTGAACTCGCCGCCGTTCGATGGACCAGGGAAAAATACTTCGGGATCGAATTCCTCAAGCTCCCTACTCCTGATCAGGCCCGCTTAGCTCATTTCTTGCTCGGTCGCCAGCGCTGATTTCCGAGCGTCTCAACAACGCTTTCACGACCGCCTATCCTCACAACCCAATCCAAAGTCGATGCTGTGGCCAGGCGGAAATGTTGGTACTATAAAATCCCGACTGCCGTATTGAAGGCGCCGATCCCCCTGCAATGCCTGGGTCGCAGTGCGGCTGGGACAATCCGACAATGCAGTTCCGCGGAGCCGACAGAGACCGCCGGAACCAAGGCATGCTTGCCTGCTGCCAATAATTTCCGTGAATAAGAAAACTATGACCCGTCCCGATGACGTCCGGTTTTGCTCATCGAGAATTGGGTTTGACCAAGGACAGTCCTCGCGACACGCCGGACATCAAGAGCCTTCCAGGAAAAATCTTGTCAATTGAAGGGAAATGATCGTCCGCTAACTGAGATCCTCGATAGTGCAACTCTCGGCATAATGGACCAATGACACACATGGTCCGTATACAGTGCCCCACCTCGATCAATGCCGATCATCAGCTGTCTAAGCGCGGCAACCCTGCGGCATCCAGACAAATAAGGCGCCCGCAAGAAACCGAGCCTATCGACGACACTGAAACCGTGAGTGCGGCGCTCACGGGTCATCGCCCACCGAAAGAACGCACGTACATGAGAACTTGCCAGGCCTCCTCCTCGGTCAGGACGAGTGGAATAAACGGAGCCATATCCGTCCCGGGACTCCCGTTTTTCAGAATCCAGAACAGCTCACCGTCCGTCCTGGCCTGCTGCCATAGCTTATCGGTAAAGTTCCGTG
>JBEIQG010000181.1:0-7598 GCA_040376625.1 Nitrospira sp. | reverse complement strand
TGCTGTGCGAAAATGGATTCGCGCAGGCGAGACGATTCGGGGAGGAAACGCAGTACGACAACATTTCAGCCAAGGGAGATCACGATCATCTGATCTGCACAGCTTGCGGTTATATCGTAGAGTTCGAGGATCCGGCCATCGAAGGGTTGCGGCAGCAGGTCGCTTCGGCGAACGGTTTCCATCTCACGCGCCGGAATCTCGAATTGTATGGGCTCTGTGCCCGCTGCCGCTCTCATCCTGTACCGCCCGAGACGGCATGAGCCTTCGGAAAGTCTTCCGGCCGAGCCGTCGGTTATCTGCTTCGCTGCCGCAATCGTGCGGCTCTCTTCAGCCACCACATCCGTAACGCCGTCACATATAGAATGAAGGGCAGGATACCCGTGACGCATACGAGCCAGCGTCCGGTCAACCCCAACGCCTCGCCATTGTGCAGCGGAAAGAGCCATGCGAGAAATGTCTCTCCGCCGGTGAACTGTCGCCAGTCCTGCAACCGCAGCACCGCGCCGCTGTATTGCTCGATCCAGACTTCGCTTTGCCCGCCCGCCTGACGGACCTCCCCCGGTTGACGGAGCCCGACCGAATAACTGTCCCGCTCATGTTGAGGCAAGCCGATCCACATGGGCTTGGCGTCAGAGAAGGCGGTTCGGGCAATCGCCACAGCCTGCTCCGGCGGAATCCTGGGCAGGCCGGCTTGTGGTTCTGACTGCGGCTGCAGTTCAGGCGCACTGTCCCGCACGGGTGAGAGCCAGCGCACGACCGAAGTGACGACGTCGGGGAACTCCAAATAAAACCCCGTCGCGGCGAGCAGGGTAAGCAGCAGGGCACCGGCCAGGCCGGTGAGTTTATGCAGGTCGTACTGTCTTCTAATGGGACTACCGCCGGGTTGGAAGGATAGGGCACGGCGCAGTTTCCCGGGAGCAGGCCACCAGAGGTAGAGACCGCTTCCGATCGAGAGGAGGAGAAACAGGGCCAGAATACCGACGAAGATTTCTCCCGGTTTCCCCAAGAGCAGTTCCTGATGCAATTCATAGATGAAGGAAACGAAAAATCCGCCCCACCGACGATCGCTCAGGGGGCGTGCGGTGGAGGGGTCGACGGCGACGACGTGCCAGCGCTCTTCCGTCGAGGGGGCAGCAGGGTCCTTGAACCAGGCATGGAATGAATCACGGTCGTGAAGTGGAAAAATGAGGCTGTCGGGTGGGGACCAGTCCGGATGGACGGTTCGGGCACCTGCCACGATGTCGCTGAGGGGCCGATCGGATCCAGCGGTTCTGATGAGCTGATCCGGATTCAGCCATTCATCGATCGTCTTGTAGAACACCAGGAGGCTGCCGGTGAGGCTCGTCAGCACGAAGAGGGCGCCGGCCACCAAGCCGACGTAGAGGTGCACCTGCAACCAGAACTTTTGGAGGGCCCGACCGTTGCGAGGGGTCGCGTTTACCGGAGGGGCGGCGGGAATTGTGGGAGGTCGCTGCGCCACCGAATGCGGCCGTGGCGATCTGAGACCTTGAACAATCATTGTGCCCTCTTGTTCGGCCTGCGTCCCGATCCGACGGACGGTCTTTCGCCGGGATCGATGCCGGTGAATACACTCATCCCGGGAGCTGACGTCGGCCCTACTATAGGAGACGTATGAGGGGCCAGAAACCACACCTCTCCGGATAGAAGTCGCTCCCTACTGCCGAGGGTGCAGGGATGAAAAGGCGGGCCTGCGGAATCCCCTCGTCTGCTGGCAGGCTGGACGAGGGCTCTCCGCATTCATCATGCACCGGCCGCTCAGGATCCCTGGCCGGCCGTTCGACATCGGAGCGACCAGGTTCCGGTCATCCCCGAATTGATCGCTGATACAGTGGGCTTCCAGCCGTGCATTGAACGGACCGGGGCTGAATGACCGATTGGCATATCCCATCCCAGCCGTCAGCAGATGTTTGAATGAGTAGGGAAGGCGGTTGCCGCTGACGCCGACGACCGCCGCTTCCGTGGGCAAGAGCGCTGCACCCGTGATCGAGCTGTTCCCGATGCGGAAAAACATACCAGATCCTATACAGGGTCCTGAATGTCCACATTCCGGAATCAGAAAAGAGATCGATCCGTTCCCGGGAACGATTCGGCCTCGCCGGAGTGAGCGCAATCCCGCACATTCGGATCATCGTGGGAGGTGATGTTTTGGCGAGTTGAAACGTCATATGTAGTAGTGGGTTTCTACTCGTTTGCCACCGTTGAGACTTCTATGAACAAAAGTGATGTGTATGCCGGAAAAGATGTCCGATGCATTTGTGGACGAATGACGGCCCGGATAGAACTCCAAGGATTGGTCATCAAGTGCCAGCGGTGCGGAAAATTCGTGGTCATCCCCCTGTCAAAGATCAAAGGTCTGAAGAAACTGGTTAATTCACCATAGTGGTTCTCCCGTTCGCTTGCGCACGGCCGCACGATGGTAATCTGAGAATGTCTCAGGATGCCCGCACGGATTGTGCAGGGGAGAGGCATCGATCCGATAGTCCGCTTTCCTACCCCAGGTCGAGAGAACCCATCCCCTGCACTATTTCCCGATATCCGTATCGCATCCGGGGTCGCAGTAGAGTCAGGAAGCCGTCGACACACGTCGATCTATCCGTGTGGGCACCAGCGGGTTGGTTCCAAGCGCCTTCTGCAGGCTTCGCACGAACCAATATGCAGGGCAGGTGATGGGAGACATGCTCCGGCGGCTTAACCGGCCTCACAAGAGTCCGGTCAAGCCACGGGGCATGGAAGGAACACGGGCTATACGACTCTACGTATCGGGCGCTTCCAGTTCTCAGTGGAACTCGAACTTGAGTGATCCGATGGCCGTAAACGGTGCACCGGTGTAGACGATTTCGCGGAAGTTTTGTGCTCCGCTGAAATAGCGATGGTCGAGCACGTTGGTAAAGTTGATCGCTGCGAGCAGGTTTGTCTTGTTGAAAAATTCCTGCTTGCGATAGTACAGCGCGGCATCCATCCTGACATACCCCGCCATTTCAAACGGAGCCTGACAGTTTGCTGGATCCTGACATTGGAAAATGCCGTTCCGTTTCCCTTGCGCATACATGCCGATACCGGCCCCGAACCCCTGTGCGATACCTTCCTGGAAGAAGTAGGTCGTCCAGAGGCTGCCCTGATGCAGCGCGCTGTTCGGTGCGCGGCTTCCCTCCGCAAACAGGAGATCCTTGGTTACGCGGGTGTCGATGTAGGCGTAGTTTGCGATGATGTCCCATCCAGGTAGGATCTGGCCTGCAATGTCGAACTCGACGCCTTTGCTGCGCTGTTCTCCGGTCGCGACGGAGAAGAAAAATCCGTTCAGCGGATCCGCCGTCAGCACATTCTTCTTCTTGATGTCGAACAGGGCGACCGTAGACCGTAACCGTCCTCCGAAAGCCTGATACTTGATGCCACCCTCGTAGGACTTGCCTCGCTCGGGGTTGAACAGGTTACCGTTGATGCTCCTGGACCCCGCGCTTTGGGGCGCGAAGGATTCCGTGTAGTTGGCAAAGAGGGTTATCGGCTTCCAGGGTTGATAGGCGATACCGACCGATGGACTGAATGCCGAATCCGTTTTGTTATTTTGGCTGCTGGTGGCCGTGAAATCGTTGGGATTATTCCTGATGGTTTGATCGAACAGGTCAAACCGTCCGCCGAAGTGCACGTGCAGGTTATCCAGCAGGTCGACCTGGTCGCCGAAGTATGCGCCGAGAATATTGTTCTGCTGGCTGGCATCACTGAATTTCGTGAGGGCAGGATTCAAAAACAATCGGTCGTTGGTATTGAAAATATTGATGTAGCTGAACGCCCCCGGCGTGCTCGTGTCGCCGCCGAAATCTCCCGAGGCCGTGGCCGACGAGTTCTCACGGCCGAGTTCGATCCCGATGATCGTTTTGTGTTTGATCGATCCGGTCGTGAAATTACCGTGGAGCTCGTTCTGCAAGTAGTGACTCTGGACGGTCGTCGGAAGCTCATACCGAGCCAGATTCAAGATCCCGTCGCTTTCGGCTCCGACCAGGAAGTTTGATTCAAGGCTGGAGTAGCGGCTGCTGGTGACGGCGGTTCTGAATGCGGTTCGCCACCGGAACAGACTGCTGATGTCATGCCACAGGGTGATCGTCGCCTTTCCGTGATGGGTCTCCAATTTGCGTGCGGGATCGCCCAGGAATCGCGAGACGGGTATCGGAGCGACTCCGTTGCCGATGGCGACGAGCCCTCGGTCGATGGGCGCCCTGTCGTACATATATTCGGCTTCGAAGCGCAAGGTCGTTCGTGAACTCATTTCCCAGCCGAAAGTCGGAGCCAGAAAGATACGTTCGGTCTTTACGCCATCCCGATAACTTTCCGCCGATTCGTACATGCCGTTGAACCGGTAGGTAAGGGTCTTGCTCTCGTTCAAGGGGCCACCGATGTCGATCGTTGGACGGTAGAGTCCGTAGCTGCCGACGATCATCTCGGCCGAATAGTAGGGATTTCTCAACGGGGCCTTTGTGACCTGGTTGATCACTCCGCCGGGATCGGATCGGCCGTAGAGATACGACGGAGGACCCTTCACGACTTCCACGCTTTCGATGTTAATGATGTCGCGTTGTGCACGGGCGCTGAACGTACTATCGTCGCGGAAGCCGTTCTTGAAGACGTTCAGTTCGGAGGCGAAGCCTCGAATCATGAAGGTCCCGCCTTGGCCGCCTTGTGTACTGGACTGTGAGACGCCGCTCACATTCCGGAGGGCCTCACTGAAACGAATGACCTTCTGGTCGTCTAGAACCTGTCTGGTGACGACTTCGACCGAGCGTGGCGTGTCGTGAATCGGGGCAGGAATGCGCGTGGCCGTTGAGGATTCGTCCACCGCATATCCCCGATCTTCCACTTCCTTGACCACGATTTCTGGAACTTTTACCGGCTTGGAACTCGCTTGAACCCTGGTGTTGGGAGTGGATGGCGCCGGCTCCTGACTCAACGGGGCTGGCGGCAAGGGCGTGGCCGCCACGGGTTCCAACGTCATCGTTCGGGCTTCGGTCAGGCGGTAGCTCAGGCCGGTGCCGGCCAGCATCAGCGTCATGGCTTCTTCGGGCATATGGCGGCCGCTGACCCCGCTGGTACTGCGTCCTTCAGCCACGTCGGATGGGAGTAACAGGCGATAGTTGGCTTGATCGCCGAACGCGGTAATGGCCGATCCCAGTGGCTGCGGAGGAATATTGAATTCCACCGTGTCCGAGGCTTCAGTAGCCTGGGCAAGGAGAAGTGGGCTGCTGTTTGGCGTGGGGAGGCGTTCGATTTGGGCTCCAACCAAGTTTCCGGTCGAATGCACCAGAACGGCTGAAACGGACAGTGTGACGATGACTTGCCATGAGAGATGCATCATTCCCCCCTCTACTAGTCCGGTATGAATATGCGCACCTGTACGGTCATGGGCCGAGCGACGCGCACTCGGCGTTTCATTAGGTAAAGACGGACAGGGCCGAAAAACTTGTAATCGAAATGGTATATGCTCAAAAAAACGTGTGGTGATTGCGGAAGATAGTGACTGCTTGTGAGGAGATTGGGCTCCGGCTTCGAGGGGACTGTTTCTTTGTCAGTGCAGGAGGACGAGGTAGGGCTTCAGGCTCGTGTCGTGAATGTGTAAGGCCTGTTCGATCATTCGGAGTGCGGCGTCGGGGTCGCCGATGTCGAAAACACCAGTCACGTTCAGCGAACGCAAGGCAGGATTCATAACCAGAATGCGTCCGGGTCGGTACCGGTTGAGTTCCTCGACGACTGCAGCCAGCGGTTTGGCTTCGAACATCATTTTTCCGCGTTGCCAGGCTGTGATCGCATTGGAATCGATTGCCTGGGCCACACCCAGGCCAGCTTCAGCGCTGTAGGATATCTGTTCGTTCTGCCGGACCACCGCGGCGGGAACCTGTGGGCTGTCCGTTGCCGATACCTGCACGGCATGCTCCGTGACGGTCACGGTGACGATATCATGGTGGCGATGGACCAGGAAGGTCGTTCCGAGGGCGCGGGTGGTCAGATTTCCACTCTGAACCGTGAACGGCCGTGCTGATTCGGGAGCAACGGTGAAACTGGCTTCTCCTGTGAGCAAGCGGATCGTTCGTTGTCGGGGTGTGAAGGAGACGGCCACGGCGGTATCGGTATTGAGATAAATACGACTCCCGTCCTCAAGCCCGACGTTTTGCTGTTCTCCCACAGCGGTGCGGTAATCGGCTGACGCAAGCTCAAGCTGTTCTTGAACGGTTCCCCATGAGAGCCAGCCGGCGGCAAGCAGGACACAGGCGGCCAGTCCCCATTTGGTTGCGCGCCGTGAGCGCGCGCGCCTTCCGTCGGGCCACGATGCGGTCAGGTCCGCCGAATCGGAGCGATCGCCATCGGAAAGCAAGCCGATATCCCGCCATAACAGTTCCGCTTCCGTATAGGCGCGGTGGTGTGCGGAGCTTTGCATCCGCCAGTCATGGCATGCGCGGCGGTCCTCATCGGAGGCGCGACCGGAGTGGATACGGACCAACCAGGCGAGGGCTTCGTCGACCAGTGGAGAGGAGGAATCTGGAGGTGTTGAGTCAGGCATCCATCATACCATTGCCTACACGATGGCTCCCGGGCGGGATTCAGTCGATGTACGCTTACTCTATAAGACGGATGATGCTCAGCTTTCAACAGTCAGGGACGTCTGACAGATTCCTCCGGATGTAAGCGGGCGCGGCAGTGTCGCAAGGCTTGAACGATATATTTAGCGACCATGCTCTCGGACACCTTCAGACTGTCGGCGATTTCACGGTGGGTCTTTCCTTCCAACCTATTGAGCAGTAAGGCCTTCCTACACTTTGGCGACAGCTCACCCATGGCAATTTCCAATTGGGCGACGCGCTGCTTTGCGTCCAGCGTATCCTCGGCCGAGGGGGCTAGACTGGCTGTGTTTTCCGGGGGTGGTTCGATGCTGAGTGCTCCTCGACGGGTACGAAGTTTTCGCAGATTGTCTACCGCGAGATTGGCTGCGACGCGAAAAAGAAAGGCTCGCGGGTTTTGGACATCGATTGAAGGCCTCATGCGCACGAGGTGCATGTAAGTATCCTGAGTGCAATCGGCAGCGAGATCACGGCAGCCGAGTTTGTGGGTGAAGAACCTCAAGAGATCGTTGTGATGCTCTTCGAAGGCAACGATGCAGGGAAGTGTCTGTTCATTCTGCATAATGTATCCTATTCCAGGCGATAGCCGATGGGGATGTGGACGACGACATTGGATTGACCGAGTGAATACTTCAACTGAACCGGAGACGCTTGTTCGAGGAGGGCGACCGCGTCTAGATCGAGAATAGAGTGGCCGGATGGCGCGACGATGGTGATGTCGCTGATCCTGCCGTCTTCATGGATCACCGCTTGAAGCAGGACATTGCCCTGCCAACGACGGTTCTTTGCGAATGCCGGGTACCGCTTGCTCTGTTCCACCTTTGTAAACAACATCTCGGCGAGCCATCCGTAGTCCGCATGGAGAACCCGTGAGACGGTTGCTTCGCGGGCGCGAGGCGTCGGACGGTTCACGAGTCGGAGCGATTCGGGAACGGAGGGCAGGGAAGCCGTGAGGGATTCTTGGGGCGTATCGAC
>JBEIQG010000069.1:0-15728 GCA_040376625.1 Nitrospira sp. | reverse complement strand
TCCACTACACCTGCCCGAAGTGTGTCTTTCAACATACCACCAAACGAGCCGCGAAGACTGGGTAGGCCTCTCGGCTTGGGAGGGCAGCACCGCCCAGGCTGATCCAAGAGGTGGCGAACAAGCCGCAGCGAGCGAACCACTGAGGCGGATGGTTCTTGTACGTCGAGGGAGTGCGGCCCGTCACTCGTCGTAATATTTCTCCCGGTATATCGGACACAAACCTTTGGTATTCAACCTGGCCGTTACATCCTTGATCATCCCGCTCCCGCCGCAGAGATAGACCGCAAGATTCGCCACGGAGGACACCCGCTCATCGATCAGCGCCGTGACGCGTCCGCTGGTTCCCTCCCAGCCCGATTCCGGTTTGGAAAGCGTCGTCACGAAGGAAAAGTTGGGGTGGGCCGCAGCCAGCGCCGCCAGCTCCTCCTGCCAATACAGGTCCCGCTGACTCCGGAGTCCCCAGAACAAAGTGACCGACCTCGACTGCCCGCGCTCGAGCTGAGCCAGGATCATGCTCCGGAGCGGAGCGATTCCGGTTCCCGTCGCGACGAACAACAGATCTCTCTCCCCATCCTCCCGCAGATAAAAGGCGCCCGCCGGCCCCTTGAACGATGTTCGCTCTCCTTCCCGCAAGCCGAATAGATAACTCGATCCCGGTCCGCCCTGGACGAGGTTGAGCACGAGCAGGATCCGGTCCGGCTGGCCCGGTGGCGACGCGATGGAATAGGGTCTCGTCACCGGTCGAGGCTGGCCTTCCTTCGACACCTCAAACGACACGAACTGCCCGGACTTGAACGTAAGACGGTCCGGCTCCAGGAGACGCAACTCAATCGCGCGCACGTCGTGCGTGAGATCCTGAATGCGACTCACTTCAGCCGTGAATGTATGCACAGGGACCTGGCCGTCGGTGCTGGTGATTAGTTACGGGAAGGGAGCAGGAGGTGCGTCTCATAACTCATGATACCAAGAAACGCCGCGAGGCCGAGATAGTACAGGCCATAACTCACCCTGGTTGACAGCGGAACCTCATAGTACCGTTCCGGCAGACCATGGGGACCGCCCCGAAAGGTAGCCATCAGGTGAGGCAGAGCCATGATGGCGATCAACAGCAGCATGGGGCTCTGATTTATGATGAAGAGTCCGACCAGGATCGGCACACCCAACCACCAGACTTTCGGCGAGATGATGGCCGTGATGCGCCCACCGTCCAGCGGCGACAGCGGAATCAGGTTGAACAGATTGATCATGAATCCGGCATAGGCCAGAGCCAGCAGCAATTGACTGTGGTTGTACTCCGCCGCGTAGTAACAGGCCATGGCCGCAAAGGTTCCGGCCACCGGGCCGGCGATGCCGACATAGGCCTCGGTTTCGACATCCATCGGTTGTTCCTTGAGCTGGATCCAAGCCCCGACGAAAGGAATGAAGGTCGGTGCACCGACGTTCAGGTTACGCTGCTTGGCTGCAGCGTAATGTCCCAGCTCGTGGAACAGGATCAGCAGCACGAACCCCACGGAATACCACCAACCAAAGATGAAACTATAGGCCACCATCGACAGGAGCATAGTCCCGCCGGTGAGCGCGATCTTACCAAGCTTGAGGCCACCGAGGAGCAGGAGCAGGATTTTCACGAGGACAACCCTCCGCCCCCGCCCGCTTGCTCCGGTTTGGGTTTCTTATTGAAATATTTAGCGGCCAATCCACCGAGCGCAATCACCAGCAACATCAGTACCTTCTTGCCTGCAATGACCAGCGGAATAATGAACGCCCAGAGCTTGGCCAGCAGGCCGGACTTAATCGCCGCGCCGGCGATGAGCGCTGACAAGCCAACCGCGGCCACCTTATCGGTCGTGCTATCGAAATCGGCATACCGTTTCCCCTCGATAAACTCCACATGAGACAACAGCAGGCAGACGTGCGGCTTCAGCAGCGGCAACTGTTCCAGGGACCCCACCATGTTCATGCTGAGGTACCCGTGCCGCCCTAATGCCAGTGTGTTGTAATTGACCCCCACGGTGTCCCGTTCCTGCGCCGAGATGGCCCAGACCACTTTGTTCGCGCCCTTGTCGTAATGCGGCTTTTCTTCCCAGCCACGAATGATCAGCGGGGGGAAGCCCTGGGCCTGCCGGGTCTTGTTATCTTCGTCTGTCCCTTCCTTGATCGAAGTCATGAGCGCATCGGCATCCCAGTTGGCCGCCTCATCGTCCTTGACGTAGCCCGAATCGATGTACCGGACCACCATGAACCATTGCTCACCTTCCTCTGTTCCGGTAATCAGGCCCAGCTCGGAACCGGACGGGAAATTCCCCATCTGCTTCAACAAACGCTGCGTATCCTGCCCCCCGAGGAACCGATACCCCTCCGGCAGTTTGAGGAGAGCCTGATCGCCCAGCTTGGCCTCACCAGGCCCGACCTGCCATGCAAACGCCTGCGGCGACGGCTCATCCGCGAGGGCGGGCAGGGAGGTGCTCCCCAGCAGCAGCGCCACTGTCACCACCACGAATCGAATATACGGCAATCGCATTGTCAGCAGCCTCCCCAGTGTCGTTTTTCTTGAGGAATTCGCCCCAAGCAAGTCTTGTCAGCCATAGGATCACAGCCGATCTGGTTGATCCATCGGCAAACACCTGTTCGTCCCCCCATGTCGGCTAATTATCCTACACCGCGTTGGGCCTGAAGGAAGTCAGAGGCCGACATTGCCCCATCTGCATTCGGCTTGTTCTTGCAGAGAAGAATTCGTCTGCTACTCTTGATGAAAGGATCAATCCTTCGCATATCCACGCGCTCGAATGAGGGCCACCACATGCTACACCAGACAGGAAAATATGTGTTGATTGCGATGCTCCTGACACTCGCACTTCAGTCGAGAGCCTGGGCTGAGTTTCACGGACATCCTGATCTTGCGGTGAAAGCGGGAAAAATAACACGCATTTCTATCCTTCCAACGCAGATCCAAATGTACGAAATCGGTGCCGGTGGCAGCCTGGAAAAAATGGACGACTGGGCACAAACCGCTAACGGGAACATCCGGCAGGCTCTCATCAACGAATTTGCCAAGCGCGAACAGCTCACGGTAGCGGAATTCAGCGAAGAAAGTCTTCCCACTGATGTGCGGTCGAATTACGATGAGACGCTCCTCCTCTATGAGGCAGTCTCAAATGCCATTCTGACGCATGCGTTCAAGTGGCAGAATGCTTCCCCCGCCGCCCAAGCCCTCTTTTTCCCGGAGAAAGCCCGTGAATTCAGATATTCTCTGGGGGACGCCGTCGCCCAGCTTCCCTCCGGCAGTGAGGCACTTCTGCTCATCCGCGGATTCGATCAACGATCTTCCGGCGGCAGAAAAGCCCTCGGCGTGGTGACAACCATCATCGGTGCGGCTCTGGGGGTTGTTGCCATCCCCCGTGGAGGCGGAAATCTATTTACAGCAGCTCTCGTCGACGCCAAAACAGGCGATATCCTCTGGTTTTCCCACTCACTGAAACCGCACGACCTTCGCAATCTCGGAGAAGCCCAGCAACTCGCCGTCGAGTTCATGATCGATCTTCCAGCGTTAGGGCAAGTTCCGTGAGCACGACCATGCGGCGCCCTCTTCACTTCCTTCTCGCCTGCACCCTGGTCTTCCCCGGTTGCTCGACTCCCCCCCTCGGCAGCGGCCAGAACTCAGCATTGGATGAGGACGAGCAGCGCCTCTGGGCGAGCGTGCTGGAAGAAGAACGGCGTCTCGACCACAGTGGCCTCCTGGAAACCGATCCCGCCGTGAATGAATACGTGAATTCGGTCCTCCAAAAGCTGTCGCCATCGCAACTACGTCCCCGCGAGTTGTCAATTCAGGTCAAGGTCTTGAAGAATCCACTCCTCAATGCGTTCGCCTTCCCCAATGGCAACATCTACGTGCATACAGGCATGCTGGCTCGCATCGAAAGTGAAGCCCAGCTCGCGACTCTTCTGGGCCACGAGCTGACGCATGCGACTCATCGTCACACGATTCAGGAGCTTCGGGGCGTCCGCCGAACCAGCGCCGCCCTGGCCACCTTCCAGGCCATCACCCTCCCTTTCGGCCTGTTCGGAGCCGCCGCCACCGCACTCGGCGCCGTGGGCTACATGGGTGCCGTGAGCGGACACTCGCGGAGCAAAGAACGGGAAGCCGACGCAGTCGGGCTCGCCCTCATGGCCAAGGCCGGATATTCGCCCCAGGAAGCTCCGCGACTCTTCGAAAAGTTACAAGACGATCTCTCGCTGCGCAAGGTGAATGAGCCCTTTTTCTTCGGCAGCCATCCTCGGGTGCAGGAGCGCATCGACAGCTACCGCGCACTGATTGCCGACGAATACCCCGCACAAACCGGCGAAGTGGGGGCTGAGCACTACTATGAAATCATGACGCCCTTGATCGTAGACAACACAGAGGCTGACCTCGCCATCGGACGTATCGCCATTGCTCAGCATGACTTGGAGCTGGTACTGAGCCGACAGCCAGTCAATGCACGAGCCCATTTCTTACTGGGAGAGTTTTTCCGGCAACGGAAAGAACCCGGGGATGTCGAACGGAGCGAATCGGAGTACTACCGGGCCATCGACGCCGACCCACAGCTTGCCGCCCCCCATCGAACCCTCGGTTATTCCCTGCTCAAGCGAGGAGAGACACAAATCGGAAAAACCGAACTACGGAAGTACTTGGAACTGTCCCCCCATGCGCCTGATAGGTCCTACGTGGAACAAGCCCTCAAGGAGCCGCAATGAAAACTCTCCGGATACTGCCACTGATACTAATGCTTTCCCTGTGCGCGTGTATGGGTCGGCAAGCTCAATGGGCCCCGGCGGGGTCACAGGCCGTATTGAGCGACGATCAGCTGGACATGGAGTGGCCTCAAGGCTGGATGACGCTGCGGCCTGCCGAGAAGGACGCCGTCGCCGTCAAGCAAGGCCTGCTCCTTATGGGAACGCGTGACGGCTTCGGGTTGCAAAACATGCGACTGCACAAACGTGCTCTGGATGGGGAGTTCACTCACACGCAGAAGAAACTGTCGGCTGAGATGCTGCCTCAGGAAGTAGCCGAAGTGATCCTGGACGATCTTCGAGCCAATCCCGAGGTGGTGGATTTGAACGTTGTCGATCACAGACCATCAACGGTCGCCGGTGTCCCTGGCTTCAGGCTGACCGTCACCTACCGCGGCAAATCCGGCTTGCTCAGACAGTCCGCACTCTATGGCTGTACCCACAAGGGTATGCTGGTGTTGCTTTCATTCGATGCACCCAAACGACATTATTTCGCCTACGACCTCGCCACATTTGAAACAATGAAAGATTCGTTGCACTGGAAATCTTGAGGCCGGGGCGGTCGATCTCTTACCTTTCGACTCGATCCGGCCATCGCCAGTCTCGCTGGTGCCATTAAATCCATCACGTACATCTCCGTCCCCAGCACCGCATCCGGCAGGACGAGGTCAGGCCCCCATCCAGCCCTTAATAGACAATGGTCGTGAGCGACGGGGGCGTTTCGATGCGCTTCTCCACGTGCACCGGCACCCGCCCGATTACACGACCGTCTTCGGTTTCGACATCTACCCGCCAATCGCCGGCATCCAGTCCCTGCTTAAACGTATAGGCGCGATACCCCCCTTCACGCCCACCGGAGATTTTGAGCGGAATTCTGTCGGCATGGTTGAAGGGCCGGCTTTTGTCGCGGCGGTAATACCAGTGGTGAAACACGGTGGTCTTCAAGGTCACCGGCGCAAACACTGCGGTGAAACAATAGACCGGTTCGTCGGCCGCCACGGTCGAATTCGATCGTTGCCAGAACTGAAACGACTGCCTTTGATAGGATAATTCAAAATGGTCGCCGGACCGCTTGATCTCGTGATACATCCCTCCGAATTTCATCGAGAGCGGCACGGGTGGAATCCAGTTCAGGAAGTAGAACCCGACCAGGAGGCCGATCAACGCCATCGCCGGAGCAGCGGCCAGGGCGGCTTCGCGATTGGTGCGGGCCGGGTTTCGCCAATAGATCAGTTGCACGACCCGCAGGACGACCAGGACCGTCAACGCAGCTCCAGCAAGAAAAATGGCCTGGTTCATCAAGCCGGTCATGACGGGCAGGAAGAACGTGAAGAATCCGAAACAGACCAGGGCGTACAGGCCGACCAGCAACTGCACGTTCGACAGCCGGTTCCGAAGAAATTCGTTGGCGACCAGCAATCCCACCAGCAGACAGAAAAAGATCGCAGTCCCGGTGAGAGTAGCGCTCTTGGAGTAGAAAATCGTATAGGCGCTGAAGAGGCCCCCCAGCAGGAACTGAATGGCCATCGGGGCATAGGGCTTGGCCTGCACCACCCATCGAATGAGCGGGGGCGCATCGGGAGGGAGATCCTCGACGGTCGCCTCGCTCGTGCCCAACCGGCCGGTCAGTACGATGAGGAATCCAAGCAAGACAAGATAGAGCAGCAGCAACAGGTTGTCCTGCAGCCGGTCGATGCGAGTCAGCGTCACCGTGTCGTACGTCACCCCGCTGAAGAAAAACAGCGGCGGAAGATAGGGTTTCCCCAGCACTGACTGGAAGCGTTGCAACGAGACCATGCGCTAGATTTCAGGAGAAGCAGGCGATTGTCAAACGAAGATGGGAATTACATGAAAGGGGGCAGTGGGGCATACGTAACCTCATGCCCCAGCAGACGCTCCAGCCAAGGAGCCATATGTTCTTCGGGCAAGGGCGCGCGATTCAGCCGGGCCTCCAGTTGAAAGCCTGCGGTGGTGCCGACGATCCCGATGATGGCCGAGGCATCGCTGCCCTCCGGCATTAACTCCTGTGTTTGAAATTCACAGAGCGTACTATAGAGGCGTCCCTGCGGTTCTATCGTAGCGAGGAGTTCGGGCAATTCACTCAGTGCGCAATGCACGGAACACCGATACACCGAACGGGCGCCCGGTTGTACCGCCGCAAATGCGTCCAGCGCCGGCTCCGAAAAGCCCGTCAGGTACGCGCGCACACCGGCCGGCTGCGGCGCGAAGGTGGCCGCCAAGCGGCTGGCCGGTACAAGAAACTCGTAGGCATCCAAGGAGTTGTACTCGAACTGACAGGGGCCGAAGGCATCCGGCCAGGAGCAGAAAAACGGTGTCGCCGGATCCGCCGGCTTCAGTACCAGCCCGCCCTTCTCCACGGAAGTTTCCACCGGCAGGTCCAACATGCCGATCGCGTCGAGAAAGATCGCCCGCCGCTCGTCGATCCATTCGACCCGCCGCGCGTCCTCACGTGTCTCTCCCGGCGTCACCACCTCACGGGTATGCAACCGCACTCGGATGAACGCATGGTTGTGACGAAAGCCGAGCCAGAACATGCAGGCGGGATGATGAAACCGCAGTGCTGGTTTCGTGCGCCAGGGGTGGCTGACGGAACAGTACGTGCCGACGTCCTGAAAGCGCTGATAGACCGTGTGGTAGCCGCCTGCGAGCAGAAAAAAATCGCCCTTCCAGGCCTCGCGGATATGCAGCAACGTCACGTCTTCCGTCGCCCAGTGATCCAGTTGGTCGAATGCGTCGGGAGAATCGACGGCCCAATCCTCCACGTAGCAAATCACGTCTTTAGCGGGATGCGCGGGCTTCAACCCCAAGGCCGCCAGCCGCTCGCCGACTGCCAACGCTTCGCGAAACGTCAGTCGGCCTGAGGTCTCCCACCGCCGTTCACGCACGACGACCCTCCGCACTCTCCACACGACGGTCGAGCCCGAAGCGGCTCACTTGGCCGACTTCAGCGTGCGGCCTTCGATTTTAGTATCGGTGATAAACCGCTCGATCCCGTCTTGCAGGAGGCCCGACATGAGTGTTTCGACATCCTCACTGGTGAACCAGAAGACCAGCTTGGTCTGTTCGCCCTGAAGGTTCCGCACGGTGCTGCTGTCGTCCGCGAGGTTCTTGGCCTTGATGACCAGGCGACTCTCACCGGTCAATTTGGTGTTGAAGACTCGGCTTTTTGCGTTCGTCGAGAAATCACGGATTTCTCCCCCGATCACGATGTCCGCGCCCGATACTCCGACGCCCGCCTGCACGACGCGCGCGTCCCACCCGCGGCGGTTCCAGCCTCGTTGGCGCAGCGTTTCGGCCAGCGCTTCGGCAATCGTCACTCCCGGCGCGCCGCCGCTGACGTTGAAATTGGTGACCCCGCCGCCCAGATGCGTGCGCTGACCGATCTTCGACCGGTCGGCTCGCAAATCTTCAAACGGTTCGATCACAATCTTCAACGGTTCAGTCTGACTACTCTGCGCGAACGGCTGTTGCGTTTGAAGATTCAGCGAGACCATTTCTCCAGTTCCGGCGCAACCGAGAAGCAACGCCAATCCCGCCGCGACACAGCACTGACCTACAATGCGACATCCCTGTGCAATCACACTTGCCTCCCTGTCAGTAAGTGACATTCCCCAAAGACGCGCACAGTCTACCCAACTCGCAGCCGGATGACAAACGGGAAGGAGGCCCAAATGACACATGGCGGAAGGACGCCTTGGCAGGACCAGTCGACTGCAGGGCAGATCAAGGAGTCAGGAGCGGAAGAAGGCTCCGAAACGTCTCCCGGCCCACTTCCGGCAGACGGCCTTCGGACATGACCGGTTGATCCAGCGGCACGAACCGGGCAATTTTGAACCAGGCCCGGCCGGACAGAACTGCCGCCAATTGAGCCTTGCGGTCGTGGGTGATCGGCAAGGTATAACCTTCGCCCCGCTTCCACTCCCAAAACGTGGGAGCGAGGGACAGCTCCAGTCCCTGGCCGGCCAGTTGGTGGAATCGATCGAAGAAGTTCTTTTTACACTGTTTAACCTGGCCCCCCTCCACGATCATGGCGAAGACTACGTGATGGCCCCACCAGCAAAGCGAACGAAAGGTGAACTTATCGTCGCCGAGGAAATGTTTGGGATAATCCAGATATTGATAGGGGCACTCTTCAAGCCGTTCGCCCTTCACAACCTGCATTTTTGAGGGATCGAAGCCGGGCGGCACCAGCAGCGTCATGCTTGCCAGATCTTCCCGTAACCCGGCCTGGAGTTCGGTGAACAGTTCGCGCACCTTGAGGATGATCCGCTCCTTGGCACGAAACAGTTCCCCGTCCGCAACCAAGGTAAGTTCAGCGGGTGTCAGCGAGGAGTCTTGTGACGGAAAAGCCATCGTTCGTGTTCCGAGACGGGTTGGATCGGCAAGGTACGTTTCACGTTTTACATTTCACGTTTCAGGGCTGTTGCGCGAGAGACCGGCGGACTTTTTCAGCACCGGCGAGGGGTCTGGCTGGGTCATCCTTCGTTGCGAGGCAAAGGAGCTGCCGGTAGATGTGAGGCCGCAGGCGCGAAAAAACCGGAGGCGTATTCACTGGAATACGTTGAGGATTTTTTCGCGCCGAGAACGACGCAGATGCCGGTAGCTCGTGTGCCGCAGCAGAATGGCATGACTCGGACAGACTCCTAAGACTTCTGGTGGGATTCGAACACCGAGACCTGCAGATCGAATATCCGGCGACATTCGGCGCAACGCAAGCCCACGCTGTCACGGATCACATCCAGTTCGCGGATGGTAACGGACACGGGATGCTCGTGCAGGCAGGCCTCCAGCAGCTCCTTCGCCGTCGGAAGCACCTTAGCGCCTGACATCTCGCCGTCGACCGGCACCGCGGCCACCCGCGCCACCACCTGATCCGCTGCCATGAGATGCATCATACGGCAGGACGTGCAGGCGATGATCAACCGTCCTTCCTCATCGAGTCTCTTCAGCGACAGGCACAGAGGATGGACGGCAAAACACTGTTGCACGAAGGCGCCGCTTTTAAACCGTTGCCCCATACCACCTGATAGAAGAGCCAAAAGATCCTATGGCGTGTAGCTTATTGCGGAAAACAAGAAATCGAGAGCGGGCGTACTTGCTGTCAGCTCTATGCCATCAGCCATACGCTCTTACCCCCACGAAATACGTTTCATGTGGCATGCTTCACCATGCCCCTACAGTTTCGCCAACCCCAGCATCATGAGCACGCCGATGGCATAGGGAATCATACAGGAATACAGCACGGCGTTGAAGGCTCGCTCCGGCGAGGTCGATCGGACGGTGTGATCTTTGTAAATGAACTCATAGGCGAGAATCAGCAGCGTGAGGGTCAACACAAAGACCCGACTCGTGCGAGGCCAGGTATAGTGTCCGCTCACGATGAAATTGGCCGTAAAGAACCCGCTGGAGAGAAACAACAGCGGCGCGAGCACATACCGAAGGGTGTGGGAAAAGTAGACGTGCCAGAGCGGTCTGGTAGATCGTTGCTGCGGATCGAGTAAGAGGGTCATGACCCGACTGGTGCGGGTTGGCTGGAAGGCGGCGGAGCGGCCTGTTTCGCCTGTTCCTCGGCGGTCCGGCAGGTCTTGCAGATGCGCGGACGTTGCTTGAGGAAGCTGATCCTCCCGCTGGCAAGACAACTATAGTGCACAAATTCATCGCACACCGCACAACGCGACCAGCCGCCGCGCAACATCGTCTTATCACGGTAGAGACCCTGCTGGCAGACCTTGCAGTTGCGGGGCTCGATCCCCAGCAACATGGGTTCCCACTCACCGGCAGCTTTACGAATACTCATAACGCGGGAGTATAGCGAAGGGGTCCAAGAAAAAACAAGGAGGGAAGGGAAGGAGGGCTGCTTGTACGCTTCCCCTCAGGGCCTGCGTCCCGCAATCCTCAACTGCGCGCAACCTTCTTACCCGCCCAACCCACTAGCACGCCGAGACGTGCCATTCACCCAAGCGAGGCCCTTCCTAGGGCGCGCGTTCCGCGAGGTGCGCGACGCGAGGAATAATGAGCGTCACGTTTGCGCACGCCGCCCCTACCCCTCTCCAAACATGGTGATGATCCTTCCAAGCTTGCTTGTTTCCCCTTCAGGGAGGGTGGTCTGTTTGGTCTCCCACTGCGCGCCATCGACCGGGCACATTTTCTTTTATGGTCCTTCCAACCTCGCTCGTATTCTCGCTTCCTTCAGGAAGGGGCACCGGGCGCCCTCTAACTGCGCGCGTCCAACGGGGGCCTTCTGAGGCCGCGCGTTGCGCGAGCACGGAGGGAGCCCTGGCCCCTTCCTCACCCTCCCCCGTTTGACACTCCCCGAACCCCTTTGTTACTCTCTCGCGCACATGAAGACGCACAGCCCTTTGAGCACTCCGGCATGACCCCCACGGGCCAACTTACCCCGACCGGTATGGACATCCGTCAGTACCTCGAACGAAAACGCGAGGAGGTGGACCAGTATCTGCAATCGGTCATCCCGAGCGCCGGGACCATGCCCGCGACCTTGCATGAGAGCATGCGCTATAGCCTGTTCGCAGGCGGAAAAAGAGTCCGACCCATTCTGGCCATCGCCGCCGCCGAAGCGGTCGGCCACGCAGGCAAGGCCGTTTTGCCTGTCGCGTCCTCACTGGAATTGATCCACACCTATTCCCTCATTCACGACGATCTCCCGGCGATGGACAACGACGACTTTCGCCGTGGAAAACCGACCAACCACAAGGTCTACGGCGAAGCGATGGCGATCCTGGCGGGCGACGCGCTGCTGACCATGGCGTTTGAACTTTGCGCCCGCGCGCATGCCGAGCACAGCCTCGATGCCGCGCGCCAGGTTCAACTGATCCGTGAACTGGCCGTCGGATCCGGGAATCTCGGCATGGTGGGCGGGCAGGTCCTCGACATTCAGGCCGAAAACAAGGACATCGACCTCGCCACATTGCAGTCCATCCACAAGCACAAGACCGGCATGCTGATTCGAGCGGCCGTGCGGATGGGCGCGATCACGGCCGGGGCGACGCCCCCCCAACTCGACGACCTGACCTTCTATGCCGAACAGATCGGGCTGGCCTTTCAAATCGCCGACGATGTGCTGAACGTCACCGGCACGCGTGAGGAACTCGGTAAGAATCCCAACACCGACGCCCAACGCGGCAAAAAAACCTATCCGACGTTTTACGGCGTCGAGGGAGCCAAGCAACTGGCGGAAGATTGCGTGACCCGCGCCAACGACCGGCTCGCCTCTTTTGGTTCGAAAGCCGATCCACTTCGCGAACTGGCCCGCTACATTACCTCGCGGAAAAATTGAAGCGCCTATAGCTGACAGCTTATGGCTGATAGTCTGACAGCTCCTCTTCCTGCCATACGCCATCGGCCGTTGGCGATCAGTTCTCCATCATGAAGGCTCTCGTCACCGGCGCAACAGGTTTTGTGGGCGGCGCCGTGGCGCGCGCCCTGGTCAAGACAGGCGTCGAAGTTCGCGTCCTCTCGCGGAAGGGCGCTGACCTCCAGAACCTGGTCGGGCTCCCCGTCGAACAGGTCGATGGCGACCTCCGCGACCCCGAATCACTCCGGCGTGCCCTCACCGGTTGCCGGCAGCTCTACCATGTGGCCGCCCATTACGCTCTCTGGGCGAAAGACCCTTCCATTTTTTACGACATCAATGTCACCGGCACGCGACTCCTGCTGGAGGCAGCCCGCGAAGTCGGCATCGAGCGAACCGTCTATTGCAGCACGATCGGCGCGATCGGCCTCCCTCCGGGCGGGGGATTAGGAACGGAAGACACGCCGGTATCGCTGGAGCAGATGGCCGGCCATTACAAGCGATCGAAATATCTGGCCGAGCAGGAAGTGTTGAAACTTGCACAGGAAGGGTTGCCAGTCGTCATCGTGAATCCCAGCGCACCGGTCGGCGAAGCGGATGTGAAGCCCACCCCCACCGGCCAGATCATCGTCGATTTCATGAAGGGCCGCATGCCCGCCTATATCGAGACCGGCATGAATCTGATCGACGTGGACGATGTGGCCCAGGGTCACCTGCTCGCCATGCAGAAGGGACGGCAGGGCGAACGGTATATTCTCGGCAACAGGAACCTGCTACTTAATGAAGTCTTCCAAATTCTGAGCCGAATCACCCGGGTGAAGGCCCCGACCATCAAACTACCGCGCCTCGTCATTCTGCCGCTGGCCTATGCGAATCAGTGGATCTCGAACCTCACGGGTGTGCCTCCGCGCATTCCGCTCGAAGGGGTGAAGATGGCCAAGTACAAGATGCATTACGACTGCAGTAAAGCGATTCGGGAGCTCGGCCTGCCGCAAACGCCGGTCGAGGTAGCCCTGGAAAAAGCCGTGAGGTGGTTCCGTTCACATGGCTATGTGTAGTCAGATGCTGAAACAGGCCTCCACCTGCGTTCTCGGCTCGACAAGATCCCTAAGGTAGCCACGGAGAAAGAGCTGTCCCGGCAGCCCGGGGTGGGCGGGGGAGAACTGGTACACCTCCCGTCTTGTCGTCGCCTACGGCCTTGTTGGCTGGCCTTTTTGATCATCCGCAGGATTCAGATCAGAATGGAATTTCTCGTTCTCTTGGCAAAGACCATCCTGTTGCGTCCCTACGTCTTTGCCTTCCTCGCCGCGTTTTTGGTCTCAGCCATTGCATTGATCGGCTGGCCGCGGACCTGGCGCTTCTGGCTCATCAGCTGGATCACCGCCTTCGTCTGTGAGTTTTCTTCGACGCGCAACGGCATCCCTTTCGGTTGGTATTTCTACAACGGTTCGACGCTCGGGCAGGAACTCTACTTCTCCAACATCCCGTTCATGGACTCAATCTCGTTCTCCTTCCTACTGTTCGCCAGTTACTGCCTGGCCCTGTTGTTACTTTTGCCGATCCGGTCTGGCTCCAATGCCGATCCCACTTCAAGCCTTCCCGTCCTGAAGTTCGATCTGCCGCTCCGGACAAGTTGGCCGGTCTTTACCTTGACCGTGCTGCTCTTCGCGTTCATCGATATGGTCATTGATCCGGTTGCCTTGCGAGGTGACCGTTGGTTTCTGGGAAAAATCTATTATTATCCGGATCCCGGCGTGCATTTCGGCGTCCCGATGGCGAACTATGTGGGCTGGGCCGTCGTCGGCGCGATCTCCCTGTTGATCTACTTCCCGTTGGACCGGAGGCTCACCGAGCCCTTGCCGGCGCATCGCCCTTCAACTACCCATCGCCTGCTGCTGGGAGGCGGGCTTTACTATGGAGTACTGGCCTTTAACCTGGCCATGACCTTCTGGATCGGTGAAACCCTTCAAGGCACCACCGGCCTGCTGATGTATGTGCCGGTGACGGCCATCCTGCTGCTACGCCTACTCACGCCTGTGACACAATCTGCATAGCAGGATGCTGAAAAAGTCCGCCTGCTTTGTGCTCGCATCATTCAGAAGCTCAACCTACGGCACGGAGTAGGCTCAGCCTTTTTACTCGCTGCGTCCTTGCTGGACGCCATTTTTGAGCATCCTGTGCGGCTATTCGTTGTCGTCTGAGACTTCGCTGCCCGTCTGGTGCGATTGGCATTCATTCAGGCGAGACGGTATAGTGTTGAAAGGCGTGCTGCCTGAATGGAAAGGCTTGTCTCTGATGAAGAAACTGTGTGGATTGTTGATGATAGGATTCCTCGCCGGCCTGGGAATCCTCGGATGGTTCGGGTATCAATCCTACAACACCGGTTTCAGCGCCAAGGCAGAACCGAACGAGTTGGAGGTGCTGATTGCCAGACAACTCCGCCACCTGGCCATCCCCTATGAGAATCGGCAGCTCCGCAATCCCCTGCCCGTCACGCAGGAGCTGATGAAGGAGGCCCGGGGTCATTTCGCCGACCATTGCGCCTCCTGCCATGCGAATAACGGCAGCGGACAGACCGTGATCGGCAAGAACGTGTACCCCAAAGCGCCCGACTTGCGTCTGCCGGAAACCCAGAACATGTCCGACGGAGAACTGTTCTTCATTATTCAGAACGGCATTCGCTTCACCGCCATGCCCGGCTGGGGAACCGGCGATCCGGCGAAAGACAGCGGCAGCTGGCAACTCGTGCACTTCATCCGTCACCTGCCCAGTTTGACCGAAGAAGAATTGCAGGAAATGGCCGGCTTGAATCCAAAGACCAAAAAAGAACTCCAGGAAGAAGCCCTGTTCGACCAGTTTCTGGGCGGGGACGATGCCGCTGCCTCCAAGGCCGCCGGCGCGCATCACCACTAATTCGCCAACGAAAGGACGACCCGTGACATTCCTTCGACTCTTCATCGCCGCGTTCCTTCTAATCTGCGCCCCGGCCGTGGTAGCCGCCCATGGGAGCGGACAGCATGTATTGGGCGTCGTATCGGCCATCGACGCGACTCATATCGAGGTCAAGACGCCTAAAGGACAGATGGTGTCGGTGAGAATCACGGGCAAGACGCAATATAAGGTGCGGAACCTTCGCCGTCCGAAGAGTCCGCCGCAGGTTGGAGACCGGGTGGTGATCGAAACGGAGAAGGGGCCCGACGGGCTGACCGCGACGGAAGTTCACTACTCGGACTCCAAGCCCAAAGAGTCACAATAGATAGCCACTAGCTGCCGGGTGAGGAGAGGGCGGCAATGCCAGACGAGGTTCAAAACGGCCGTTCAGCAAGGCCGCAGCAAACGAAGCTGCGAGGCCTACACTCCGGCACGTTGAGCCTCCTAATGAGGCGAGAACGAAGCCGGCGGGCGTGTTCAACATCCTGAGAGAATCCTATGCGAGTGTTTCAGTTGCAGGGAAGCCAGCACAGCCCGAACGGCAACAGCGGCCTGCGTCCCATTGTCATGCGGGTATTGATTATGGGGCTGGCCGTCTTTCTCGCCGTGACCATCGTGCCCGGCATCGAATCGGAGAGCCTCGGTGCCGGCCTGGCAGCGGTGCTCGTGTTGACGGTGCTGAATACGCTGATTC
>JBEIQG010000072.1:0-15211 GCA_040376625.1 Nitrospira sp. | reverse complement strand
TATGCAGATGCGCCTCCGCATCTCTTTGTTTCTTGAGTTTTCCGATTTCAATGACGGACTTCGAGCGCTCGTTCAAAAGGCGCAAAATCTGATCGTCGATCCGATCAATTTCCTGGCGATGTCCATGCAGGTCATCAGACATGACGGGGGGACTCCCTCCTCGCGGACCCTGCCCTCAGAAAGGCGAGGCCACGAAACGATTCCAAGTCAACGGGCTGAACTTGGACAAGTGGGTATCCTACAGGAGCCAGCGAGGGCATTGCAAGGATAGGTGCGGGGATTCAAGGAGTTGTGATGGACGGGTCCTCACCGGAGAACGATAGAAGGTCTTTCTGTTTTTTGAAATGGTCGAAGGCGAGTCTGGTCGCCTGTCGGCCACGACCGGTGCGTTCCAGAAATCCCGCCTGGATCAGATACGGCTCGTAGACGTCCTCCAACGTGCCCTTATCCTCTTGCACCGCAGCCGCCAGGGAATCTACCCCGACCGGCCCACCGTTGAACTTCTCAATGACAGTCAAAAGAATACGCCTGTCCATCTCATCCAGTCCGGCGACATCGACCGCCAGCCAGACCAACGCATCCTGCGCCACCTGCTTGGTGATTCGTCCACCTGCCTTGATCTCGGCGTAGTCCCTGATACGCTTAATGAGTCGATTCACGATGCGCGGCGTGCCGCGCGCCCGGCGAGCAATTTCCGCGGCACCGTCCTCGTCGATGGGAATGTTCAGCAAGCCTGCCGACCGTGCGACGATCGACGTGAGTTCCTGGGACGAATAAAACTCCAACCTGTGAACCAAACCGAACCGGTCCCGCAACGGGGACGTCAATGCCCCGGCCCTGGTCGTGGCTCCCACCAGTGTAAACCGCGGCAATTCTAGCTTCACGGTCCTCGTGGAGGCTCCTTGCCCGACTACCAGATCCAGCTGGTAGTCCTCCATCGCCGGATACAGGGCCTCCTCGACAGAGGCAGGGAGGCGATGGATTTCATCAATGAACAACACATCCCGTTCCTGCAAATTGGTCAAGATCGCAGCGAGATCCCCGGCATGACTCAGAACCAACCCCGAGGTCGAGCGAATCGCCGAACCCATTTCCCTCGCAATGATATGCGCAATCGTGGTCTTCCCAAGCCCAGGCGGCCCGTAAAAAATGGCATGGTCGAGCGCCTCACCACGGCGTTTCGCCGCCTCGATACAGATCTCCAGGGACTCCTTCATCCGTGACTGGCCGACATACTCCCGCAGGCTCTGCGGACGCAGCGCAGCTTCGAGACCCCGCTCATCATCGGTCAATTGATTGCTCACCGTGCGGTCAGACATGGGGCGATCCCGTCGAGCAAAAGTTCGGTATCATTTGGGCTCGGGTGAGGGCCTGAATTTCGGCGGCGGCGGCACAGCCCCCTGCCCTGGCATAGCCGTGCTGCCGCAATCAGGCGGGCACCGGACTCCCCCCTGCCCGGGATCGGGCATGGCGGATCCCATATTCTGCAACTGACATTGTGACACCAATCCGCCATCGACGGAACCGCAACGGGAAGGGAGGTTCGAACGCCCCAGTTCTACATAGCCTTCGGGACAGATCCCGCATACGGACAGCATGTTGCCCCCGAGTGGCACACATTGCACCAATGTCGGCTCGCCGTCTTTGCACAGCTCCGGCGCGTGGGCCACACCGGTCGTGGCATAGCCCTCCGGGCACGTTCCGCAAGTCTTGCGAATGCTGCTCTTCGGCTCCTCCACACCATCAGTCGCTCCGGCTAACCCGGTCGATCCGGACGAAACCATCGCAGCCATCATGACCAGCGTCACCATACCGGCTACTCGGCGACTACCCCAGCGCCTGCGCAGCGACTTCATCATGCGTCACCCCTTGGCCAGGTCTTTGAGTGCCTCACGAATCACGCCTTCCAGTCCCTGCGCCATAGCGCCGGACTTCTCGATTCTCTTCAATGCGTCTTTCACATCCGGTGGCCGGTAGCCTAAATTAACGAGGGCCGAGAGGGCATCCTCATAGAGTGGATTCGGGGGTGTTCCGCTCCCCGACACGACCGGTTCGCCCGCTGGATAGAGGCGCGCGACCTTGTCTTTTAATTCCAGCGCAATCCGCGCCGCAGACTTTTTCCCGATGCCGGACACCGTCCCCAGCTTCTCAATATCACCGGCCTGAATAGCGGAAAAGAGATCGCGAACCGAGAGGGTGGACAGGACGCTCAGTCCCAATTTGGGGCCTATACCGGAAATCCCAGTCAGCAAAAGAAAGGCCTCCTTCTCAGCCACGGTCAGGAACCCATACAGTTGAATCGCATCCTCACGCACATGGGTATGAATGCTGAGCGTCACAAGCTCATGCTGATTGGGGAGAGAATAGTAGGTACTGAGGGGAATCAGGACTTCGTAGCCGACGCCATGCACATCGAGCGTAACGTGCGAAGGCGCCTTGAAGGCCATGAGGCCCGTCAGTGAAGCGATCATGTGATCAACAGGAGGGTGTGACGCGAAGGACCTAATAGGCCGGCTACGTGTGCTTCGATGCTCGCTGCCTCTCCTTCAGAATCAGGCGGTAGCGGCGGCCACCTTCTCCATGACCTCGTCGGAGATGTCAAAGTTTGCATAGACCTTCTGCACGTCGTCGTGCTCATCAAGAATTTCCATGAGCTTCAACATTTGCTCAGCAGCTTTCTCCTCCAGCGCAATCGTATTCTGCGGGATGAAGTTCAGTTCGGCAAGCGTGCACTCGATTTTCGCATCGCTGAGCGCTTTTTTGACCGCCTCGAAGTCGTGAGTATCGGTGAGGATTTCAAAGGCCTTGTCGGTCACCTTTACATCCTCGGCGCCGGCTTCCAAAGCAAGACTCAGCAGCGCATCCTCCTCCACCTTGCCCTTCTCGACGACCAACACCCCTTTTTTGTGAAACTGCCAGGCAACCGCCCCCGCCTCCGCCATGTTGCCGCCGTTTTTGGTCAACAGACTGCGAATTTCCGCTACCGTGCGATTCCGGTTGTCGGAGGTGATTTCCATCAGCACCGCCGTCCCGCCTGGACCGTACCCTTCCAGCGAAAATTCTTCGTATGTCACACCCGGCAATTCACCCGTACCGCGCTGAATGGCCTTCTTCATCGTGTCGCCTGGCATGTTGGCCTCTTTGGCCTTCGCAATTGCCAGCCGCAAGCGTGGATTGCCATCAGGATCCCCGCCGGAGCGAGCCGCAATCGTCAACTCACGGATAATACGGGTAAAAACTTTTCCCCGCTTGGCGTCGACTGCTGACTTGTGCCGCTTGATTGTTGCCCAATGACTGTGGCCACCCATGGCGACTCCTCTTTGCCTGGCTCCACCGCATCGCGGTCGAATCCAGAGCTAGTTCAAGCTGATCAAAAAGGTAGAGCTAACACAGTCCTTGCTGGAGTGTCAACGCAACGCCGGTCCTCACTGTGGCAGGAAGAACGCCTACTCTGAGTAGATGAGTAACTGAAGACCGATAATGACCACGAGGCTCGCCCAGAGCAACTCCCAATACGAACGCTCCGTGAGGAGCGATTGCGTCCGCCAGCCGGAGACCAATTTCGATGATCCCGCGGTGATGGCCATCATGCCCATGATCACATGATGGAGAGTAATTTTACCGGCGGCAGGATGGTCGCCATGAGAATGACTGAACAACATTAGTCCTCCGACGATCGCAAACAGCGGAAGGGGCACCGTCCACACCGCATGGGCGAACCATCCGATCCGGCGCAGGAACTCTACGATCCCGACGACACACGCCAGCACCCCGTATGTTTTGTGCTGGAGCACCTCATCATCGCTCCCGAAAAACGTCTGCGCGAAAGTCATCGATCCGATAGGCCATGAGTCATGGTCACTCCAAATGAGAAGAAACACTCCTCCCACCGTCAAGGCGCCGGGCAGTAAAAATCTCGTCCAGGCCAAGGCCGGCCATCCCAAGGCCTGACGAACCTCACTCAGGCCGATCAGCAACAAAAAAACACCTGCCAGGTGATGATTGAATTCGGAATAGGCAATGCCCTGGCGAGAGCCTTCCCACACCTCTTCCCCGGTAACCGCATGGTGATGTCCGTGGTCCTGAACGGCAGGGCCGTGCCGGTGCTCAACCATCTCAGCCATCCCAGGAGAAAGGCTCCACACCGGGACGCTCAGGGACAGCATCACCAGAAAGGGGACCCATGACATCAGAAATCTCGGACAATGAATCAGTCGAGAGGGACACACCGGCAGGAATCGAAAGGCCCATCCGGACTGCCGGATGGGCCGCACACTCATCTCACGCATGCATTCGTCGGCTACATGAACTTCATGAACTTCTCTTTGGCTTCATCCATCACTTGCGCCGTAATCTCGACCAAGCCGCGCTCCTTGGCAATTCGTTCGATTTCGCGGCGTGCCATCGGACGAATAAAGTCCGGGATGTTATCCATGCGCTGCTCGGCATCTTTGGTCCAGGCGATACCGTTGGGTGAATCATTCTTGGAATCATCCATGACCTGCAGCGTAATATTTTTATACCCATGCTTGCGCGCATAGGCTTCCACACTGCTCTGAACCATCGGCTTCACAAACGACGGCAGGCGTTCCAACTTTTCCTTGGCGTCTGCGGTCCACGTGAATTCGCTCGTTCCGTTTCCGTTCTGTGGCTTGCCGCCGGAGGTCAATCCCATTTCCGCGACCATCGCCGAGAAGGGGCACCCGCCGGAAGTCTTCTCTCCACCGGCATCCGGCACATTAGGCTTCGCAGAAGCAGCCACCGGTTGCCCGCCCTGAATCTTCTCATTGAGATAGGCGGCCATCTGCCCTGCGCCGGCCTGGGCTTCCTCTTTCAGGGTCCCGCGAGTCATCTCGAACGGCTCCGCTGTCTCCGTGCGGCCTCCCAGCTTCACACCGAGCGAGGCAACCATTTGGGTTTCTCCCGGATTCGTCACCATGGAGAACTTCGCTTCACAGGATGGGCAGCCGAAGAAGACGCCGAGTGAGCCCTCACCGGGTTTTTCGACCTTCTGGAACGTCATGTAGGTCTCGCAGTTCAGGCAAACGAACTTCATAGGATCCCCCCTCCGGGTCGGTACGCTTACAGCTTTTCCGCCAGGACTTTTTTGTAATCCAGTAACGCTTGAATCCGCCCGACAATTTCTTGATATTTCTGGATCGTCGGATATTCAGGATCGAGGAGCGGCTGCCCCTTGTCGAATGTTTTTGCAAACTTGCGATCGAATGGAACCCGACCGAGCAAGGGCAGATCCAGCACCTCGCACATCGCCTCCGTGTTCCCCTCGAACAACTCGTTCTCTGCTCCGCAGGATGGACACCGGTATTCGCTCATGTTTTCGACAATGCCCAGTACCCGGATACCCATATCGCGCGCATATGTTACGGATTTCTGCACCACGTCGGAGGCGACTTCGGACGGGGTGGTCACGACGATCGCACCTGCGAGGTCTGGAATGAACCCAGCAATCACCGGCGGCTTATCGGCAGCGGCACCCGGCGGGAGATCGGCCAGGAGATAATCCAGTTCACCCCAGACTACATCCGCCAGGAATTCGCGAATGACGTTCATTTCCATGAGTCCGAGCCAGACCGGGCTCAAATCCATCGGCCCCTTCCACCGCACCGGCGAGGCATCGTCGAGGAAAAAATCCATCGAGGCCACTTTGATGCCCAGGGGACCGACGGGAGGCTGCGCCCCTTCTGGAGTCATTCTTAGGGACTGACCATGTAACCCCATCATCCGCGGAACGCAGGGCCCGTTCAAATCGACGTCGAGTAGTCCGACTTTCGCCCCCTGCCGCGCCAAGGCCAGCGCGAGGTTGACAGTCGTCATACTTTTGCCGACTCCACCCTTACCACTCATCACGACCAGCTTCTGCTTGATGCCGGCCATCCTGGTCTGCACCTGCTTCATCTGAGCAGTGATCTGCTGCACTACTTTTGCGTCGTCGGAATACTGAAGCTTCGTGAGGATCGACTTGAGATCCTTGCCGGCAGCCATGGTCATGAAAAACCCTCGGAATTGTTGATGAAGAACGCTACCACAGGGGTTTCAATAGAGTCAAACCGCCCCGGCCTCATCGGCTAAATGGAATATTGGATGCTAGATTTGGTTCCCGAGGGCTGGATGAGAACCCCCCGCCGCTTCAACTCCTCCAGGATCTGACGGGCAGCGGCGTCAAAATCCTGTGGGCCTGCGAAGTGCAGATCGGTATTCGGTGGCGGCTCTTCCCCCGCCCTGCTCATGTGCACCGCTATCACCGGAGCCGGCTGAACCAGCGTCCGTATCATCTCGGCCATTCGTTGATAATTGATGCCGAAAGTTTTGCTGGTGGACACGACAATAAGCCCCGTATCGATCAGCAACCTGGCCACCTCGCCATAACGGCGCACTCGTTCGGCGGCGAAGGATGGGTCGGCCGCCGACAAGTCCGCATCCAATCCCTGCAACAGATTCTCGCCTTCCAGCAAGTAGGCATGGCGGCTATCGGCAACCAGCAATGCCTCTACCCTTCGTGCAAGAAACGTCTTGCCTGTCTGGGCTGACCCGGTAAACAACACGATGGCGGCCCGATGCCCGTATTGCGTCGCGCGGTCCTCTGCCCGGACATCGCCTGTGAGCCAGGCATATTCCCGTTGCCGCGCCTCCTCGCGCAGCCCTTCCTGCTCGTCATGCACCAGTTCGGTAATGATCCCGCCACCGGCTATGTCGTACTCGTCGACCAACACGAACCGGCCTGTGGCTTCGAATGAGGACGAGAGATCAAATGCCAGCGGCGATTTCACACGCAGGGTCAGTTCGGCGACCTGATTCTTAGCCACCGCCTGGCTTTCCTGAAGCTGCGAGAGATCGGCGGTGTCGATAATCCGATGAATCGCGGCGACCTCGCAGGCGACTTCACGCGTGGCGAGCCGCAAGACGTACTTCCGCGCCTTCTCCAGCGGCCTCCTGCCCATCCAAAACAGGTTCACGCGAATCGCCGTGGAGACGAGCGGAATGGAATCCCTATGAGACGCGATTTCTCCCCGCTCCACGAAAATCTGTTCGTCAAGGGTGATGCCGACCGACTGACCGGCCTGTGCCTCACTGGGCGGTGGCTCGACGTTGAACCCTTCGAGCGATTGCACCACGGCCGTTTTATTGGAAGGCGAAAAGACCAGTTGATCGCCGACCTTGAGACGGCCCGCCGTAATGCGACCGGCTAGAATCCGCCGCGCATCGAACTTATAGACGTCTTGCAGGGGGAATCGCAGGGGCTGCTCCGAACGCACCTGCTCCTTTTTGAAAAGGGACAGCGACTCCAGCACCGTGGGTCCTTGATACCAGTTCATATGGTTGCTGCGGGTCGCAATGTTATCGCCCATCTTCGCGCTGACCGGAATCATCTGTTGTGGAACCGCACGGAACTGCCCTAGAAATTCGCGATATTCCTTTTCGATCCCGTCGAACACATCCTGCCGATACCCGACCAGATCCATCTTATTGACTACCACCACAAACTGCGTCACGCCCAGCAGCGATAGAAGATAGCCATGCTTTTTAGACTGCTCGCGCACGCCCTCCAACGCATCAATGAGCAACAGCGCAGCTTCCGCCCGAGCCGCGCCCGAAATCATGTTCTTCAAAAACTCTTTATGTCCCGGCGCATCGATAATGATGTATTGCCGCCCGTTCCAGATAAAGAACGTGCGCGCCGTATCGATCGTGATGCCCTGCTCCTGCTCTTCAAGAAACGCGTCGAACAGAAACGCATACTCGAATTCCTTGCCCTGCTGGCGACAGATTGCCTGCACCTTTTCAAGCTTACCTTCAGGCAAAGAGCCGGTATCGGCGTAGAGTCGTCCCACCAGCGTGGACTTCCCGTGATCCACATGCCCCACGATGACGATGTTGAGAGTTTCCTGCGGCTTGCTCTGGTCGTGCTGTGTCATATGATTCACTCGTTCAATCGAACCCCGGTTCATGATCGTGATCGTCGAATGCCCGCCTGTTGCGCGGCATAGGCTGACTCACATGTATCCCTTCTTACGGAGCATCTCCATGCCCCGACCCGCGTCCTGCGCGCGCCCGGCCCGTTCGGCCACATTACTCCCTCTGAGTTCGGTGATAATCTCGTCCACCGTCTTTGCCGTGGATTTGATCGGCATGGTACAGGGCGCGCAGCCCAAACTTCGATAGCGCGTACCATCCCCCCTGTCCAGGTAGAGATCCATGAATGGAATGTTCTCGTGCTTGATATATTCCCAGATGTTGATCTCGGTCCAATCGAGAAGCGGATGAATCCGTATATGTGTGCCTGGCGGAAAGGTGGTCTTGAACTGATCCCAGAGTTCCGGCGGCTGGTCGCGAAAATCCCAATCCCCGTGTTTATCTCGCGGGGAAAAATACCGTTCCTTGGCCCTGGTGCTGTCTTCATCCGCCCGGACGCCGAGAATAATACCGGTGTAGCCCTTTTCTTCGACCAGATTCTTCATGGCCGTGGTCTTTAAGGCGGTACAGCACACATCACGCCCGAGCGTATGGTTCATTCCGGCAGCCAGAGCTTCCTTGTTCTGACCCACCACCAGATTGAGGCGCCACTCGCGGGCAATCCGGTCGCGATATTCGATCATGGCAGGAATCTTGTAACTCGTGTCCACATGGAGCAAGGGAAACGGGACATGCCCGAAAAAGGCCTTGCGGGCCAGCCACAAAAGCACCGTCGAATCCTTCCCCATCGACCAGAGCATGGCAAGGTGATTGAAATGCTTATAGGCTTCCCGAAGGATATAGACGCTCTGATCTTCGAGTTGACGCAAATGTTTCATGGTTCACACTCTTCCGTTTACGCTGAAATGCCGACCTTCGAGGCCTTGTCCGCGCTTGATCCGGCGATCGCCACCCATTCACCTAATTTAGCCCTGGCCTGGCCGGACTCCAATGCACTCCTGGCAGCTCCAAGATTCCCACTAATAGACGTCCCCTTGCCGGCTGCATAGAGCAACATGGCCGCATTCAGGAGGACCCAGTCCCGTTGCCCGCCCTGTATTTCATTGGCGAGGAGCCGCTTGATCAGGTCGGCCTCGCGCTCCCGCTGCTCGATCGGGAACCCGGCCATTTCCCGGAAGGTCGCCATCGACAAGCCTGCATCCTTCGGCTGGAAGGTGAACGGAGTGATGCGTTCGTCCTTGAGTTCCAGGAGCCGCGTGGAATTGCCGATCGAGAGTTCCGGATCCCCTTCGACCCCGCGAATGACCAATGCGCGCGGGCAACTCAACATACGCAACGCCTCGATCGTTTTTTCGAAGTAGGGCGGATGCGACAGCCCGATCACTTGCGACATCGCGCGGGCGGGGTTGAGCATACGGGCCACGGGATGAAAGAAATTACGCACCCCTAATTCCTGCCTCATTTCCAGAAACCGGCTGACCGGTGGGTGATACAACGCCAGATCCAAATAGGCGATTCCCTTCTTTTCCAATTCGGCTGCGACCGACTTGGCTGTCATATCGACGGAAACGCCCAAGAGCTTCAGCACGGACGAAATCCCGAGCCGGTCCGGGGGTCCATCCACTCCGTGCAACAGCAAGACGGCTCCTGCGGCTGCCGCAACAATGGCTGCGGGAAGGATGGCATGAAAGGTTTCCCGTTTCCCCGCATAGACGGGCACATCGACGACTCCGAGCCCGGAACGGACCGGCACCGGCGGTACATATTGGCGCGCCGTCGCGGTGAAGGCAGCCAATTCCGTGACCGATTCCGACTTGAACCGCATAGCCGTGAGAAACGCCCCGACCTGTGCAGGCGTTGCAGTCCCCTCGATCATGAGGCGCATAGCCTGCTTGGCTTCTTCCCACGTGAGATCCTTGGATGTTTTTTGACCTTTAGCGACTTTGGCGAGCAGATGTTGCATGGATGGTAATGACCTTGTCTGATTTCAAGATGACGATGATATTACTTGTGCAGCCCGCACTCGGTCTTGCCGAAGTTCTTCCACCGACCGGAACGCGGATCGTCTCCCGGAAGGACAGGCGCCGTACAATGTGTACAGCCGATGCTGGGGTAATTGCGGTCGTGTAACGCGTTGTAGGGCACCTCGTGGAGCCGAAGATATGTCCAGACGTTTTCGCTGCTCCATCGGGCCAGGGGATTCACTTTGACCAAGTTGAATTTCCTGTCCCACTCGACCAGGCCGGCGTTCGCTCTTGTGGGAGCCTGATCTCGCCGGATCCCGGTGATCCAGGCCGAATATTCGCCGAGAATACGGGTGAGCGGTTCGATTTTCCGCAGCTCACAACATTGGTCCGGCTTGCTGCGCCACAACATGGCGCCATGTTGTGCAGCCTGCTGATCGGGTGTCAACAGGGACTTCATTTGGATAACCTGCGCCGGCTTTAACCCGTAGCGCGCGACGATGCGATCACGCACGTCGAATGTTTCGGGAAACAGAAAATCCGTATCCAGATAAAAGAGCGGTGCATCCGGATCGATACGGTGCACCATGTCCACCAGGGCAACATCTTCCGCCCCGAAACTGCAGGCCAACACAATGCACTGCCGGTAGGTCTTCAACGCATATTCAAGCACGTCCCACGGCTGCTGAGATTCAAACGAATCACTCAGTGCCTTCAGCTCTGCGTCGGAGGGTCGTGCAGCCGGCTTCTGTGTTTCGTTCACGCTTCTTACCCCTCGACCTTTTCCACAAGAATTTTGAAATGCTTGGCTTCAGGCTCCAGCGGCCCCTCATTGAGGATCTTGTGCCCGTCGTTCCGCAAGCTCATCGGCACATTCCGTATGGGCTCCCCGGCGTCGAGCCAGACTTCCAGCTGCTCGCCGTTGTCCATCATTTCCAATTTCAATTTCGTCTTCACGTAGTTCATCGGGCAGGCCACGCCCCGTAGATCGTAGACCGGCGCCTGGGCCGCGGCAACGGGTGCTGGTGCGACCGGCACCGGAGCATCAACCGCAGTCGGCACGGCGTCCCCCTTCACCTGGGCCAACTTCAGATCTTTGCCCATTTGTTCGGTGGCCGCCCGACAGACAGCGAGGAACCGTTTGGCGAAAGCCATTTTCTCCGTCGCCGCTTCAGCCGTCGCGTCCTTCGAGCCAAGGTCGCCGACTTGCGTGCCAAGGTCCTTGTAAGTCGCCGGAACGATGCCTTTGCTGGCCAGGCGCAGATCAAACTCCTGGAAGGTTTCAGCATCGGTCGCCGGATCAAGCCCTTCCGTGACCAGCAGACCTTTTGCCGCGGCCAACACAGCTCGATACGACTTATTCACCGACAGGGCATACTGATGCTTCTCGACCAGCAATTTCGCCTGATAGAGCTCCTGATCGGCCTCTAACATACGGTCGTCGATCATCTCCAAGGCACCCCCCGCGCACTCGCCGGGGCCGAGATCCTCCAGTACGAATTCCGCCTCACCTTCCCAGTCGTAGTAATAGGTCGAATCCTGCTCGTACGGAGGAACGATCGTGTAGGGAATGAGTTCGTCCTTGAGGACATTTTTCCCGACCCGTCCGATGAAGGATTGAAGGCTCTCGCCGGATTTTCGATCCCGACGATACACGTCCACGAGATGGCGAACTGCCGCCGGAACGCTCTTCGCAGGCAGCTTCACCACCAACTGTCCGATCTTCGGCGTGCCGTCCACATGCCCGCCGAGATGCAACTCGTAATGCGGCGCCGTATGTTCGCCAAGACGCTTGCCGACTCCGTGCAACCCGATGGTGGCGATATGATGCTGGGCGCAGGAATTATGGCACCCGCTGATCTTGACGCTCACATCCCGAAGATCTTCCGGAACTTGGCCGGCAGGAAACACTTCCGCCAGCGCCCTGGCCATGCCCTTAGACGAGGTAATTCCCAAGCCGCAGGTATCGGTGCCAGGGCAGGCAATGATGTCCTCTACGAGCTCTGCGCCAGGATCGCCCAAGCTATGCTGCACCAGCTCTTGGTGGAACTGTTCCAGCCGCCCCTCGGGAATCCACCGGATGACCATGTTTTGATTGATGGTCGTCCGAACATTGCCGTTCGAATACCGTTCGGCCAAGTCTGCCACCACCCACATTTGGTCGCCCGTCAGATCGCCCATCGGCAACTTGATCGCCGCCGTCACAAAACCCGCTTGTCGCTGCGGCACGACATTGGTGCGCTTCCAGGCCTGGAACGAGGAGACCTGACCATCGAATGATACGGCACTATCTACCCTACCGTTGTCGACGCCATGACCGTTGGCCAGGACACCTGCCTTGGTCGGCATAATGAGCGGCGGCGCATCAGCATAGTCCAGCAACTGGATCGGCTCGTGCGTCGGCACGGCATAGCCCATGGCCGCGTAGGCCGCTTCCCAGCGACGCTTGAATTCGTCGAAGCCCAGCTTCTCGATGACGAACTTCATGCGGGCCTTATTGCGATTCTTGCGGTTGCCGAGCGTATCGAACACCTTGATCACCGCCTCGATGGTCGGGAGCAATTCGTCCATCGGCGTAAATTCTCGTAACACCTGGGCCATGCGCGGCGTCGAGCCCAATCCACCGCCCGCCACCATCCGGAAACCGATGGTTCCGTCGGCCCGCTTCGCCGCGAGCAACCCGATGTCATGGATAGGTGTGAGCGCGCAATCCTGCCGACATCCGGACAGCGCGATCTTGAACTTGCGCGGAAGACTCTGATTCAGGGGATTGCGCAGTAGATGATAGGCCACCGTCTTCGCGTAGGGCGTGACGTCGAACACTTCCCCTTGGCATACGCCCGCCAGGTGACAAGCGGTGACGTTCCGCACCGTATTCGCACAAGCCTCACGCGTGGTCAGCCCTACCGAGGCCAGCAGGCGCATCATCTCCGGAACATGTTTGAGTTCCACAAAGTGCAACTGGATATCCTGGCGCGTGGTGACATGGCCCACACCTGTGGCGTACTGATCGGCCAGCTCAGCGACCTGGCGCAATTGATTGGCCTTCAACCCGCCGAAGGGAATCTTGATACGGAACATCTGCACCCCGGTCTGTCGCTGGCCATAGATCCCGTACTGGAGGCGGAACGGCTTGAAGATGTCGGTAGAGAGATCTCCGGCAAGAACCCGGTGAGCCTCCGCTTCAAACGTTTCGATTTCTTCGACTATATGGGCCGGAATGGGCTCCGTTCTTATCGCTGGACGGAGAGCCACTGCATTGGGAGTCATCATGACGACCTCGTCGGTTGGGAAATAATGTGCATGATTCAGGCTGCTTTAAATGTGGTACATCAACGTGTGCTGCTCGTCGAGGGTCCGTTGGCGCTTGGCCAACTCCTCGACCGTGACTTCCGAAAGAACGCTCAATTCCGCCCGTTTCACGCGATCCCAAATGTGAGCGAGCAAGGCCTCCTGTTTGGCCTCTCGCGAAGACGAATGTTTCGGGCCGGCCCTTCCATTGGTCGTCAGAAGCGGACCGTCCAGTGCATCGAGAATGTCCGCGACGGAAAGCTCCGAAGGCTTGCGACTCAACACATATCCACCTTGCGCCCCGCGTTGACTTGTCACCACCCCGGCTTTCTTCATTGCATGAAGCACTTGTTCGAGGAACCGGGCCGGGATTGCCTGTCGCTTGGCGATCGACTTCGCGCAGACCGGCTGTTCCGCATGGTGTAGCGCAAGGTCAACTGCGGCAATAATTCCGTAGGTCGCTCGGAGGCTCACCTTCATTTGCGAGTATTCCGATGGGGATTCATGAAACTCTATACCTTGCGCGCAACTTTCCTGTCAAGCAAGGATCGAGGCGCATCACAGCATCCTGCAGTTAAGAGCGATGAGTTGCTGATTTGCTTGAGTCAACCACCGTACGCGCGACTCATAGTGGAGACCCGTGGTCCTCCAAATTTCGTGCCTTCGACCGCAATGGAATGGTGAGACTCCCCCGCCACGACCGCGCACATCAGTTCCGCCCTGTGGTTCTAACGTTATTACAAGTATTACAAGGCATTTTTCATCATTGACATCATCCAGGGGCTGAGCAATAATCCCGCCCTCTTCTTCCTCCGGTACCTTCATGACGCTGCGTTCATCTACATTTAGTATCCTCTTGCTCAGCACAGACAGCGAGATCCAGGCACACTATAAGGGCCTGTTCGGCGAGCAGGCGGTCACCATCGGCCGTGACGGATTATCGCTTCCAAAGGACCCGGTAAAGCGTGCGTACGATGCCGTCATCGTGGAATCGAAAGCACAGTCTGCTGCAGAGCTTGGGAAATTGTTCGGGGGAATAGATCCTGCGCGCACCCTCTTGGTCGTAGGATCTCGAACCGTGCTGAAGCGGACGGCAACGTCGCTCCACACGGCCAAAGCCCCTACGGCAGACTTGTCGCTATCCAATGGAAATGAAGCGGGGCAGTCGGTCTGTTTGGAATCTTTTCTGGAGCATAAAGTCGGCGATTTCGTCAAAGGGATGCGTCACGGCTCTGGAAGAAATCTCCATCCGATGCTCATCGCAGCCGTCGAACGCCCATTGATCTTGCTGACCCTGCGGGAGACCAAGGGGAACCAGATTCAAGCCGCAGAGCTGCTTGGGCTGAATCGAAATACGCTGAGAAAAAAGATTCTCGATCTGGATATCCCGGTCAAACGCGCCAGGGCGAGCTAGATTCGCGCGCATTTCAGATCATCAGCACCTCACCAGAGGCGTAGATTCTGTACGCCCGTATATCCACCGGTCGCCAACCACCAACGGAGGGAAGCAATGACCAAGGAAGAATTGATCGCGAAGATGGCGAACAGCGCCGGAATCACCAAGGTCGCCGCGACAGTGGCACTCGAAGCCTTCACCGGAGCAGTCACCACGTCGCTCAAGAAGGGAAAACGGGTGACACTGGTGAATTTCGGAACGTTTACGATTTCAAAACGCAAGGCCAGGATGGGACGTAATCCACGAACCGGCGAAGCCTTGAAGATTCCCGCCGCCCGCATTCCCAAGTTTTCGGCCGGCAAAGAGCTCAAAGCAGCGGTCAAATAGACTCTTTCGATACACCCGATGACCCCTGAGCGGTGAGCCGGCTTCTCCCTCTGGAAGGCGGAGACAAAAGCCTGTCTTGCCGCCGGGTTTCCTTGACACTCCTGGTGAGGCTGTATTAGCATCGCCGGGCGATAGGCGCGTAGCTCAGGGGGAGAGCGCTACCTTGACACGGTAGAGGTCGACGGTTCAAGACCGTCCGCGCCTACCATTTTTGTTCGCCCACACAGTTCGTGATCCGACT
>JBEIQG010000092.1:0-13047 GCA_040376625.1 Nitrospira sp. | reverse complement strand
GCGACCTATGTACCGATCGATCCGTCCTATCCGGCTGAACGACAGGCAGCCATCTTCATGGATGCGCAGCCTCAACTCCTGTTGACCCAGGGAAGACATCTCGGACGCCTGCCGGATGAAACCCCGCCGATCTTTGCGCTCGATACTGAATGGACGGTCGTCGCCGGTTTGCCTGACGACAACGTTGCCATCGGGCCGAGTCCTGACCAACTCGCGTATCTGCTCTATACCTCCGGCACCACGGGGAATCCGAAGGGCATCGGCATCACTCACCGGGCCTTGGTGAACCATGGCCTTGCGACGCTGCAGGCCTATGACCTGTCACCGGCGGATCGAGTGTTGCAGTTTGCCTCCGTGAGTTTCGATGTGGCGGCGGAAGAATGTTTCCCCACCTGGCTTGCCGGGGCTGCAGTCGTCCTGCGTGCCAACGAGCCGGTTCCAGCCTACGGCGACTTTCAGGCCTTTCTGCAGGCGCAGAGGGTCACCGTGGTCAACCTGCCGACTCCCTATTGGGCCGGTTGGGCCGAGGAGAATGAGCGCACGGCGGCGGCTATTCCGTCGTCGATCAGGCTGGTGATCGTGGGAAGCGAGAAGGCGCTGCCGGACGATCTCCGGCGGTGGCAACGAGTGTCCGGAGAGCACATTGGTTGGTGCAACTCCTACGGACCTACCGAAGCCACGATCACCGCGAGTACGTATCGGCCTGGAGCGCAGGAGGATAGTGCGGCGATGCAGACCATTCCGATCGGCCGGCCCATCTCCAACGTGGAGATGTATGTGCTGGATCGGCACCTCCATCCTGTGCCGGTCGGAGTTCCGGGAGACCTATACATCGGCGGCGCAGGCCTTGCGCGAGGCTATCATCGGCAACCGGCGCTGACAGCCGAACAGTTTCTTCCCCATCCATTCAGTGCGGAGAGTGGGGCGCGCCTGTATCGCACCGGAGACCTGGCTCGCCGCCGTGAGGACGGGAATCTGGAATTTCTCGGACGCGCAGATGAGCAGGTCAAGATTCGAGGGTTTCGGGTGGAACCGCAAGAGATTGAATGCCATTTACGCGCCCATCCTGACGTCAAGGACGCACGGGTATTCCTGGAATCTGACGCGCCCCGAGATTGGACTGCAGTTCTGGACGATCTCAATGATGAAGATCAAGACCGGCTGCTGCGAGAAGTGGAAGCTCTCTCAGCCGCGGAGGCGCACTGGTTATACGACCTGGAGTCGGATGGAGAACAACGGAGGAAGACAGTGATTCAACGGAAGCCGGAGTTCGACGTGTATCTCAAAATCAACAAGGACGAGTTTTTGACGCCTCCCCGCGCCAACCAACGGAATTGGCTGCTGCGTCGCGCCCTCGATGAATTCTCTGATGATCTCCTGGCGCTTGATGAGGCCTCGAAACGATTCGTCTCAGGCTCGGATCGGACCGACATCGAGCGCACCTGGAGCGACAGCCGGGCGGAATACAACCCGTCGGAACTCATCATCGAAGGTCAACAGGTGATGCAGGATTGGGAAGCGCCGCTGATGAAGGCCATGGCCGACATCGTGACCCAGGGGTGCGGTGACGTACTTGAGGTGGGATTCGGCATGGGCATCTCGGCGTCCTACATTCAGACGGGCCGACCCCGTTCCCATACCATCATTGAATGCAATCGGGATGTCATGCGCGCCTTTGCGGCGTGGGCGGAGAAGTATTCGGATCGCGACATCAGGCTCGTGCAGGGACGGTGGCAGGATGTCGTAGACGATATCGGCCTGTTCGACGGGGTGTTCTTCGATACCTACCCGGCCAGCGAGGCGGAATTTGAAGAGTCCGTCATCAACAGCATCAATTTCGCCGAAGGGTTCATTCCGGTGGCCGCCAAGCTGCTGCGTCCGGGCGGCGTCTTCACCTACTACACCAACGAGATCGATTCGTTCAGCCGGCGACATCAACGGTTTCTGCTCGATCATTTCGGGTCGTTCACGCTGAGCGTCGTCCGGTCGCTTCTCCCCCCGGACGATTGCCACTACTGGTGGGCCGACTCCATGGCTGTCGTCAAGGCGGTGAAGTGACATGGCGGACCAGGTCCAGCGGATCGAACGGTTGAGCGATGCCCAGCGCCGATTGTTGAGGCTTCGCGCAGGACGACAGGCGAGGGTCGCCGAAGCCCGGTTGGTGGGGTACATCGTTCCCCATCGTCCCGCCGGGATCACGGGGCAGGATCTTCGCGGGTTCCTCGCGGAACGGCTTCCCGACTACATGGTGCCGAGTAGCTGGGTGTTTCTGGAGACCTTCCCCATGACTTCTCGCGGAAAGATCGACCGCAAGGCCCTGCGAGCGATGGGGCGATCCAGGCCCGAGGCCCGGACGGAGCAGGGCACGCCTCGGAATGACCGCGAGCGAGCCGTGGCGGCGATATGGGAAGAGGTACTGGGAGCGCGCGGCATCGGCGTGCACGACAATTTCTTCGACCTCGGAGGCCATTCCCTGTTGTTGCCCAAGGTGTTGACGAAGGTGCGGGCGCTAACCGACCGGGAGGTGTCGATGGTGGACCTGTTTCGATATCCCACCGTCCAAACGCTGGCCGCCGCTCTTGCCGAATCTCAGGAGGGCGGGGCCGATGTCGTCGGCAGCCGTGAGTTGAAGGCGACACGCGAGGCGGGGGCGCGTCGGATGAAGCAGCGGCGCACCAAGCAAATCGCATCGAGGGATGAATGAACCAGTCTCCATCGAATTTCGACCAGACCGAGCAAGGCGACGGGTTGGAGATCGCCATCGTAGGCATGGCCGGACGTTTTCCCGGTGCTCCGGATCTTGCCACCTTCTGGCGCAACCTCTGCGCCGGGGTGGAGTCCGTATCGCGGTTGACGCCGGAGGAGCTGGCAGAATCGGGCGTCGAACGGAGGACGGCAGAGCGTAAGAACTACGTAGCCGCACGCGCTCTGTTAGAGGGAATCGATTTGTTCGACGCGCCTTTTTTCAGTATGACACCCAAAGAGGCGGAGATGACGGATCCGCAACAACGCCTCTTGTTGGAATGCGCCTGGGAGGCGCTGGAACATGCCGGGTACGATCCGTCCCGTTATCAGGGGTCGATTGGCGTGTATGCCGGGTCGAGTTCGAGCGGCTATCTCTATCACCTATTTCCGCGTCGGGTGCTGTTGCAATCGCCGGCGGAGATGTCGGCGATGCTCGGGGTGGAAAAGGATTCGCTGGCGACCAGACTCTCCTACAAACTGAACTTGCGCGGGCCGAGCCTGGCCGTGCAGACGGCTTGCTCCACATCACTTGTGGCCGTGCATCTGGCCTGTCAGGGCCTCTTGAGCGGTGAATGCGAGATGGCGCTGGCGGGCGGCGTGTCCGTCACGGTGCCGCAAAAGGTGGGATATCTCTATCAGGAAGGCGGCATCGTCTCCCCGGACGGGCATTGCCGCACCTTCGATGCAAAGGCGGAAGGCACCGTCGGCGGCAGCGGCGTCGGGTTGGTCTTGCTCAAACGCCTGCAGGATGCTCTGGATGAGGGCGATCACATCCTGGCCGTCATCAAGGGGTCCGCCGTCAACAACGACGGGGCGGCCAAAGTGGGTTATACGGCGCCCAGTATCGAAGGCCAGGCGAAGGTCATCAAGGCTGCGCACGTTGCGGCGGGCGTTCCGGCGGACACGATTACCTACATCGAAGCGCATGGTACCGGCACGCCGCTGGGAGATCCCATCGAGGTGGCTGCCTTGACCGAGGCCTTTCGGGCATCCACGGCCGGAACGGGGTTTTGCGCGCTTGCATCGGTCAAGACCAATATCGGCCATCTCGATGCGGCGGCGGGGATCGCCGGCCTGATCAAGACGGTGCTCGCACTCTTCCATCGACGTATTCCTCCGAGTCTGCACTATGCAGCTCCCAATCCCGCTATCCAATTTGCGGCGACCCCGTTTTATGTGAATACAGAAGTGAGGTCATGGAGCGCAGGCTCATCCCCGCGCCGGGCCGGTGTGAGTTCGTTCGGCCTCGGAGGGACGAACGCGCATGTGGTCCTCGAAGAAGCTCCGGCCGTCACCGATCGCCGGTCTCCCGATGATGAGCGGTGGAGCCTGCTGGTCTTGTCGGCCCGTTCGGCAACGGCGCTCGACCGGGCTTCGGAGCGGTTGGCCGGGGATCTTGCCACGCGTGGGGACGTCAATCTGGACGACGTCTCATTTACGCTTCAGACCGGACGTAAGGTGTTTGCGCACCGGCGCTGGGCGGTCGCGAAGACGATCGAAGAGGCTCGGCAGGCTCTGACCCAGCCCTTTCTCCTGTCCGGCTCTGCCGGACCGGCCGGTGAAGCCCGCCAGGTGGCCTTTATGTTTTCGGGCCAGGGTTCCCAATATCCGCAGATGGGCCGGTCGCTCTACGATCAGGAGCCGACATTCCGCCGGCATGTCGATCACTGTGCCTCCCTCCTGTCCCGGCACATCGGGCGTGATATCAGAGAGGTGTTGTTTCCCGGTTCGTCTGGAGACGCGGAATTGATCCATCGAACAGCGCTGACCCAGCCTGCGTTATTCGTCCTGGAATATGCCCTCGCGCAGACCTGGACGTCCTGGGGGCTGTCTCCCGCCGCGATGATCGGCCACAGCATCGGCGAGTATGTCGCCGCCTGTTTGTCGGGCGTCTTTGCATTGGACGACGCGCTCGCGATCGTCGCCATGCGGGGACGGTTGATGCAAGCCCTGCCGGAAGGGGCGATGGCCGCCGTCCCGCTGACGGAGGCGGAAGTGATTCCCCTGCTTTCCGAGGGACTCGATCTCGCCGCCGTGAATGCTCCGGCCCAATGCGTTGTCTCCGGTCCCTGCGAGCGGCTCGATGCGTTCGAGAGCCGGTTAGCCGCCCGGGGGATCAAGCTGCGTCGCCTCTCGACGTCCCACGCATTCCATTCCTCCATGATGGAGCCCATGCTCGCCCGTTTCGAGTCCTTCCTGGCGGGCATGGCATTACAAGAACCGCGGATTCCCTGGGTTTCGAACCTGACCGGCACCTGGATCCGACGTGAGGACGCCACCGATTCCGCCTACTGGAGCCGTCACCTTCGTGGCACTGTCCGCTTTTCCGAAGGATTGCGCACTTTGCTCGGCGATCAGCCCCCGGTGCTGCTGGAAGTAGGGCCGGGCCGGACATTGCAGACATTGGCCCGGCGCTGTGCCGGCTCGACGACCCTTTCTTCGTTCGCTTCCTTGAGTGGAGGGGAACAGGACGAGATGGCCGGCATATTGATGACGTTGGGATCGCTCTGGGGTGCCGGCCTGACGGTTGACTGGAAGGGACTGCACCGCACGCGTCCTCCCAGACGGATACCCTTGCCCAGCTATCCGTTCGAACGTCAACGTTATTGGCTGGACCCTTTTCAGGACAAGCCCGATGCCGTGGCGGGCGAGGGGCGTCGTGCCGACCTCTCGCAGTGGTTTTATGAACCGTCGTGGAAACGGTCGGCGCTCGTCCCGACGTCGGCCCGGCGCAGTCATGAACATTGGCTGCTCTTTGTCGGCGATCGGCAGACCGGGTCTTTTCTGGGCTCCCAACTCGAGTCGCGTGTGGCCTCCGTGACGGCCGTGCTCCCGGGAGGCGGTTTCGAGCGTCTTGCGGATGGGAGTTATCGCGTGCGTCCACACTCTCGTGAGGATCATGCATCGCTGCTGGAGGATCTGACGGGCCGAGGCCTGGTCCCACACTGCCTCCTCCATGCCTGGGGGCTCGAATCGACGGGAACAGACACGTCTGCCGATGGGCGGCTCTGTGCGGCTCAGGAACGAGGATTCCTCCACCTTGTCACTCTGGTGCAAACGTTCGGAGCCCGTCGCGATCACCTGCGTTCGATCCTGGTACTGACCAGGGGACTCTATGACGTAACCGGTGATGAGTTGTTGCGGCCGGAATGGATCACCATGCTGGGCGCCTGCGTGGTGCTGCCGCAGGAATATCCAGGCCTCTCCTGCCGTCTACTCGATCTGGATCAATCGGCTCTCCAGCAGCAGTTCGTCCACGGCTGGGGTGAGCGGCTGGTGGCGGAAGCAGGACCTTCGGGCGCCGACCCCGTGGTGGCTTACCGGGGCCGGCATCGGTGGGTGCGAACCTTCGAACCGCTTCGCCTGGATGGAAAGGGTAGTGACCGGTTGCCGTTTCGTCAGGGAGGCGTGTGTGTGATCACCGGCGGACTGGGCGGAGTCGGCCTCCGTATGGCGGAACATTTCATACGAACCCTGCGCGCACGAATAGTCCTGGTGGGAAGATCGAAACCGACGGCGGAACAGCGCGAGTTCGTCGCGGCTCTGGAGCGTCTCGGGAGTGAAGTCCTGGTATGCCAGGCGGATGTGGCCGATCGCACCCAGATGCAGTCGGTGATCGATGCGGCGAACGAACGGTTCGGTGGAATTCATGCGGTGGTTCACTCCGCAGGAGTGGCCGGCGGTGGACTGCTGGCTCTAAAGACGACGGACAGCGTGTGGGAAGAGTTTCGTGCGAAGGTGCAAGGGGCCGCTGTGATCGACGCATTGTTCCGCGATCAGCGGTTGGAGTTGCTGCTGTTGTGTTCCTCACTGACGGCAGTGACGGGGGGAGTCGGACAAAGTGCCTATTGCGCGGCGAATGCCTATCTGGATGCCTTGGCTCACGCAGGACGGAGAGACGGGCGTCGGGTCATCTCCGTGAATTTCGATCGCTGGCGCCAGGTCGGTATGGCGAGACAAACCGAGGCTCTGCTCAGGTCCCTGGGCGCCGCTGAATCGGATCTGGATGGAATGAATGCGGTGGAGGGGCAGGAAGTGGTGCGACGCATCCTCGAGGGACCGGATCTTGCGCAGGTGGTGCAATCGATCCGGGATCTGCCCTCGGTGATGGCCTCCGCCCCGCAGCTGGTGCGACCGGGTGGCGCAAACCGGTTACAGGATGACATGCCGGACGGCGGAGTGAAACCAGCCTCCTCCGGCGAGCTGGGGACAGGTGGACTCGAGGAGCAGCTCGCATCGCTATGGGGACAGGTTCTAGGGCTGGAGCAGGTGGGCTTCGAAGCAGATTTTTTTCACTTGGGAGGCGAATCCTTGAGCGCCCTTCAGATCCTCAACCGCATTCAGGAGTTGCACCACGTGGAGGTGTCGCTTCGTGAATTTCTCTCCGCACCCACCATCCACGGACTGGCAGGACAGATCCGGTCGGCACAGGCGGCAGGGCGAGGGAAGGAGCCGGGTATTGTGCCGGTCCCGCGGGAAGCCCGACGTCTCCGGAGCGTTTCGGCCTAGGTGAGGCCCTGGTCATTGGGAAGAGCAGTACGACGATGGATCTGATTCGATTCCTGTTACGAAAATCCTGGCGACTCGTGCTCTGTTCCGTCTTCGCGGGACTGGTGAGCGGCCTGGCTGGAGCCGGCCTCATCGCCGTCATCCATCGAGGGATGAACGAGGCCCAGTCGTCGTCGGGGCTCGCATGGAGTTTTCTAGGCCTGGCCCTGGCGGTCGCGGTCTGCAAAGCCCTGTCGGAGATACTCCTGACCAGGCTCGGGCAGTCCACGATTTCAGAACTCCGGTTTCAGCTGAGCCGGCGCATTCTCGATGCGCCGCTGAGTCAACTCGAACGACTGGGTCACCATCGGTTGCTCGCGGCGTTGAGCGAGGATACCGACGTGATCGCGCAGGCCTATGTGCAGCTCCCGCTTATCGGCATCAATGTGGCGACCACGCTCGGTTGCCTGGCTTACCTGGGCTGGTTGTCCTGGCCGATGCTGCTGCTCGTGCTGGGATTTATGGCGGTCGGTGCCGTCACCTTTCAATTGCAGGAGCGGAAGGCCATCCGGCTCTTCACCCGATCCCGTGAGACCAGCGACGCGTTGTTCCGGCATTTCCGTTCCATCATGGCGGGGATCAAAGAGCTCAAGCTGCATCGCGGGCGTCGGCATGCCTTCCTCACCACGCTGCTCCACCGGACGGTAAAGGCCTACGAACGGGATTTCGTCGGCGGCATGACGGTTTATTCCCTGGCGTCCAGTTGGGGCCTGTTCCTCTTTTACGCCGCCATCGGGGCACTCTTGTTCCTGTGGCCGGCTTGGCGCCCGGTGTCCCTCGACACGGTAGTCGGGGCCACGCTGGTATTGCTTTACATGATGGGGCCGTTCTCTCAGATCGTCGAGCTGTTGCCCGGTCTGGGGCGCGCCAATGTGGCGTTGAACAAGATCGATGCGCTGGGGTTGTCACTCGCGGGATCGACGCCGGGCCTCGGGCCGGATGGGCGGCAAACCGGAACGGATCTGGATATTCGCCGGTGGAACCGACTCGAACTGATCGGTCTTACTCACCACCATGCGCCGGAAGGAGATGAGACGCCGTTTCGCGTCGGTCCCATCGATCTGACCTTCCGGCCCGGCGAGGTGACCTTTCTGGTCGGTGGCAACGGCAGCGGCAAGACCACGCTGGCCCTGTTGCTGCTGGGGCTCTACCCACAGGAGTCCGGGAGCATTCTCCTGGACGGTGTGCCGATCGACGATTCCAATCGGGACGATTACCGACAGCTGTTTTCGACGGTCTTCTGCGACTTCCATCTCTTCGATTCGTTGCTCGGCTTGGAACATGAGGATCTGGACGGGGTGGCGCGCGTCTATCTGGAGCGATTGCAACTCGAGTCGAAAGTCCGGATCGAAGAAGGGCGGTTTTCGACCCAGGCCCTGTCGCAGGGCCAGCGCAAGCGCCTCGCGCTCTTGACTGCGTACGCGGAGGACCGGTCGTTCTATCTGTTCGACGAGTGGGCGGCCGATCAGGATCCCCTCTTCCGCAAGGTGTTTTATACGCAGTTGTTGCCTGATTTGAAGGCGCGAGGAAAGGCGGTCCTGGTGATCACGCACGATGACCGGTATTTCTCGATGGCCGATCGCTGTCTGCGCATGGAATTCGGCCGACTGGTCGAATGTCAAGAGGAGGCGGCGGCGATGGAAGCGACCGGGAGTCTGTCTGTGCCGTCGCGGGTTGCAGGAGCGGGCAAGTGAAAGGACCTGTGTCTGTCACGAGGAGGAGATGCGATGACGGTTCATGTCGATGAAATGTGGCAAGCCATTCCCACCGGATGTGTGCCCCCGAGAGAACTATCTCTCGCAAATCCCTATCTGGAGCGGCAGGCCGCCCGGGAGTCGAATGCGCGGAGTTATCCCCGACGCCTGCCCCTGGCATTGAGCAAGGGCAAAGGAATCTACGTCCAGGATACCGACGGACGGACCTATATCGATTGTCTGGCCTGCGCCGGCGCACTGGCGCTCGGGCACAACCATCCGGTCGTCGTCGAGGCGATCAACCGGATGTTGCGGGACGGTCTGCCGTTTCAAACGCTGGATCTGACGACGCCGGTCAAGGACGGATTCGTGGATATGCTGTTCGAGTGCCTGCCTACGGCCTTTGCCGAGGGCGCGAAGATTCAGTTCTGCGGGCCATCCGGAGCAGATGCGGTAGAGGCGGCGATCAAGCTGGTGAAAATCGCGCGTGAACGCCGCACGATCCTGGCCTTCCAGGGCGCCTACCACGGCATGACACACGGGACGCTGGGGTTGACCGGCCATCTGGCACCGAAACAGGCCTTGAGCGGTCTCATGTCCGACGTCCATTTCCTGCCGTTTCCTTACGAATATCGGTGCCCCTTCGGAGTCGGGGGAGAGAAGGGGAGTCGCCTGTCCGCCGCCTACATCGAACGGTTGCTCGACGATCCCAACAGCGGCGTGGTGGAACCGGCGGCCATGATTCTCGAGGTGGTGCAGGGCGAAGGAGGTGTGATACCGGCCGACAAGTCCTGGCTTCAGGGGATCCGGCGAATGACCGAGGAACGCGGCATTCCGTTGATCGTCGACGAGGTCCAGACGGGACTCGGCCGAACCGGGAAGCTGTTTGCGTTCGAACATGCGGACATCGTGCCGGACGTCGTGGTGTTGTCGAAAGCGATCGGCGGCGGGCTCCCCTTGAGCGTGGTGGTCTATCGCCCGGAACTGGACCAGTGGACTGCGGGAGCGCATGCGGGAACGTTCAGGGGAAACCAGTTGGCGATGGCAACGGGCCTGGCCACCATGGAATTCATCACGGCCGAGCGCCTCGACGAACATGCGGCCCGGATGGGTGAGCGGCTGCTCACCTGTCTCCGGCAGATCCAGTCTGAAGCGCGGTGCCTGGGGGATGTGCGGGGACGGGGTCTCATGATAGGCGTCGAGATCGTGGATCGAGACGCGCCGGTCGATCCGCCCGGCTGCCGCCCCTCGGCGCCGCGACTTGCGTCCAGGATTCAGCACGAAGCCCTCCGGCGCGGACTGATCCTCGAACTCGGCGGACGCCACAACAGTGTCGTTCGCTTCCTCCCGCCCCTGATCGTCACGGCGGAACAGATCGATTCGATCGCGACCATTTTTTCGGAAGCGGTTACCGCAGCGGAGCAGCAGGGCGTCGAATGATCATCTGGAGACGTATCCTGGCAGTCGCGGGGGTCGTGCTGGGATTCGGGGTGGCCTCCGTTCTGCTGGCAGGTTCCGCATCTCTGCCGACGAGAGACGGAGTCCTGAAGCTGGCCGGTTTGCAGGCGCCGGTAGCCGTCGCCTTCGATGAATACGGAATTCCGGTCGTGACTGCCGAGGATCGGCTCGATGCCATGCGGGCACTGGGGTATGTGACGGCTCAAGACCGGCTCTTTCAAATGGACCTGCTCAGGAGAAACAGCGCGGGGCAACTGGCCGAAGTGTTGGGAGAGCCCGCGTTGCAGATGGATTTCAAGCAACGAAACCTGGGCCTGTCGCCGGTTGCAGAGGCCGTGTTTCGACGGTTGCCGGACGAGCAGCGAGCGGTCCTGGAAGCCTATGCCGAAGGCGTGAATGCATTTCTCGAGCAGATGACGGTTCCCCCGATTGAATTTCTGCTATTGGGGTATCGTCCGGCTCGATGGACCCCGACGGACAGTCTCCTGGTGGTATTGGCCATGTTTCAAATGCTGAACGGGTATGAAGAGGACGAACGGATGCGCACGGTGATGAAGGCCTCGCTTCCCGAAGACGTCACGGCCTTCCTTCTGCCGCCGCTGGATTCCTACACCGCACGGCTGTTCACGGGCAATCTGACACATCGTTCGCCTGGCTCCGTGCCGGTGGAGGCCCTGGCGTCATTACGCCAGGCGGTGGGACAGAGCCGGTCCCTTCAAACGTCAGTCGTGCCCGGCCGCAAGAGGGAGCTGGGCTCGAATGCCTGGGCGGTGGGCGGCGCAAAAACCGAAGACGGCCGCGCCATTCTTGCCAACGACATGCACCTGGATGTCGGGGTGCCGAACATCTGGTATCGCGTTCAGTTGAGATACGGGCGGGTCGAGGTGAACGGCGTGATCGTGCCGGGTATTCCCGTGGTGATCGCCGGGTCCAACGGACTGGTTTCCTGGGGCATGACCAATGTCGAAGGCGATTTTCTCGACCTCGTGCGACTCGATCTGAATCCCGGAAATGCGAGTGAATATGCGACCCCGGACGGCTGGCGCCCGTTCACGATCCGAACGGAAACCATTGCCGTCAAGGGCGATCGAGACCGGACGCTGGACATCAAGGAGACGGTCTGGGGACCAGTCGCCGAGAAGCCGTTGATGGGACATCCCGTCGCGCTGCGATGGATCGCACTCGATCCTGACGCGGTGGACCTCGGCCTGTTACGGATGGACCAGGCTCGTACCGTGCGGGAGGCCATGGCGGTTGCCAATCGCGCCGGCGGACCCCCCAGCAATGTGGTGCTGGCGGACGCCGACGGTCACATCGCCTGGACGTACATGGGAAGAATTCCGGTCAGGCGCGGACTGGACGGATCCGTCAGCCTGTCCTGGGCCGATGGACGGACAGGCTGGAGCGGGTTTATCCCGCCTGACGAACTGCCCCGGATCATCGATCCTCCATCGGGTTACCTCGTGAGTGCCAACCACCGCATGGTGGGGGACGAATATCCCCATGTCATCGGCCACGCCTTCGCGAATGGCTACAGGGCTTACCGCATCACGGAACGGTTGCGCGATAAAGCCCGGCTCCATGAGGCCGATTTGTTGGCCCTGCAATTGGATACGACGGCTGGGCTATACGAATTTTATCGAGACCTCGTGAAACGCCTGCTGACTGATTCGGTCATTGAGGAACATCCCGATCTGGCCGACGTCCGGCATGTCGTGGAGGCCTGGGAGGGCAGGACCGATCCGGACAGCAGGGGCGTCGGCCTGCTGGTGGCGTTCCGGCGTACCTTGGCGGCATCCGTCTTCGCCCCGTTCTTACAGCGTTGCCGTGAACAGGACGCGGAGTTCGTCTATGACGGCGATCTCGATACCCCGCTGAGGTCGTTGTTGACGGAACAAAGTCCCGCGGTTCTGCCCGACCCGGCTCGGTTTGCGGACTGGAACTCGTTTCTCCTTCACCAGCTGGAGGAGACCGTGGAAACACTCAAGACCGACTACGGCCTGGTCACTCCGGACGAGTTGAGCTGGGGGATCATGAATCGCGTGCACATGATCCATCCGTTGAGCGAGGCCATTCCCGGATTGGGGAGCTGGCTGAATATGACGGAGGAGGCGGCGCCCGGTTGCGGACAATGCGTGCGGGTTCTCAGCGGAAGCCTGACCGCCAGCCAGCGGATGGTGGTGTCTCCCTCGCACCATTCCGATGCCATCTTTCATATGCCGGGAGGCCAATCGGGACACCCGATGTCGGCCCATTACCGAGATCAGCAGCGCAATTGGAGCAAGGGGCTCCCCACGCCGTTGCTCGCAGGCAGGCCGACCCACAATCTGACGTTGCAACCGGCGGAGCGTGGCGAGCGGTCATGACATCTCAGGTCAATTCATTCTCACCAACAAGGAGGCATTATGGGACAGGACGAACAGGAAGATACGACGGTGTACAAGGTGGTGGTGAACCACGAGGAACAATATTCGATCTGGCCTTCTTATCGCGAAAATCCATTGGGGTGGCGGGACGCCGGCAAGACCGGCCTGAAGGACGAGTGTCTGTCGTACATCAAGGAAGTCTGGACGGACATGCGGCCGTTGAGTTTGCGCAAGTG
>JBEIQG010000102.1:0-12442 GCA_040376625.1 Nitrospira sp. | reverse complement strand
GGTACGAGTCCGCCGACCACGCCGATCTTACGGAATTTCTGATCCCGCTGGGCGATGAGTTGGTCGGTCTCGAGTTCAGCCAGGGCATACAACTGATTGGCCAAGGTCTTGGCGACCCGATCGCACATGGCCCGGGGGTCACGATGCGCACCGCCCAACGGTTCCGGAATCACTTCATCGACGATGCCGAGTCCGACCAGATCCTGCGCGGTCATTTTCAGCGAGGCTGCGGCATCCGGGACCTTTGACGGGTCGTCGTACAAAATCGCCGCGCAGCCTTCGGGGGAAATAACGGAGTAGACGGAATGTTCCAGCATGAGGATGCGGTCGCTCACGCCCAACGCGAGGGCGCCGCCGCTGCCGCCTTCGCCGATCACGACCGAAATAATGGGAACCCTCAGCCGTGACATGACGAAGAGGTTTCTCGCGATGGCTTCGGCCTGTCCGCGCTCCTCCGCGCCGATGCCGGGATAGGCGCCGGGGGTGTCGATCAGCGTAATGATCGGCCGACCGAACTTTTCGGCCAGGCGCATGAGCCGCAGCGCCTTTCGGTAGCCTTCCGGATTGGGCATGCCGAAGTTCCGTTGCATCCGCTCCTTGAGTGTCTTGCCCTTTTGGTGCCCGATGATCATGACGGAGCGGTCGTTGAACCGGGCGAAGCCGCCCACGATCGCGCGGTCGTCGCCGAAGCTGCGGTCGCCGTGCAACTCGAGGAATTCACGCGAGAGTTCGTTGATATAGTCGAGGGTCGTGGGTCGCTGGGGATGGCGGGCCAATTGGGTGCGCTGCCAGGGCGTCAAGGTCGTGTAGAGCTGGTGCTCGACCTGGGCGAGTTTCGCCCGGAGCTTGCGGATTTCGTCCTGGGTGCCGGACTTGGGAGACTCGGCTGAGGCCAGCTTCTCGATTTTCTCTTCGAGTTCGCGGATCGGTTTTTCAAAGTCGAGGTAGTCTCTCATACTGCTGAACCCCCTTAAGGGTGTTGCCTAGGTTCGCCTAGGTTACCAAAGTGATCGCGCCCTTGCCTAGCACTTCCTCAATATCGGCGACGAAATGCTCGCTGGGAGTGATCTTGACGTTGGGGAGGGGAGAGGTGCGCGCTTCCATCGTACCGCCCAGTGCCATGACCAGCGAGACGGTCGACGCACCGGGATATTTTTGGAACACCTGCCGGAGCATCGGCAGTCTGGTGGAGGCCGTCGGTCCGTCATGCAGGCGAATCATCACCCGCGAGATCCCTGTGTTCTGCAAATCAGCCAGCGGTTCGATCTTCGTTCCGCGCAACTTGGTGCCCTTGTCACCGCGATCCACGGTGCCCGTCAATCGTACGACCCGTTCCGGTACGATCATGTCGGCATGGTCTCTATACAGGTCGGGAAAGGCTATCACTTCTACCAGCCCATGTAAATCCTCCAGCGTGATATAGGCCATGCGGTCGCCCTTTTTGGTGAGCATGGATTTCACCGCTGTGATGATCCCGCAGAGTTTGACCTCGCGTCCGTCCGGGACATCGGGGATCTGCATGGTTGTCGTATTGGCGAAGAGTTGAATAGCCGCTTCATACCGGGCGAGCGGATGGGCGCTGATGTAGAAGCCGGTCAACTCCCGTTCGTATTTCAGCAGTTCGCCCTGGCTCCACTCGGGCACGTCGGGAAGCGCCGGCTCATCCAGTTTCTGCGGCATGCCGATGCTGTCGTCGCCGAAGATGCTGGTCTGGCCGAGCGAGCGTTCCTTCTGGATGCTCATCCCCTCATCCATCGCCTGGTCGAGGACGGCCAGGTACTGCGAGCGTCGTCCGCCCATCGAATCGAACGCTCCGGCTTTGATCAATCCTTCCATCATCCGTTTGTTTAACTTGCGCAGATCGACCCGTCTGAAGAGGTCGAAGAAGGAGCGGAACGGGCCGGTCTCGTTGCGGACTTCGATGATGGCCTCGACGGCGCCTTCGCCGACATTCTTGATGGCTGCCAGACCGAAGCGGATGCTCTGATCGACGACGGCGAAGTTTTTCTGGCTCTGGTTCACGTCCGGCGGCAGCACCGGAATGCCGAGTCCGCGACATTCGGTGAAGTAGCCGACGATCTTGTCGGCGTTGCCCATGTCGGTGGTCATCAGTGCCGCCATGAACTCCGTCGGATAATGCGCCTTGAGATAGGCCGTTTGGTAGCAGACCACCGCGTAGGCCGCCGCGTGCGACTTATTGAAGCCGTATCCGGCAAACTTCTGGATGAGCTCGTAGAGTTTGTCTGCCTTCTTCTCGGATATTTTTTTCTGCTTCGCGCCTTCGAGGAATTGGACGCGCAGCTTCTCCATCTCCTCGGGTTTCTTTTTGCCCATGGCGCGACGGAGGATGTCCGCCTGTCCCAGTGAGAAGCCGGCCACCTTGTTGGCGATGGCCATGACCTGTTCCTGGTATACGATGACCCCGTACGTGTCCTTCAGAATCGGCTCGAGTTCGGGCATCTCGTAGGCGATCGGGATCTTGCCCTGTTTGCGCTTGATGAAGTCCGGGATGAGGTCCATCGGGCCGGGGCGATAGAGCGCGATGATCGCGATGATGTCTTCGAACCGGTCCGGCTTCAGGCCCATCAGGAGATCGCGCATGCCGGAACTTTCGAGCTGGAACACGCCGGTGGTTTTTCCGGATGACAGCAGCGCGAACGTGTCGGGATCGTCGAACGGCAATTGCTCGACGCGCAAGGGCGGCTGATCGGGGCGCACTTCGTTGACCAGCGTCTCCGCGCGATGAATCATGGTGAGCGTTTTGAGTCCGAGGAAGTCGAACTTCACCAGGCCGATTTTTTCGACATCACCCATCGAATACTGGGTGACGATTTCGTCCTTGGGGCCTTTATAGAGCGGCACGTGTTCCGTGAGCGGCTGATCGGAGATCACGATCCCGGCTGCGTGGGTGGAGGCATGGCGGGCGAGGCCTTCGAGCGACTGCGCCACGGACATGAGTTCCTTGACCTTCACATCTTTGTCGACCAGTTCCTTCAGGCGCGGCTCCTGTTCGAGCGCCTTGTCCAGGGTCATCTTCAAATCATCCGGGACCAGCTTCGCAATTCGATCTACTTCGGCGTAGGGCATCTCGAGCACACGGCCCACGTCTCGAATGGCGGCCTTGGCCTTCATGGTCCCGAAGGTTATGATCTGCGCGACGTGGTCTTCGCCGTATTTATGGATGACGTAATTGATGACTTCATCCCGGCGATCCATGCAGAAGTCCATGTCGATGTCGGGGAGGGACACACGCTCAGGATTCAGGAATCGTTCGAAGAGCAATGAGTAGACGAGCGGATCGAGATCGGTGATGCGCAGGGCATAGGCGACGAGGCTGCCGGCGGCGGAGCCGCGTCCCGGCCCCACGGGAATGCCGCGGGAGCGGGCGAACTTGATGATGTCCCAGACGATGAGGAAGTAGCCGGCGAATCCCATCGAGCAGATCACCGCGACTTCTTCTTTCAGCCGGACCTGATAGGCGATCTCGGGAATGGAACTCGGCCGTTCCTTGAGGCGCGCCGCCAGGCCTTCCATGGCCAACTGCTCCACATACGATTCGCGGGTATAACCTTCAGGCACTTTGAACTGAGGCAGGTAGGTCTTATTAAACGCCAGGTCGAGGGTGCAGGCTTCAGCAATCTTGACGGTGTTCGAGACCGCGGTCGGCATTTCCTTGAACTCTCTCAATGCCTGGTCCGTCGATTTGACGTAGAGCTGGTCGGTATCGAACTTCATCCGGTTGGGATCGTTGATCGTTTTGCCGGTCTGCAGGCAGAGCATGAGGTCATGTGGACGCGAATCTTCTGCTTTCAGATAATGGCAATCGTTGGTGCCGGCGAGCGGGATGGCGAGTTTTTTGTGAATGTCCAGAAGCCCGTCGTTCGCGATCCGCTGGTGCTCCAGTCCGTTGGCCTGGAGTTCGAGGTAGTAATTGTCTTTTCCGAAAATCTCCCGATATTCCCCGGCTGCCTTGGTGGCGCCCGCCAGATCTTTCTGTCCGATGAGGTATGCCACCTCACCGCTGAGACAGCCAGAGAGGCCGATCAATCCTTCGTGGTGCTGCTGAAGAATTTCCTTGTCCATCCGTGGCTTGTAATAGAATCCCTCAAGATACGCTTTGCTCACCAGTTTGATTAAGTTCTGGTATCCCTTGAGGTTTGTCGCGAGCAGAATCAGGTGGTAGTAGTCGTTGTGCGCGAGGTGAGAATTCTTCTCCAGGCGGCTGCCCGGCGCCATGTAGGCTTCGCACCCGATGATGGGTTTGACGCCCGCCTCCTTCGCCTTCCGGTAGAACTCCACCGCGCCGAACATGTTGCCATGATCGGTCATCGCGACGGCCGGTTGCCCGAACGACTTCACCTGTTGCATCAGGGGTTCGATCTGGTTGGCGCCGTCGAGGAGGCTGTACTGGGTATGGAGATGCAGATGAACGAATTGTGATGCCACGGGCGAATTGTAGTGAGAGGGAAAGTTGAAGTCAAACGGAGGGAGGGGAGGAAGGGTGATCAGGGTATCCTCCTTGCTCGCGCAACGCGCGGTCAAAGAAGACCCTCGTTGGACGCGCGCAGTTGGAGGTTACCCTGACCACCTTCCTGGGAAATAAGGGAAGCGAGCTTGGAGGGAGCAGCGTGATGATGCGTATCCAAGGATGCAGTGCGGGTCCTGTCGAGGCCGTCATTTCCTCATTGCCTCCATTGACAGTTTTGTTCCCCAAGACTAGCCTGTCGCTGTTTTTCGCTCGAAGAAGATAACCGCTCTGTTGAGCACATTGATTGGACCGCTGACGCAATTCGCCTGGAGGACAGATCGCCTCGATGGCCGACCAGAAGGAAGAGAAATCCAAGCTGCCGCTGGCAGGCATCGTGGCCCTGTTGTTGACCGTGGTGAGCAGTCTCATCATCTACCAGGTACCGCTCAAGTCTTCGCGTCCGATCGATAAGGAGGCGGAGAAGGCCGTCTCAGTCGGGGCGGATCGTGTGCAGGCGAGACTCTGGCAAGATCCCTTCGAGGCGGTCTCGACCCATCGACAGAAAGAGGCCGCACAATCGGATGACGAGCAGGCCGGGAATGCGCACCACGACGCGAAGAATGTGCTCGCGGCGATCGTACACACTGAGGCGAAATCGGATCTGCTCGTGTTGCCGGTTTTTGTCGACGGCAGTCCTTATGCCAGCGGTATCGAGTCGAGGTTGCGGGATCGTTATGCCCTGGTGTCGGCCTTAGGGGCAGCGGGGTATCAGCCTGAGTCAGGCGAGTCCATCAGATACTTTGCCCGACAGGGAAGCGAGCAACTCGTTGTCCCAGTCGAGGCCTTTCTCGGGAGACCCGCATCAGCTGATCCGAAGAAGTCTATGCAGGTGTTGGTGCTCTGGCTGAAAGAACAGGACTTCAGTCCCACCCCGCTCCTGTCGCTCAACCGGTTGATCACGGAAATCCATGAGGCCTTGAAGGAGAAGAAGCCGGCCTATCGCGTGATCGGTCCACGTTCGTCCGGTTCGTTGGGAGCCATGGTCGGCGAGCTCAAGGTCCTGTTCGGCGCCGATCCAAACTCCGGCCGATCTCACGAGCCCTCTGTGGCTCTGTCACGCCGGCGGTTGGGTCAGTTGGAAGGCGTTCAATTCTATTCATCCTGGGCCACGGCGGCCGACCCGGTATTGTTGGGTGAACGTCAGAGTGGCGATGCGGCACGGACTGTGGAGCAATGGTTCGAGGCGGGCGGGATGACGTTGATCCGGACGATCGGCACTGATGCTGTGCTGGCGGAGCAGTTGGTGGAGGAACTCAAACGCCGCCGCATCGACCTGACGATTCCACGGGGTGAGGCCGGGTTGTGTAAGGAGGGAGTCCCTGATTCCGCTGCGGCCTCATCCCGGCGTTCAGCGGGGAAGTGCCGGATTCCGCATATCGCTCTGATCTCGGAGTGGGACACGCTCTACGGCAGGTCCCTGCCGCGTACGTTCGTCGCGATGGCCCGCAGCCTGGCGGAGACAGGGCCTGATCGCGCGACGCGGACCTTCGAGTATCACTTCAATCACTTGCGCGCCGAGCGGTATCCGGACTGGGTGCACCGCTATTCCTACCTGGCCGGCCTCGATGGCGAGCTGCCGCCCAAGAATACCGAGAAGGATTCCGGTGGTGCTCAGGGAAAAGGGAAAATCGGAGATGGGGGACTGCGTGTGGAGCAGAGTCTGGCTGAGACACCGGCCGGCCGCAGTCAGTTGGACTATCTTCGCCGGCTGGTTGAAACCCTCAAGCGCGAGGAAGCGAGCAACGACGGCGAGTTCAAGGCCATTGGCGTGCTGGGCAGCGACGTATACGACAAGTTGATGATCCTTCAGGCCCTGCGGAGCGACTTTCCCCATGCCCTGTTTTTCACGACCGACCTCGATGCACGATTGACTCATCCGAGCCAACTCCAGTGGACCCGCAATCTGGTGGTTGCGTCCCATTTTGGTCTGGAACTCCACCCGCTGATCCAGACGCCGATTCCGCCCTTCCGCGACAGCTACCAGACCGCCCTGTTTTATTCGGTGCTGCGCGCCGTCGACGACATCGTGCCGGGATCGAGCCCGGAGGAACTACAGATTCCGTCGAGGGCGACGTTTCCAAAGACGGTCCCTCCACGGTTGTATGAAGTCGGGCGTCACGGTCCCGTCGATCTCAGCCTTGATGGGCCTTACCCGGCCGGTCGGAGCCCGGAGGCGCTTCCGAGCCCTCATCTTCCACGTCCCGATCTGGACCCGGATACCGGTGAATTGCGCTTGCTCAGATCGGAGACGATGGCGCTGCTCCTGTCTGCCCTCGGCCTCATGACCCTCTGCGCACTGCTGGTCAACAGCGAGTTGTGGCAATTGGCGCGATCTCGTTGGGCTCAGGGTGCTGTGGCCGGGCTTGTATTCGCTGTGGGTCTGTTGTTCGGCTTACTCTGTTGGGCGATGGGCGATCGAACGGGGGGTGAGCCCTTCACGCTCACCGACGGGATCAGTGTCTGGCCGACCACCTCTCTCCGGCTGTTCGCGTTCCTGCTCTGCCTGCTCTTTCTGGGACATTCGTGGAGACGGCTGCGGGAGAACGAAAAGGAGCTGAGCCGCCGCTTCCGGTTCCTGCGTCCACGGGCACCGCTCTCGATTCCGGCCGGCTCACTCGTCGGCATTCATCACTGGCGTCCTCAACCAAGCGGCGATGCGGAGGCGGCTCTGCTATGGCGGGAATATCGTGCATTGGGTCGCTGGAAGGAGCGACTCGTGCGGATCGTGCCGCAGTCGCTGTGTTATGTGGGCTTCGGAGCCATCTTGATGGTGCTCTTCGGCGTTCCGGTGATGCCCTGCCGCGGGCCGGCCTGCTTCACGATCAACTATGCCGTTCTGGGGTTCAGTGTCCTGGCCATGACGCTGTTGATGGTTTATGTCGTCGATGCGACGCGGCTCTGCCGGCGTTTGATCAAACTCATGGTCGGCACGACGCGCTGGTGGTCTGACCGGCTGCTCGTCCGGGAGGCTGCAAAGCGGGGAGTGGACCAGGCCTACGTACATGAGTGGATCGCGGTGGAGTTCATTGCCAAACGCACGGCGGTCATTAGTGCCATGATTTATTATCCGTTCGTGGTGGCGTTCCTCATGGCGGTGGCCCGGCACAGTTATTTCGACCGATGGGATTTTCCGCTCGGGCTCATCGCGATTTTCGGTTTGAACGCCGCCTATGCATTCGGCAACGGGGTCTTGCTGCGACGCTCCGCCGAACAGGCCAAACGGGCCGCCGTCGCGCAATTGAAGTCCCGGCTCAATGGATTGTCCGGCGAAAGCGTCTTCAAAAAGGACAAACGGGCACAAGTCGAACGAATGGTGGCGTTGATCGAAGACTATCAGGAGGGCGCCTTCCTTCCGATAACCAGCCATCCGTTGTTCGGGGCGATTGCCTTGCCCACGGGCGGCACCGGGCTCCTGTTCTTGTTGGAATATCTGGCTACACTCTTCTAACCCCAGCAAAGGCCCACTGTCTCTGCCTGCGCCATTCCCTGCACGAATCTGTCTCGACCTGGAACAGCGCCTCCTGTTCGAGGCGACGATCTGAGGGAGTGACTAAGATTGTCTTGTATCGAAGGAGAGGCATAGGGTAACAATGTCATGAGCTGATCGGGTGAGAGTCGCAGATCATCGAGATCGAAGGTGTGAGTATTGGTTGTTCAAAGGAAGGACGCGTATCGCGAATGAGTGACGTCACGACCTGGGCCGGTAAACGGGTGTTTGTCACTGGTGGAACGGGATTCATCGGGAGATCTCTTCTCGACCGATTGACGGCTGCCGGTGCACGTGTTCATGCCGTCACGCGGGGGCAACGTCCGGGTGCCAACTCTCAAGTCACCTGGTACCAGGGAAATCTGGCCGATGCGCCACTGGCAAGAACGATACTCCATGCGACGAAACCGGACGTGATTTACCACCTCGCCGGCCATGTGGCCGGGGCACGCGGTCCGGAGCACGTCGTGCCCACCTTCCAATGTAATCTCATGACCACCGTGAATTTGCTCACCGTCGCTCAGTCCATGGGCTGTGAGCGGTTTATTCTGCCGGGCTCACTCGAGGAGCCGGTTTCGGAAGACTCTGAGGTGGTGCCGAGTTCTCCCTATGCGATGACGAAATGGGCCAGCAGCGCCTATGCCCGGATGTTTCACGCACTGTACGCCGTGCCGACCGTCATTCTACGAGTCTTCATGGTCTATGGTCCCGGTTACCAGGACTCCCGCAAACTATTGCCTTATGTCATAGACTCGTTCCTTTCAGGATCGGCTCCCGTCCTCACGAGCGGTCGACGCCGGGTAGACTGGATCTATGTCGACGATGTGGTGGACGCGCTCCTCGCTGCGGCTGGTGCAGACGGCATTGAGGGTAGAACGATCGATGTCGGATCAGGGAAAGCCATAACCGTTCGAACTATCGTTGAAACGCTGGCGAGGTTGATGGAGTCTCCGATCGTTCCGCGGTTCGGGGCGAAATCGGAACGTGTACTTGAGCAGGTACGGGTCGCTGATCTGGAAGCGGGTAGGGAATTCTTGGGATGGAGTCCACAGGTGCCGCTGGAAGAGGGGTTAAGGCGAACGGTGGAGTGGTATCGTTATCGAATGGGTGAGTCGGCCGAATCTGTTGGTCGGGCCGGATAGACAGGGCTGGCATGGACGCGATCCAGCGACGACTTCCCGCATCGGACGTTCTGCGGGATATCGGAGCTCAACCGGAGCGGCAGCTTCGAATATTCTGCGGTCATGATTCGACGAGGGCCGGAACCATCGTGAGGAACTCGTAACCATGGCCAAGAGGTCTGCTGCTACACGGAGTCAGGCGAATAGTCCTCCCGCTTCGCCCCTGAGGAAGCGAACCGGTGCGAAAGACCTCATGGCGGATCTCAGCCGGTTTTCCCTGCCCCGGGCGCAGGCTTCCGCGGAACGGGCCCAAGCATTGATCTATCGGGCATGGGAAGCGCGGACTCAGCGACACGCTGCCGCCCTTGCCCGCGAGGCCCTCGAAATTTTCCCCGATTGTGCGGATGCCTACAATGTGCTGGCGGAGGCGGAGTCACGATCCCCACAAGAAGCCTGTACCCTATATCAGCAGGGAGTCCATGCCGGGCGGCGGTGCCTTGGTGAAGCCTTCTTCGATGAACACCGCGGCCACTTCTGGGGCCTGATCGAAACCAGGCCGTACATGCGCGCGCGTCAGGGCCTGGCCGACTGCTTATGGGCTCTCGGCCGGAGGCGGGATTCCGTCGCGCACGGCGAGGCCCTCTTGAAGCTGAATCCCGACGACAACCAGGGCGTTCGCTACGGATTGTTGAGTCGCTATCTTGCGCTCGGCAACGATAGAGGAGCGGAACGACTCTTTCGTAACTATGCGCACGACGCCTCCGCTGCGTTTCTGTGGAGCCGTGTCTTGCTCGACCTTCGCCGGGGAGACCTGGTCGCCGCGAAGGCAGCCTTACTGAGGGCGATGGACGGCAATCCGTATGTGGCTGGATTCTTTGCCGGCAAGCGGAAACCACCGGCTCGATTGCCCGGAAGTTATAGTCCCGGAGACCGGAACGAAGCGGCCCTGTATATTGCAAACTTTGCCGAAGCCTGGCTGGCATCGGCTGATGCGATGGATTGGCTGACCGGTCAATTAGCGAACTGAGTTGAGCGACTGCTGTCGAATCACCGTTGGAGAGACGCCTCTCTCTATTCCTCTCCTTGCGTCGCGTCATCAGACCTGCTACAGTCCGGATGTTCGCGTAAGACCTTCTGTATCCGGGGGCAGCAGCCCTTGAATCTCTGAAGTCTTACGCGATAGTTGTTTGTGCCCGCAGATGTGTCGTTTCCGCTGAGCCTACCGCCGAAGGTTGTTCCTCCGTCGTTTGCACCGCCAGCTCGTCACCGCCGTGGGAATCTTTCTTTACCTGTTCTAGAGGTGCTTCGTTGTTTCACGAATTCTGTTCCGTTCTCCGGGCATTCCTCCGCCATGCGGCAGGAAGCCTGTATCACATCGTCATCGTCGCCATGAGCGCAGGCATTGCGCTCCTCCTGCCGGCGGGAGCCGGCCGGTTTCTGTCGTTCTGGTCGCATGTCGAACATGACAAATTTTCACTGATTGCCGTCGAGATGATGGCCGCCCTTCTGTTGATGGGCTGCTTCAACTGTGTCCACCGCAGTCTGCGGGATCGGGCGCTTGCCGAAGCGGCGCTTGGCGCCGGCCTGGTGTCCTTCTTTCCTCGGCGAGGGCCGGAGGCCCGCCGGCGCATTCAAGGGTTGAAAGATGAGCAGGGCACCGGTCGTTCCGTAATGGTGATCGGGTCCAGTGGAGCGGGGACCATGGTGGATCAAGTCGGCGATCTCTCGTCGGTCCTGGACAAATGCCTGGAGGCGAAGATTCTCCTGGTGAATCCGTTCAACCAGGATGCGCGCGTCCGTATGCAGGCATTGGCTCATCCGGCTTGCCCGTATCCGACCTTTCGCGAAGAGGTTCGGCAGAGCATCGCGTTGCTCAAGCGTCTGAAGGCAATCGGCAAGGTCGTGAAGCTGAAGCTCTATGCCGATGCTCCGCTGGTCAAACTGGTGATCCTCGGCGACTACCTCTGGTTGCAGCATTACCATACCGATTTGGATAGTCAGAACATGCCCGAGTATGTCCTGCAGAGGAACCGTAAGGAGCACGGTCTGTATACGTTCTACGCCCACTACTTCATGCAGCGTTGGGAGAGCCTCGAGTGGCCTGAATACGATCTGGATACGGACGAGCTGGTGTACCGCAGTCGAACCAGTCAGGAGATCCGTCGGGAGCCGGTGGAGATCGGGGCCGCTCCGGTTGCCGCACATTCCGCGGAAACTGCGCGGGTCGATGCACGCGAAGCGTTTCAATTGCTGCACGCGCCGGGTCCGTACCTGCCGGCTCGCGGGTACGATCTGGAGTAAGGCAGGTTTTTCTTTATTCCTCACCGCCTGTTCGGAACATCGATTATTCCCTGCCGAGACACCGCGGTCGCTGTGGTATTACTATGGCGTTCACGTCGATGGGGAGGAATGAGGGACGATGGGAAATGCATTGGAACGACACGCAGCCTCGCCGATGACGACGCTCTTTTCATACGGGTTCCGCCCGTTTTTTCTGGGGGCGGCGTTGTTCGCCGGTGTGGCGATTCCCGCCTGGATTTTAATCCTGGCGGGAACCGGTGATCCCGTCCTGCTATCCGCCGCTCGCGACTGGCATGTGCATGAGATGCTGTTCGGGTTTCTCCCTGCGGTGATTGCCGGCTTCCTCCTCACGGCGGTGCCCAACTGGACGGATCGTCCGGCAATTCAGGGGCGTGAGCTGATGCTGCTCTTCGCCCTGTGGCTGGCCGGGCGTGTCGCCATGGCCATTCCTTTGATCACACCGATGTTCGCGGCCATCGTGGATGCGGCGTTTCTCGTGGCATTGGTGGGTCTGTTATGGCGGGAACTTGCCGCCGGGAACAGTTGGCGCCATGCGCCGGTGGGCCTGGCGATCAGCCTGTATGCGGCCGCGAATGTGACCTTCCATGTCCTCACAGTGAGGGGCGCGGAGACGGAGCTTGCGCTGCGACTCGCGCTCGCCCTGGACCTCTTCCTGCTGACCTTCATCGGCGGACGGCTCACGCCGAACTTTACGCGGGAATTTCTGGCTGGTCAGGGAAAGAACGAACGACCTGCGCCGTTTTCCCGTTTCGACGGACTCTCGCTTGCGTTGGTCCTCATGGCCGCGCTGGCCTGGACGGTCCAGCCGACGGCGGCGACGGGCTGGATCTTCCTGGCTGCCGGGACCGTGAATCTCGTTCGTCTCTGGCGCTGGTACGGCTGGCTCACATGGCGGGAACCGCTCGTGCTGAGCCTGCATGTGGGGTACGGCTGGCTTGCCTTGTCGATGCTGGTTCTCGGGTGCGCTCTGCTGGGAATCGGGCT
>JBEIQG010000277.1:0-3895 GCA_040376625.1 Nitrospira sp. | reverse complement strand
GGCATTTTGGTCGTAGGGACTTATCCAGTCGTCTCTGCGGAATCGACTGATGAGGCGGTTTAGCCTCCTCTAGGCTATTCTGCCACAGAATCGCGTCGCGCGTTCCTAAGCGTTAAGGAGTGTTATGAATGACATGTCCGAAATAACAATAGTTTATATCCGAGTATCCATGCGGCAAGGACTTTGCTTTACCGAGGACCCGTCGGTCGTTGGTAATCTCAAACCTAACAGGAGGTGAGTCAGAATGAAGAAGATGATGTTGACGGTGATGGCGGCTGCATTGTTGGTTGCGTTCAGCGCTCCTTCGTTCGCCGGTGACGACAAGAAGAAAGAGGAGAAGAAGGGCGGCCACTTCTCCCAGACCCTCTTCGGTGAAGAGAAGAAGAAGGATGAGAAGAAGGGTGGACACCTGTCCCAGACCGTGTTCGGCGAAGAGAAGAAGAAGGACGAGAAAAAGGGCGGCCACTAAAAACAACACCGTTTCTGGCGAGGCTAGCTGGCTTGGGAGGTCTCCCATCCTGAAGGTGGGAGACCTTTTGGGCCCTCTACCGGTGTTGCTCCTGCCGAATATAGACCGCTTGTAACCCTACGATCGTTTTTGCGTCCCGAATGGTTCCATCCGAAATTTTCGAAATTGCCTCGCGGAGAGGCATCTCCACCACTTCCAGGACTTCATCCTGATCCAGATTTTGAGTGCCGATCGTCAGACTCGTCGCAAGATAGATGTGGATGACCTCATCCGCAAATCCCGGCGCGGTGAAAATGCTGGAGAGGAGTTCTAATCGACCGGCCTTGTAGCCGATCTCCTCTTCGAGTTCGCGGGCTGCACAGTCGAGCGGATCTTCCTTCGGATGGAGTTTCCCGGCGGGGATTTCGTAAATAAATCCGTTCGCGGCATGGCGAAATTGCCGGATCAGCACGACGGTTCCATCTTCTTTGAGGGGAACGACGGCGGATGCGCCTGGATGCCGGATGACTTCGAGGTCGATCGTGTGGCCGTTCGGCAGGCGCACCGTATCGACGTTGAGCGTGACCACCGTGCCCTTGTAGATCGGTTTCACCATTGGGTTACACGGTACTCGCGGGTTTCTTGTAAAATGGCGGTTTGACGACAACGGCAGGGCAAGCCTTGCCGCGAATATCGATCAGGATGGACGACCCAGGTTGGGCTGCGACGGGCGCAACATAGCCCATACCGATCCCTTTTTGCAGTAAGGGCGACAAGTTTCCACTGGTGACTTCGCCGATCTCGACGTGAGGTGGCTGAGAACTCAAAATTGTGAATCCATGGCGCGGCACAGCTTTTTCTATGAGTTCAAACGCCACCAGCCGTCGTGTTGCTCCCTGTGATTGTTGGGCAAGCAATTCAGTCCGGCCGATGAAGTCTCCCTTGTCGAATTTCACGACCCATTCCGCTCCGGCCTCAATGGGGGTTGTTTCCTCATTCATGTCGTTGCCATACAGCAGGTAGGCCATTTCAAGCCGGAGCAAATCACGAGCGCCTAGCCCTGCCGGCTTAATGCCCAGAGGACGTCCCGTTTCGAGCAGTCGATCCCAGACTTTCGGCGCCCCTTCTGCCGGAAGATACAATTCATATCCCAACTCGCCGGTGTAGCCGGTCCGTGTCACCAACAATGAGTGGCCGCACAGTGTGGCGTCCAGGCAGTGACGAATTTTCAGCGTGCTGAGATCGGCAAGGCCGGCGGCTGCCAGGATGTCACGTGAAGCCGGACCTTGGATCGCGATTTGCGCGAGGGACGCCGACTGGTCCTGGACTTTGCAGCCCTGGGCCTGCGCAACCTTCTCGTGCAGCCATGCCACAATCTTTTCCCGGTTCGAGGCGTTCACGCAAACCAAGAACTCATACGGCTTCACGTGGTAGACGAAGATGTCGTCTTTGATGCCGCCGTTCGGGGCGCAGATCATCGAATAGTGTGAGTGACGCACAGAAAGTTTTGACACATCGTTCGTGGTGACGCGCTGTAAAAACGCCAGCGAGCCTGGCCCGCTGACGCGGATGCGCCCCATATGACTCACATCGAACAATCCTGCGTGCCGGCGGACGGTCTGGTATTCGTCCACCACGCCTGAATATTGTAGGGGCATCTCCCAGCCTGCAAAGTCGACAAGCTTGCCTTGTGCCTTGCGGTGGGCATCGATCAGGGGTGTCTGTTTCATCGGGTGCGTCTGAAGTTCCAGGTGGTGATTGAAGGGGTGCGCGTGTACACGGACCTACCGGACTTCCAGCAGTTCCACGTCGAAGACGAGAGTCGCATTCGGTGGGATCACGCCGCCGGCTCCACGAGCTCCGTACCCAAGCTGCGGGGGGATGGTCAATTTCCGCTTTCCGCCCACTTTCATTCCTGCAACGCCTTCATCCCATCCCTTGATAACCCTGCCGGCCCCCAGAGGAAAGGAGAACGGCTCGCTGCGGTCGACGGAGCTATCGAACTTTTTGCCATTGGTCAGCCAGCCGGTATAGTGGACCGTCACCAGGTTTCCCGCGGCGGCATCACGGCCTGTGCCCACTACGACGTCTGTGTAGGTAAGGCCTGAAACGGTTGTGATTTCAGGCGTTGAGGCGGTTGGTTCACTCTGTGCCATGATTGGTCTCCCTATGGTCAGGAATAAGAATCCCACGATACCGCAAGTCGTCAGCCAGAAGCGAGTGTTCATAGAAGTTCCCCTATACAATGTGCCTGTCCGGCGGCCTCACATGCACGCGTTGACGTTGCTCAACGGGTCGAGCCGAGTCTGTGGGGTCGATCCGGTTCAGAAAAAATGGCGATGCTCGCGGTATAGCCGTGGAGAAAATTACGTCCGCCGACCGGCCCCAGCTCCCCCTGTGCGAAAAATCCTGCCAGAGGAATAGCGCCCAATTGTTCTCCCAGGACAGATGCGTCATGGTTGGGAACCCCGAAAAGTCCTTTTCCGCGTCCGCAACAACTGAACAGCAGCGCACCAAGTGGTCGTTGTGATTCATCGAGACGGGAAGCCGCGAGTAAGGCATGGAGATCCTCGTCTGCGGACTGTGCGTCCCGGACTTGGAATTGAACGGTTTGTCCTTCCTGGACGATGTCGCCCACGACGATGGCCCCCGTTTGCTGGTCTGCTCCAAGTAGATTGCGGATCAGAAAGTCTCCGCGGGTAAACTGCGCGCGTTGCTCATCCATGGCGATGCCGATGTGGAGGGCCCGTTGGGCCTGTTCGCGTTCATGAATGGAGAGTTGCCCGAAGACGCTTTGCAGACAATGCAGCGCCGGGACTCCACCGAGTTCTTGGATGACGTTGTGCTCGGCCTTCGTCACGATGAACCGGTCTCCGATCGGCCGACAGCCCTGCGAAATGACGGAGCGAACCGAAATGTTTCCGGAAAGCGCGACACCGACCAAACCGTCGCTGTAGACTTCGTCATCCAGAAAAAAGCGATTTTCGGCAAGGTCCTGCCCGCCACCCGCCAACCCGCCGAGTGCACGAGCGTTCGGGTAGCGCTCCTCAATGAGGCCCAGCACGTCTTGCAGCGGGGTGGAGAAGGGATCCGCAAAGAGGAGCATGACAGGTGCCGACTCGCCCTCAGAGTCCAGTTCAGGCCAGTCGTGCAGTGAGAACTGATCGTGTACGCTTGAAAACGACAGTCGTAACGGATGCGCGATGACTCCGGGCAAATGCGCCGCCCAGAGGGTTGCGGCCGGTCCCGTTTCGAGTTCTCGTCCGGTGGCAATGACTCCTTCGCCTGTACAGCCGATGAAGGTTTCGGGGCCGAGTGAAGAGCGGAGCCTGTGCGAAAGCGCTTCGGCCTGGTCGGCATGTTGGGCAGAGACAAACAGGAACGCGACGTCAATGCGGGAGGAGCCCAATTGTTCACGAATGGACCGGATCAACTCGTCGGCGGCGG
>JBEIQG010000156.1:0-8795 GCA_040376625.1 Nitrospira sp. | reverse complement strand
TGACCCTGTTGGATCTGGTCCAGGAAGGCAATATCGGATTGATGAAAGCCGCTGAGCGGTATCAACACCGGAAGGGGTTCAAGTTCAGCACTTATGCGACGTGGTGGATCCGGCAGGGCATCACCAGATCCCTGGCCGATCAGTCACGCACCATCAGGATTCCCGTGCACCAGACGGAAGCTTCGAACCGCATTCTCCGGGCCTCGCGCCGGCTTGTTCAGCAGTTAGGGCGACAGCCGCGCCTGGAAGAAGTGGCCTCCACCATGCGCATGCGACCCGATCGCCTGCATGAGACCATTCAGGCTTTTCAGGAGCCGGTCGCGCTGGAGCATCGTGTCGGAGACGGCGGCACGGAGCTCGGCGAATTGCTCCCGGACCACCAGGCGGTTCCGCCGGACGCCCATGTGAACCGCACGGAGCTCACTCGTGAGATGGACCGCATTCTCGGCACTTTGACCCCCAGAGAGCAAATTGTTATCCGGCTGCGGTTCGGGATCGGGGAAGACCAGGCGCGTACATTGGAACAGGTCGGGCAGCATCTGTCGGTCACCCGCGAACGGATTCGGCAGATCGAAGCCAAAGCCTTGAAGAAACTCAAGACCCCGATGGTCAAGGAAATGTTCGCGGCCATCAAGTAAACACGGGGCCTTTTACAGAGCAAAGCAATGCGGGCGAGGGTAACACCTCGCCCGTGTTGTTTTCGGCGTGCTTTCGCCGTGCATCCTATTGTGAGAGAATGCGGCAACGGAGGAACGGCTCCCCCCTATGCGGATAGCCCCCTACAGTCGCCATTTTGCCGCCCGACCCGATCGGACAGGATGGCTCGTCTGGGGACTCCTTTCCTGCTCCGTCTTGATGCTCTGCACGCCGGTGAACGGCGCCGGCCATCACGCCGCTGATTCGACCTTACTCGCAGAACTTCCGGTACCCGCCGTCGTGGCAAAGGTCCGTCCGTCGGTCGTGACCGTGCTCACGCGCGGGATTCCCCAAGGAGGCTCCCAACACGGGGCCCCACCGGGCTCCGGCTCCGGCGTGATCCTCGATGCCGGCGGATTCATCCTGACCAATAATCACCTGGTGCAGGGCGTGACCAGCGTCGTGGTGGGACTCTCAACAGGCCGGCTCACACCGGGACGAGTCGTCGCTCGTGATTTCCTGCTCGATCTCGCCCTCGTCAGAATCACGGCTCCGGATCTGGTTCCGGCCGAATTCAGCCGGCGCACTTCCTTTGAGATCGGTGAAACCGTGATCGCCATCGGAAACCCCCTCGCCCTGAAGGGAGGCTCCACCGTCACGGTCGGCGTCATCAGCGCACTCGATCGCTCGGTGCTCACGCCGGAGGGAGAGACCCTGTACGATCTGCTCCAAACGGATGCCGCGATCAACCCGGGAAACAGCGGCGGCCCATTGGTCGATCGATACGGCCAGGTCGTGGGCATCAATGTCGCGATCGCTCCTTCCGCGCAGGCCATCAGTTACGCCATTGCCATCGAAGCAGTCACGCCCCATCTTCAATCCATGATGGACCGCGGCTCCGTCCTGCGACCGGACCTCGGTTTGATACCGCTGACGATCACCCCGAGTGTTGCCGCGAGCTTCGACCTGGAGAGCGACCGGGGCATCCTTGCGCTCTCGGTGGATCCGGCTAAACCGGCCGGGATCGCCGGATTGCAATCCGGGGACGTGGTGACGGCCATCGATAACCGTCCGCTCTACAACATCGGAGACTTCTGGCACGCCGTGAGTCGCGCAAACGACCAGATGTCGTTCCAGATCACCACGCAAGGGAAGGCCGGAACGGGCACCATTACTGTGTCACGACCCGCCCCGGCAAGGCCGTAATCTATGGATCAGCCCATCCAGAGGGAATCCGCGCACCCGATCTCGAAAGTGCCTGCACAGGGTCAGGCGCCTCGAGCGGGCCTCCTGATACGATGCCAACCCCTGCCCTACGAGGTAGCCTGGAGTCTGCAGCGTGCCTGCCGAGTTGAGCGTGCGGCCGACCGTTGCGAGGACCTGCTCCTACTCCTGGAACACCCTCCCGTATTTACCGTAGGCCGCACGACGCAGGACCGACATTGGCCGGGAGAAAGCCGGTTGATGCAGGATTCAGGCATTCCCGTCATTCACACGGAGCGCGGCGGGTCGATCACCTATCACGGACCAGGCCAGTTGATCGGCTACCCCGTGCTACGCCTTTCCGATTTCTGTGCGGGACCGAAGGCCTATGTGCATCGATTGGAAGACGTGATCATCAGTACCCTGGCTGAATGGGGCATTGCCGGACATCGCCGGGAGCGGCTGCCGGGCGTATGGGTCGGAGGGGACATCCCGTCGAAAATCGCCTCCATCGGCGTGCGCATTTCCCAAGGCGTCACGACGCATGGTTTCGCCCTGAATGTCTGCCTGGACCTGGCGCCGTTTTCTCACATTGTCCCCTGCGGAATTGCCGACTGCCGAGTGACGTCCATGGTAGCGCTCTTAGGGGAAGCGCCAGGGATGGGCACAGTCCAGGAGCGGTTGGCCGCCAATTTCGCTCAACGGTTTCATCTGGATTGGATCGCCCACATCGGACCGGACCGGTTCATGGCTTTGATGGAACCATCACCGGCGGCGACTCAGGAACCTTTCCCTCCGCGCGCTACTCACCAGCAAGGAGTCACGTGATGAACGAATTCGATACCCACACCTTTCGGCTTGCCGTCGCCCAGTTTAACGAGGCAGCAGAATCCATGCGCCTCGACACGAATCTGCGCGAGCGCTTAAAACTGCCGCAGCGTTCCTTGCTGGTCAGCATACCGGTGAAGATGGACGACGGGCGTGTGGAAGTGTTTACCGGGTACCGCGTCCAGCACGATTCCGCACGGGGCCCCTGCAAGGGCGGCATCCGGTATCATCCGGAGGTAAACCTTGGCGAGGTGGCGGCACTGGCAATGTGGATGACCTGGAAATGTGCCGTGGCGGATCTTCCCTATGGTGGCGCGAAAGGCGGCGTGAAGGTGGATCCCAAACAGCTGTCCCGCGGGGAACTGCAACGCCTCACTCGCCGGTACGCGGCGGAGATTTTCCCGTTGATCGGTCCGGACAAGGATGTCCCGGCACCGGATGTGGGGACGGATCAGCAGGTCATGGCCTGGATCATGGATACTTACAGCCAACAGGTCGGTTATGCCGTGCAAGGGGTGGTCACCGGGAAGCCGCTCTCGATCGGCGGCAGCCTGGGCCGGGAGGAAGCGACCGGTCGAGGCGTCTCCTATGTGACCCTAGAAGCCTTACGGCATCTGAAAGTGGACGTGTCGAGTGCGACCGTCGCCGTCCAGGGGTTCGGTAATGTCGGATCGAACACCGCCCTCATCATGCAACAGGCGGGGGCGCGGGTGGTGGCCGTGAGCGACGTCAGCGGTGGCTTGTACAACCCCAAGGGCTTGGACATCGTCGACGTGCTCCATCGCTATCGCGACAGACGCGAACCGTTACACGAGATCAAGCTGGGCGAATCCATCACCAACGAAGAATTGCTGCAACTGGATTGTACGGTGTTGGTGCCCGCCGCCCTGTCCGAACAAATCACCCAAGCGAATGCGCCCAAATTGCGCTGCCGGATTCTGGCGGAGGGCGCAAACGGCCCGACGACCTTGGAGGCCGACCGCATCCTCACCGACAAGGGCGTATTTATCATTCCCGACATTCTGGCGAATTCGGGCGGAGTGATCGTCTCCTATTTTGAATGGGTGCAGGACGTGCAGCGCTTCTTCTGGAAGGCCAAAGACATCCAAGACCGGCTGGAAGACATTATCACCAACGCTTTCCATAGAACCCTGCGATTCTCCGTGGAGAAGCGGACGACAATGCGCATGGCGGCGTTGATGGCCGGCATTGACAAGGTGGCCCAGGCCCATCTCCACCGTGGGCTCTACCCCTAGACGAACGGATGCCCAAGATACCGCTCATGCCATGACACGGTACATACTCGCGGCGATCGCCGGAATCTGGATGGCCGACGGCCTGGCCTTGCTGGCGGTTCCCCTGCTTGTCATGCAAAGACTTCAGGCTTCTCTCCTGCACAGCCCTCAGTTGCTCCGGTGGGAGTACGTCGGTATCGGCCTCGGCGCTATTTTGATCCTCTGGTCGGGACCGATTCCCTATCAGCCTTTGTGGTGGATCACGGGCGGCGCCATGATCATCAAGGGGAGCCTCCTCACATGGGGACCCGGCACCTGGCGCACGCTCTTGCTGAATTGGTGCTTCGCCCGCGAAGCCATCGACTACCGGTTCTTCGGGCTGTGGTTGTGCATGCTTGCTGTTCTGCTGCTGCATGCGTTAGGGTTGCTGAACCGGTAACTACTGCGTTCAGCTGACCTCGATCGAGACCATCGTCATGACTCACCAAACCATCGCCGCCCTCTGGGAAGAGCACAGCCGCGAGGGCTGGCCGCGTTTTTCCAGCCCGAACGAAGGACAATTGATGACGCTGGATACCGTCATCGGGGGATGTACCGTGTTTTACCTCGACGGGCAGGCTCAAATGGACAGTCAACGTATCGCGATACTCCAGGACTGTGTCGCCGACCTGGATACCTTGCTGGATGAATTGACGGAAGACAGTTTGGGCTACTTTCAACGACTCCGCCGACTCGCGGCCGCCCTCGTGCAGTTGAATCAAGCGACCTAACGGCGGCACCGCGGGCCGGCTGCTGAGGATTTTGCCGCCATCTGCCATACGACCATGCGGGACCTGCAGTCCGATCCCGAACAGTCCAGGCGGTACCGGCCAAGAAGGCCCGCGGCAGGACGGAACCGACACCCTCTTTATCCGCTCACCGCGCCGACTGAAAGGTCGGCCGCGACCTTGAAAGTCAGACTGCCCCTTGGATAGAATGCCATGTTTCCTGAGTCATCCCCCCGAAATCCTATACCAACTGTCAGAACGGTGTGAGTTCTGAGGATCTGTTCCAAGGAGGCCTTCATGATGCAGCGCAAGTGGGCGTTCACAGCCTTAGTGGCGATGATGGGATCCCTTTACCTCGCTGCCATGGTGAGCGCCGGGCCTTATGAACTCAGCAAGGACGACTTGACCGACCCCAAGAGCATTGCGAGCCAGGACGTGTCACTCTTCGGGATCAAGTTGGGGGATGATGAAGGAAAGGCGCTGGATGGGCTGGTGAACGAAAAGATCCCCGGCATCAAGGCCGAGCAGGAGGCGACGTTTATTTTCCTGCTCGATCAACGTAAACCGACCGGCCCCATGGCCGGAGTCCGGGTGCAGGACGGGAAGGTCGATCTCATTTTCATCAACAACCGCTTTGCTTACAAAACTCGCGGAATCTTTCGTAACGTCCTCAACAGCGAAAGTCCGGATGATGTCCGCAAACTGCTCGGCAAAGAGGATTACGGGGATGAAAACGTCATGGGCGCAATACTCGCCTATGACAAGCAGGGCTTCCAGGTCAACTATCTTGGGAAAGATGTGAACGTGGAGTTCTCGCTTCCCCACTAAGACAGCCCGGCCGTCTGGTTAGTTCCTCCGTTACTCGCCCCCTCCGTCGTGAGGACCTGTGCCGATCTTCCGGCAGGCACAACCTTTCCCCGCTTGCCGGAGCAAGACCGATCATCGCGAACCACCCCGACCAGAACTAGGATCGTTAACGGGCAAGAGCAGCCCGGCTGTCGCTAAGCCGCAGACCGTAGTTGATGAGGCTCGTCGCCGTGTTCCAGCGACGCTTGGAATTGAGAATGACCAGGAGCAGATCGCGCCCGTCCTGGGAGACTTTTGCGATGAGGCATCGGCCGGCTTTAGACGTAAAACCCGTCTTGACGCCCTGCACTCCAGGAATACGACCCAGGAGCCGGTTGGTCGTGCGCAGGACGTAGGCCCGATGCTCATTGATCGGCATGATGATCTCCCGCTCTTCACGCACCAATTCCTTGAACACAGGATGGTGCAGAGCGATCTCGCTCAGTTTTGCCAAATCTTCCGCCGTCGAATAATGTTCCGGCGCATCGAACCCACAGGCGTTGCTGAAATGGGTATTGTGTAATTCGAGCGCCGCCGCCTTGGCATTCATGAGATCGACAAACCGGGCCTCATCCCCGCCCACATGCTCACTGGCGGCCAGGCACGCGTCATTTGCAGACACGATCAACATCGCCTTCAGCAAGTCTTCCAGCCGAAAAATCTGACCGGTCCGCAAGCGCAAATGCGTCTTGTGTGCACGCGCGGCCTTGGGGCTGACCGTCACCTCATCATACAAATGGCCATACTCCAGGATCACCAGGGCGGACATGATCTTGGTCAGACTGGCCGGAGACAGCCGCTTTTCACTTTCAAACTGGTAAAGGGTGGTTCCCGTCTTGAGCTCCTTGAGCAGAATGCTGTGCGCCGGAACATGCCGCCACCGAAGACTATGATGCGCTTGCTTGGCGGACGGCAGCGGCCGCGGATCGAATGGCACCGTAATGACTTCATCGTCTACGTCGCTGTCGACGGCCAGCGCCTGTCCGCTCCAGAGTCCGAACAACAGAGCCAGGATTCCAAAGGCACCGATTGAAAGGATTCGACGTAAACAATTCATGGAGAGGATCGCACTTTCTTGTGACGGACAGACAAGGTCTGACGTTCACAGGGTATAGGTTTCTCGCACCTTCGTACCACGCAGGCTACTGGAGATCACCTTGTGAAAGAATCGGAGCAAATCGGCGAGGTCGATCCAGAATCCGCAATTCAGGCAACGGGCATAGAGACGCCGATTCATGAGCGTGTAATGCCGTTCCACCATCATGAATCCTTTGCATTTCAGGCAATGCATTACCCACCCCTTGCCCCTTCGAATCAGTACGGAAGTCGACCCGGCGGATCTCAGGCCGATACCGGCGCCGTCACTGTATTTAGCGGAGACGATTGAGGATCAGGGCGAGGCAGCCGGCCAACAACCCGCCCCCGAAGACCGTGGTACCGAAGGAGAGGATCGCGCCCGAACTTCCCGCCGGGTTGGTCCCTGAGACCAGATCGCGCACCCCACCCTGAACCATCAAGACTGCCAGCGTCGTCAGGCAGCCCATGCAAAACCACCACAGAAACGATCGCACGAGCCCCCGCGGTCTAGTAGCTGAACTTGGCGCGGATCCTTGTCCGGCAACCTTTTCGAACTCTATCCGAGCCCTACTGGGCTGTCAAGCAAACTGCCTATCTCTTCTTCGGTTGAACCGTCGCAATCCTGAATCCGTTGCTATTCGCCTGTGCGACCGTCCGGAGCCTGCCGCTTTCGTCCGTGATGCAGAAACACCGACACACTGCCCGCGCCGTTATCCGCCGTCACCAGACCAGGCTCTTCCATGTTATCGGCAGAGACACGGTAACTCGCCACGGCAAAGGGTCCGTTCTTCGTGCGGTAGTTGCGAGGCGGATAATGAAACGTGCCATCTCCCCGCCCGAAGAGGATGGAGAGATCGGTCGATTGCAGATTCACGATGGCCACATCCGCGATATGATCGCCGTCAAAATCGTGCGCAGCCCCGAAATTCGGACTGGCATCGGCTCCGGAATCCTTGCCGACCTGGAAGGTGGCATCCCCATTGCCCAGGAAGGTTGTGAAGCTGTCCCCTTCCCCGTTAATGACTAACAGGTCGGGCAGGTGATCGTTGTTAAAATCGGCGAAGCTGACACCAAGCGGCCGACGCCCTGTCTTATAGTCTTTGGGATCCCGAAATGTCCCATCACCATTGCCGATCCACACGGATACCGCACTCAACATCGGTCCCCCGTTCGTGACGACCAAATCCGGTTTGCCGTCCCGGTTGAGATCTTTCAATGCCAGCGATGTAGGCGTATCGCCGTATTCATATTGGGCGCCGGGACGGAAGTTTCCAGCCGCACTCCCGAGAAAGATCTTTATTTTGTCGTTACGCAGCGCCACGGCCAGATCGGGATGACCGTCACCATTCACATCCTCGCTGGACACAGAAACCGGCGTTCGATGGACAGGATACTGCGGGCCGTCTTCGAATTTCCCGTTGCCTCGTCCGAACAGGATCGAGACCTGGTCACTCCCCGAGCAGGCCAGCACCACATCGAGTTGGTCATCATGATTGAAGTCATTGATGGCCAGGGAGCGGGGCTCCTGACACACCTTTACCTGAACCTGATCTCGAAACGTTCCGTCGCCGTTACCGAAGAGCAGCGAAATCGTATTGCTCGATATGTTGGTGGTGATCAGGTCCGTGATTTGGTCGCGATTGAAGTCGGCCGTGGTGACGGTGGTCGGATTCTTACCAACCGGGTAACTGGCAAAGTAGTAAAAGGGGTCCGGGGGAACGTAGGGATCGGCCTTCGAACATGCGGAGAGCATGATCAACCCGGCTAATAGGACCGGTCCGACACCATATAACAATCGAATCTTGCTGCCTCGACGGTCGGCGGTCATATCCATCCCGATGAAAAAGGCATGACATTCCGGCCAAGTCCATGCTTCGCCGCTCCCGGTTCTCATCCGTTGGGCGGAGTATACAGAGGCCCCTCGGGCTTCGCAACGAATGGCCCGCTGCGAGCACACACTGCCCGAGCGAACACGATTGCTTGCCGAATGGGCTCCAAACATCTAGGCCTTTCGCCCCTTTGAAAACTTGGAAAGCCTTAGGCTACAATGCGGCCCAAGTGTGGAGGAGGTGCCCATGAGCAAGAAAGCCAATATCCCCTGGTCGATGTACGGTGTGTCGGAAGTATTGAAGTGGTGTATCGATCGCAATAACGGCCGCGTCGGCGGTGTCTATACGGACGGATTTAAGAAAATGCAGGCGCT
>JBEIQG010000158.1:0-8771 GCA_040376625.1 Nitrospira sp. | reverse complement strand
GTGTCCCTTCAACACGTCGTCGATTTCCAACGGGGAAATATTGACGCCGCCGCGGACGATGAGTTCTTTCAACCGGCCTGAAATGAAAAAAAACGGGCGTCCCCGGTCGTCAACGATGTAAAAGCCTTCGTCGCCTGAACGGAACCACCCCCATTGGAAGGCGGCTTCGTTGGCGTCGTCCCGTTTGAAATAGCCGGCGCAGACTGTGCGCCCCCGGATGCAGATCTCCCCGCGTGCCTGCTCAGCAACCGGCTTCCCGGACTCGTCGAGAATAGCCATCTCGTTATGACGCAGGGCCGTTCCAATCGAGGGGAAATCACAATCTGTGAGCCAGTGCCGATGTTGCGCTTGTGTCAGGTCGTTCGGCAGGAAACAGGAATAGCAGGTCGTTTCAGACAGACCGTAACCATGGCGGATCGGAAAGCCGAAACGATCTTCGAAGCGCAAGGCCGTGTCCTTCAACAACGGCCCGGCGCCGCAGATCACACTGCCGAAGCGATCCAGGCGATAGGGTGCTAGGTCTTCGTCGGCCTCCAGAAGAAACTCAAGCAACGTGGGGACGACGCTGACTCCGGTGACCTGCTCTTCGTGGAGTCGTCGCCAGAAACTGCCGGTCTTGAATTTCCGGTTCAAGACGACGCTTCCCTTGCAATAAAACGGAGTCATCAGCGTGACCACTATGCCGTTGACATGGTGGACGGGCAGGACGCACATCAAGCGGTCGGCGGGACCGAAGCCAAGCCTGTCGACGATGGCATCCGCATCGATCAGGAGATTGGCAACCGTGAGGATGACGCCCTTCGGCGGCCCGGTCGTGCCGGATGTGTAAATGATCAGGGCAGGATCTTCGAGTCGGGAGATGTGCGGGGCAAATCGGGCTCCGACGGCGGTGCTGATTTTCCGGCTTTTTCCTTTGGGCTCTTTCCCGTCAAGGATGCCACCGTCCCCCACGGCGACCACTTCCCGCAAGGCCGGCAGGATGGACTGAAGAGCATGGAGTTCCTCGTAGACATCCTGCCAGCAGAGGGCGACCGAGGCCTCCGAATGTTCAAGGATATATCGTTTCTTCTCGGGTGTTTCTTCGACATTGATCGGCACGACGGCGATTCCCAACGTCCAAGCTGCGAAGTAGATCAGCGCCGTCAGATCATGGTTGAACAGCACGGTGGCGATCCGGTCGCCGCGGGTCAGGCCGAACCTGACATGAAATATCCCTGCCATCCGTTCGACGATCGTGCCGAATTCCGCATAACTGTAGGTTCGGCGCAGGTTCCGGTCGTCGTCACAATAGGTCAGAAAATTCCTGGTGACGAGTTGTGGATCGTACGCCCGCGATCGGAAGAACTCGGCGAAAGAGGTCCAGTGTAGTTCCGAGGCACACCCTGGCGCCTCGCGTGCCCGTTCGATCCGGTCATGCACGTCGGTCAAGAGGCTCATAGGTCCTCGGTGCCGGTCCCGTATAGAGGGCTCGGGGTCTGATCAGCCGGTTATGTTCCTGCTGCTCCATCACATGTGCGCACCAGCCGGTGATGCGGGAACAGACGAACAACGGGGTGGACAGTTCACGCGGGATGCCCATCAGCAGGTAGGCCACGGCCGTGTAGAAGTCGAGATTGGGATGGAGTCCTTTTTCTTCCCGCATGATGCGGTGGAGGGTGGAGGCGATGTCGTACCAGCTGTGGTCGCCGCAGAGGTGGCTGAGCCCTTCGGCGTGGCGCTGGATGATGGCAGATCGTGCGTCGCCTTGGCGAAGCACCCGATGTCCGAATCCCATGACTCGCCGTTTCTGCGCGAGCGCCTCCCGCACCCAGGTTTCGGCTCGTGCAGGACTGCCGATTTCGATGAGCATCGACGCGACCGCTTCGTTGGCGCCTCCATGGAGAGGCCCTTTCAACGTCGCAACGGCCGCCGTGATCGCGCCATGCAGATCGGTGAGGGTTGAGGCGGTGACGCGAGCGGCAAAGGTGGAGGCGTTGAACTCATGCTCCGCGTATAGGATGAGGGACACGTTCAGTGCCTGGGCCATGGCCGCACCGCTCTCACCGTCCTTGTGGCCTGCCACCAGGTGCAGCAGGTGCTGCGCAAAATCTCGACTCTCGTCCTGTCTCTGAGTCGATGTCCCGGACATGACTCGATAACTCTGCGCGATCAGCAGCGGGATCTGGCTCAGCAGCCGCATGGATTTGCGGAGAGCTGCCTCATGCGATCCATCCTGCGCGTCGGGGTCGCTGAGTCCCAGCAGGGAAATGCCGGTTCGCAGCACGTCCATCGGATGCAGGCCCGGATGCAGGCAGTCGACAAAACGTTGTACCTGGTCGGGCAGGAATCGATTGGCCCTCAGCCGTGTGGAAAAACGATCCAGTTCGTTCTGCGTGGGGAGATGACCGATCAGCAGCAAATGGGCCACTTCCTCGAAGCGGCTCCGTTGCGCCAGATCGGCGATGGCATATCCCCGATAACGAAGTCCTGCCTCTCCTTCATCCACCTGACAGAGGGCCGATTCCCCTGCGATCACCCCTTCCAGCCCGGGGCTATAGAGGGGCTGCTCCCTGGTCTTCGTTCCGGACCGGTCTTGTATCGCCTGGTTCATAGGGCCTCCCTGGCTGGTCCCGCCCGTTCTCGTATCGAAGCAGACTATAGAGCTCCTGTCGCGTCATTATGTGATCAAGCCAAGCCCGTTGAGAGCCGAAGAATCTAAGCTCCCGCAGCAGCTTCTCAGTCGCGAGGGCTGCAACGCGGAGCGTGCTCACCGGAAACAACACACCGCGATACCCCAATGCCTCGAATTCGTCGACGCTCAAGTAGGGTGTCTTGCCGAACTCCGTCATATTGGCGATCAAGGGCACCTGGACGCCTGCTTGTTTCATGGCCGACGCGAAGGTCTCGAACTCTTCGGCGGAGAGCAGGGCCTCGGGGAAGAGTGCGTCGGCGCCGGCCTCGACATAGGCGAGGCCTCGCTGTATGGCAGTCTGCAGCCCCTCGACGGTCCGTGCGTCCGTGCGCGCCACAATGACGAAATCCCGATCCCGTTTCGTCTCTACGGCGGCGGTGATCTTAGCTGCCATGGCAGCCGTTGGAATCAGACGTTTGCCTGACAGATGGCCGCATTTCTTCGCCTCTTCCTGATCTTCGATCTGCATGCCTGCCAATCCGGCCCGCTCAAATTCCTGAACGGCCTCCCGCACAACCGAAGGCGGCCCATAGCCGGTGTCCGCATCGACGATGGTGGGAAGCGTCACCGCCCGGGCGATGGCCGACGCTTCCCTCGTCATCTCCGTCAAGCTGATCAATCCGATGTCGGGCAGGCCACGGGCGGCCGAGATCGCGGCTCCCGACACATAGACGACCTCGAATCCGGCACGCTCGATCTGCATGGCCGTCAGGGCGTTACAGGCGCCGGGGATAGCCACCGTTCTGCCCGCCAGCAGCTCACGCAGGCGTTGTGTTTTTGAAGGGGTGGAGTGGTTAGACGTCACGATGGGGTACCCTCAGCAGAGGCATTAGGGTGGCAATGTCTTTTTCTCGTTCTAGTGCCCACACGAAACCGATGAGCTTCTCGACCTGCGCACGACCGATTCGTCTCGAAGCGAGCCGCCGTAGTTTGTCCTCCACATCCTGGTCCGACATGGGATTGCCGGGATGGCCCAGGGGGACATCCACATGCCTCATGTACACCTTCCCCGTGGTCGTCCTCAGGGTGAGGCGGGTCGGCATGGCTTCGGGGTAGCGGCCCACGAATTCCGGTTGCGGGACGACACGCACTGTTTTCATGAGCTCGTGCAGCGACGGGTCTCGCAGCCGGTCCGGGTCGAATGAATGCACGGTCACGCGACCATCCAGCAACGCCACTGCGACACAATAGGGAAAGCTGTGGTCGGCCGTTTCGCGCGTCATGGGGTGCCACTTTTCCGGATCGCGTCCAATGATTTCGATCGCGACATCATAACTGCCGATTTCGATCTCGCTCAGGTGGCGGATTGCATTGACCCCTTCCGCCTTGATCACTTCCATTCGCAGGGCCAGCGCTGCTTCGACCGCAGTCTGGGCATGGTATTCAACCGGGAAATGTTTGATGTAGGAATCCAGAATCTTGAACGAACCCAGGGTGGCGTCGGGAGCCCGCTCTCCGCCCAATCTCGGCAGCTCGAACGAACCGGACACCAGCTTCATGAACCCCTTCTCGCCTTCAAAGATGGGGGCCGGGCCTGTCATGCCCCGTTGGGCCAGGATGGCCGCGAATAGGCCGTTGCGTGCCGCATTCGAGAATGCACAGGCTTTCCACATGGACATGTCGCCGACCCTGGTTTGCCGGAGGGCCACGTTTGCCACGGCGGCCAGGTTGATGGCCTGCGTGGTTTGCGCTTCCGTCAGTTTCAAGGCTTTGGCTGCGCCGAGCGCGGACGTGATCGATCCATAGGTCACATGGTCCCACCCACGGGAGCGTAAGGCGGCGGCGTCGCAGAGCCGGCATTGGATTTCATAGGCCAAAGCGATGGCCTGGATGACCCGCTTGCCTGAGGCATGGGCGATTTCTCCGGCGGCGAGAATTGCGGCAAGGTTGTCTGAAGGATGGGCCGGCTCTTTCGATAGATAGGTATCGTTGAAGTCGAGGTAGCGAACGAGCGCCCCGTTGGCGAAGGCGGCGAGATCCGGCAACGTTTTATGAGTGGTCCCCCAAATTGTTGCTCCGCCGGGAACCTTGGCGGATTGTGCCACGTGACGTGCGATCCGGCAGGGAGTCGCCTTCCAGGCGCCGAAGGCGCAGGCGGCGCTGTCGAGAATCCGTCGCTTGACCTCATGGACCACGTCGTCGGGCAGATCGTCGTAACAGAGGACCTGGGTATAACTCGCAAGTCGATTCGCCAACATGATGGTGCTCTCCGGAACCAGCCGCTTTGTCAGCCCGGTGTGTGCGCGAGATCCCGGAGTCGCTGCTGTTCGGCGATCAGGGCAATCAGCTCCGGAATGCCCTCTCCCGTGACAGCCACGGTGCGCAGCACATGCGGGCACCACTCGCGCAGATCGCGTACGGCGGTATCCGCGCCTTCGCGATCCCCTTTATTGACGACTACGATATCCGCCACTTCTAACAACCCGGCCTTCATGGCTTGCACGTCGTCGCCCAGTCCCGGTGCGACCAGCGCAATGACCGTTCCTGCCAGCGAGACCACCTCGATGTCGTTCTGGCCGACGCCGACCGTTTCGATCAGGATTACGTCATATGCGGCCGCCTCCAGCACGTGCAGCGCATCGCGAGTCGCCCGCGCGAGCCCGCCGGACTGACCGCGTGTAGCCATACTGCGTATGTAGACCCCCGGATCGTCCGCATGCCGCTGCATCCGGATCCGGTCACCCAGCACCGCCCCTCCGGTAATGGGACTGCTGATATCGACGGCCAGAACTCCGACCGTTGCACCGAGGCGGCGGTAGGCGGTAATAAGCTGGTCGACCAACGTGCTCTTCCCCGTTCCGGGATACCCGGTAATACCGATGACCATGGCGCCTGTTGACGGGGGTGTCAGGCATTGCAGCACGGCCGTTCCAATCGGCTCCTGATTCTCAAGCCAGGTAATCACGCGCGCCACAGTCCGGACCTCACCGGCCGACACCTGCCTGGCCATGGCCTCGACATCCTCCCGTTTCGACAATTGATCGGCGCACGCGTGATTCATGTCATTCCCGCCACGCAGGCTGTGGCTTATCACGATGATGGAGTTGCGAAAGCCGCGAGTTCAGCGGATGCTGCAGGGCGTCACCGAGCTGTTGTGCACAGGCGGCCACCAGCAGTTCATCCACCGGCACGTTAGCGCCAGTGGCTTTCAGCGCGAAGACCAGATCTTCCGTTGAGACATTCCCGGATGCCCCGGGAGCGTAGGGACACCCGCCGAGGCCTCCGGCCGAAGCATCGAACGCTGTGATCCCATAGTCCCACCAGGCCGTGAGGGCGTTGGCGACGGCCATGCCATAGGTGTCGTGGAAATGGAGCGAGAGGCGAGCCGGCTCGACATGCGGCAGGACCGTATCGAGTAATCTCCGTATGTCCGTCGGCGAAGCCTTGCCGACCGTCTCGCCCAACGAGATGTCGTCGACCGCGAGGTCGAGCAGCCGGTCCATCACGTCCCGAACCTGCGTGGGCGGAACGCGGCCTTCATAGGGACAGAACACGACCGTGGACAGGTAGGCTCTCACCGCCATGCCGTCTCGTTTCGCTGCCGCCACAATCGGTCTGAAGCGCAGGAGCGATTCCTGCACGGTCGCTTTGATGTTATGGCGGGTGAAGCTGCCCGAGGCAGCCGTGAAGACGGCGATCTTATCGACGCCTGCCGCCCGCGCCCGTTCGAGCCCGCGTTCGTTCGGAACGAGGGCCGAATATGTGACGCCCGGGATGCGGTCGATGGCGCGGAAGACCTCATCGGAATCCGCAAGCTGCGGGATGGCCGCGGGTGACACGAAGGAACCGGCTTCAATCTCGGTCACGCCGGTTCGTGACAGGGCATTGATCAACGCGATTTTCCGCAGGGTCGGCACGAATTGCGTTTCGTGCTGCAGCCCGTCGCGCGGAGACACCTCGGTAATCCGGACGGAAGTTTCCCGGGAGTTATGTAGGCCGGCTTGCAACATGGTGTTCCTTTGCGCTCTCCCGTTCCCGCCGCAGTTCCTGATTGTCGGCCCACTGAGGCGGCCGCTTCTCCGCAAACGCGCGCAGCCCTTCAGCCGCCTCGGGTGCACAACGGGCTTGGGCGTTCGCTTCTGCGCAAGTCATTTCGCGCTCTGGATCGGTCAATGGACGTATCGTCAGGAGTAACTGTTTTATATTTCTGGTTGCGCCGGGAGCGAGCTGCCTGATGGCGTCGATGAGTTCCGTGATGCGATCGTCCAGAGCGCCGGGAGGAACGACGTCGTGCACGAGGCCGAAGCGGTGGGCAACAGAAGATCCAAAGGTTTCGCCGGTCAAGGCATAACGTCGAAAAAAGGATTCACCGGCCTTGCGTAGGAGAAGGGGAGCGATGACCGCCGGGATCAACCCGAGCCTGGCCTCGCTGAGCGAAAACATCGCATCTTCCGCCGCGACGACGATATCGCAGACCGCCATCAGTCCGAGCCCGCCACCGAAGGCTGGTCCTTGCACCCGGGCGATGACCGGACAGGGAGATTCGTCGATGGCGCGATACATGCGGGTAAGGCGATGGGCGTCGTCTGTTGCCTGGGCATTCGAGACCGGAGACGTGGACTGCATCCATTGGAGATCGGCCCCGGCGCAAAAAACCGGTCCGGCGCTGGAGAGCAGTATGCCTCTCAGCAACGGCTCCCGAGCCGATTCGTCGAACGCCTGAGTCAGTTCACCTATCATTTGGCCGTCGAAGGCGTTGCGCCGTTCAGGCCTGTCGAGCGTGATGCAGCTGATGTCGCCGCGTGACTCCCTCACCAGGGTCCTATATCGACGCATTCGTGCCTCCTCACCCGCCGCGATCCTCACATACGAAACACCGGCACATGGGTTTCCCTGACCGGAACGGACGCGGCGAGATCCAGACAGAGGCCCAGGACTGTTCGTGTCTCCACGGGATCCAGAATGCCGTCGTCCCAGAGTCGCGCGCTGCTGAAATAGGGACTGCCTTCCTGCTCATATTGCGACCGGGTGGCCTCCGTGATTCGCTGCTGTTCTTCATCCGATAGCCGTCCCTGCTTACGCGCGCGCTGCTGTTGTTTGACCGTGACAAGAACCTGCGCGGCCTGTTGCGCGCCCATCACCGAGGTTCGTGCGTTGGGCCAGGTGAAGAGGAATCGAGGTCCATAGCCGCGCCCGCACATGGCATAGTTCCCGGCTCCGTGGGAGGCGCCGATCAGGATCGTGAACTTAGGGACCTCGGCGGTCGCGACGGCCTGCACCATCTTGGCGCCGTCCTTAATGATGCCTCTCGTCTCATAATCTTTTCCGACCATAAACCCGGTAATGTTTTGCAGAAAAACCAATGGAATACGTCGTTGCGCGCAGAGCTGGACAAAGTGCGCGCCTTTCAGCGCGGACTCCGAGAGCAGCACCCCGTTGTTGGCGACGATGCCCACGAGGTGACCCATCCAGTGGGCGAAGCCACAGACCAGCGTGGAGCCGTACCGTGCCTTGAATTCATGGTAGCGGCTCCCGTCCACGAGCCGCGCAATCACCTCCCGGACCTCCCATTTCTGACGCGGATTCGCAGGAATGATTCCGTAGAGTTCTTCGGCCGGGTACAGGGGCTCGTCGATTTTTTCTCGACGAAGTCTGGGAGGCCGTCGCCCGAGCGTGGCAATGATCGATCGGCAGATGTCCAATGCCTCATGGTCATCCTGCGCTAGATGGTCGCCGACGCCCGATAGGCGGGTGTGAAGATCGGCCCCGCCGAGCTCTTCACTGGTGACGTCTTCGCCGGTTGCGGCTTTGACCAGCGGCGGTCCTGCCAGGTAAATCGTGCCGGTTCCCTTGACGATCACGTTTTCGTCGCACATGGCCGGCACGTAGGCGCCGCCGGCCGTGCACATGCCCATGACCACGGCAATCTGGGCGATACCGGCTGCGGACATTCGAGCCTGGTTGAAGAAGATCCGCCCGAAATGTTCCTTGTCGGCAAAGACCTCAGCCTGCATGGGCAGAAAGATGCCGCCGGAATCGACGAGATAAATCGCCGGCAGCCGGTTCTCCAAGGCGATCTCCTGCGCCCGCAGATGTTTCTTGATGGTCATGGGGAAGTAGGTACCCCCTTTGACCGTCGCATCGTTGGCCGCAATGACAC
>JBEIQG010000300.1:0-2685 GCA_040376625.1 Nitrospira sp. | reverse complement strand
TGACCTGTACAGGCACACTCAGCCGAAACCATTCGGTAGGCGTTCGCCTCGGCCAGGGAGAAAAGTTGGAGGCGATCTTGGCAGGCATGCAGGCTGTCGCTGAAGGCGTTCGGACGGCACGTGCCGCATTAACATTGGCCCGGCGCCATCAGGTCGATATGCCGATCATACAAGAAATCCATTCCGTCCTGTATGACGATAAATCTTGTAGGAAGGCCGTGACTGATTTGATGGAACGGGATGCAAAATCAGAGAAGGAGTGGACATGAATCCGGAAGGACTCGAACGGCTGTTGCAGCAAGTCCGTCAAGGCGATGCCACGGTGGAACAGGCACTTCAGCGCCTGCGGTCACTGCCCTTTGAGGATCTGGGCTTTGCCTCACTCGATCATCATCGGTCGTTACGACAAGGGTTCCCCGAGGTCGTCTTGTGTGAAGGGAAAACTACGGAGCAGATCATCGCCATCGCTCGGGCGCTCATCAAAAAACAAGGCCCGTTTCTTGCCACTCGTGCCGACCCATCGGTTGGGCGAGCCATTCGCCGCCTGGATCGGCGAGCACAGTACTATCCCGATGCACGCCTGGTGGCGATTCGCACTCCCAGGCAGAAACAACATGGGCATATACTCGTGGTGACCGCGGGAACGGCGGACGTGCCCGTGGCGGAAGAAGCTCGTGTGACGGCAGAAGTGATGGGAAGCCACGTCGAGCGACTGTACGATGTCGGGGTTGCGGGTATCCATCGACTGCTCGGAAAGAGAGATCGGCTGTTCGATGCGAAGGTCGTGATCGTTGCGGCCGGCATGGATGGTGTGTTGCCGAGCGTGGTGGGAGGTTTGGTCCAGTGCCCGGTCATTGCCGTGCCAACCAGCCGAGGCTATGGTGCGAGCTTCGGGGGAGTCGCTGCGCTGCTGACGATGCTGAATTCCTGCGCGGCGGGCGTCGGGGTGATGAATATCGACAACGGATTCGGCGCGGCCTGCCTCGCACATCGGATCAATATGTTGGGAGTAGAGAAATAGGCGCGGGAGAAATGATGAGCCTCTATTTCACTTCCAGGACGCCTCGCTTCGGCCAGGCGACCATCACGGTGCGTAAGCCCTTTTCTCCATTGGCCAACAACTTTGTCCGCACTTCATACGAATACATGCCCACCCCGGCGAGTTGCTTTCGGTGATCCTGGCCATCCCACGCAAGTTCAACGGACACCTTTGATCGTCCTGTTTCCCCATCCACGGCTGAAGGGACTTGGATGGGCTGTCGATAAGTGAGAAACCGCAGCGAGCTCTTCGACGGAGAACTAATGAGCGAGGTCACCTCCAAAATCGTGGATCCATCCACTTCTTTCGGAAGCTGTACCGTAACGGAAAACTGAAGAGACCCGTTGCCCAGAGCATATGGTGTCGGGGTAATGTTAAGGCCGACAATTTTAAGCTGAGGCTCGGGCCTAGGAACGCGAGGGGGCTTCACTTTCGAGAGGCTGTCTGCTGGGAATAAGGCCATCAGAGAAGCACACAGGGTGAGCAACCCGAGCAGAAGCCTGGTACGATGGAAATTACGTGACGTCTTCAACAAAAACCCTGACCCCATACTTTCCTGAACGAGAGCGGTGCGTCCGCCACAATGCAACTTGACCGTATTGTTAGGGGGATAACATAGCATCCCTGGGCTGTCAACGAAGCGTCGAGAATGAACCAGCGATTGCCGTTCGTCCACGCCTTCGGTAAGATGTCCGGTCATTTTGCGCATCGCATGTGAGGAACTGAGTGGGCCGTCATTTACATTTCGATTGTTTCTCTGGGGTCAGTGGAGATATGGTCCTGGGCGCACTGGTGAGTGCCGGGCTCTCGTGGACAAGCTTAGTTGACGGCCTCAAACGCCTCAAGCTCCGCGGCTACCGCCTGCAAAAGCGCGAGGTGCATCGCGGCGCGCTTCCAGCAATAAAGGTCGACGTCATCGTTCAACAGGGATTTCAACGGCCGCTGTCCCTCTCTCGCATTCGAAAGATCCTTGCCGACAGCACGTTGCCAGGCCCGGTCAAGGAACGGAGCCGGTCGGTCTTTGATCGACTGGCTGAAGCCGAAAGCCTTGCCCATCGAGTCGATGTGAAAGATGTTCACTTTCATGAAGTCGGGGTGATGGATTCATTTATCGATGTTGTCGGAGGCGTGCTGGGGTGCTATCTCTTGAACGCCACCCGAGTGACCGCGTCTCCGATCAATGTTGGGGCCGGGTCGATTCAAACCTCACACGGACTCTTACCGGTTCCAGGACCCGCAGTGGCAGCGCTGGCGAGGGGAGTGCCGATCTACGCCGACGGTCCACGCTGTGAGCTTGCTACTCCCACCGGGGTTGCGCTGCTTCGGACATTGGCGTCGGAATTCGTCCCTCTGCCGACGATGAGAAGTATGGCCGTGGGCTACGGAGCCGGCGACCACAATCCAGACGGGTGGCCTAATGTCTTGCGCCTGTTTGTGGAGGAAGAGCCTACATCGGCGGCCAATCAGACCGAGCGGATGATACAGATTGACACGAATCTTGACGACCTCAGTCCGCAGACCTACGAATACATCATGGAACAGCTCTTTCAGGTCGGTGCGGTTGATGTTGTGCTGGCTCCCGTCGTCATGAAGAAAAGCCGGCCAGGAATCCTACTGAGCTGCCTCGCCACTGAAGACCGGACGGA
>JBEIQG010000134.1:0-10429 GCA_040376625.1 Nitrospira sp. | reverse complement strand
GTTCGGTGACGGTCAGTCCTGGTGTATAGCTATGCGCCATGTACGGTTGCTGAAAACGTCCTACAGCTTCGTTCTCAGTTGCTCATCTCCTCGCCGTACCGCAAGGGTACGACTCGGAGCCTTCGCGCCTTGCGGCCTCGCTGCAAGGCGTTTTGAGCAACCTCTCGGGTCAATTAGAAAAGTATGCACAGTTAAATGAGGGCGCTCCCTTTCGGATACAAATCGACGGCCTGGTACCATCTGGTCAGCATGGCGATGCGGGCTGCCTGTTCGCCGGGCCATTGCAATGGACGGCCCCGCCCGTCCAGCATCAAGCCCACGACGCCTCCCTTGACCGTTCGCGTGAACGATTGTCCGGGTCCTTCGCCGAGATCCACCTGCTTGGCCGGTTGCATCGTTACGGTGGCCTGCTGGGCTCGCGTCAAGGCGAAGAGTTTGAGATCACCGAATGCGAGCGTGCCCTTTTCGATCCGTCCGTCCGGCAATACAATTTCGTAGTCGGCGCAACGCTCCCCGTCTTTCCCCTGCCCGATCGGGGCGATGCAGGTGCCGAGATAGACCATGCAATCCCGCACAAAGACATCGGTGGCGGCCTGCTCGTTCACGGTGGAGAGCACACCGAGATGGGGCATCATGAAAATGCTGTCGACCGAGAGGGTCGTGACACCGAGCGGTTCGTAGGCATCAACCATCATCAACATGGACTGGATGCGTCGCGGCGCATGCGACAGGATGCCGCCGCTGCCGACGATCAAGTCCAGCTTCAACAGATCGATCAAGGTCTTGCCGGAAGTCCGTTGCTCGAACACATCGGAAATGGTGCGTTCCTGCTGAATGCCCTTGAGTCCGGTCGCCAGCGACTTATGATGAATCAGGGCAAGCCGCAGGGCCTCGCGTGCGATGGCCTGTTCGATCTGTAACTCGTCGAGCGATTGCGGAATCGTCGTGGGCCGCACCATCTTGTTCTTGATGCGGTTCCGCAGGGTCTGTTCATCGATGGAAAACGGCACCCAGCGCATGATGTTTTCCAGGCCCGCCTCTGCAAGCACGTTCGAAATGCTGTACGACATGCCGAGGTTGGCGCTGACCGTGCGGTTGAAGAGGCCGCCGAACACTGAGAAGACATCGGTGGTGGCGCCGCCGATATCGACGCCGATCAGGTTGATGCCTTCGCGTTTGGCGATGGTCTCCATGATCACCCCGACCGCCGCCGGGGTCGGCATGATGGGTGCGCCCGCCATCTCGATGAGTTTCTTGTAGCCGGGAGCCTGCTGCATGACATGTTCGAGAAACAGGTCGTGGATCTTGTTGCGGGCCGGCGCGAGATTTTCGCGCTCAAGGACCGGACGGATATTGTCGGCGAAATCCAAGGCGCTCTTTTCGCCTAAAATGGTTTTGATTTGCGGCCTGGCGTCAATGTTGCCCGCATATACGAGCGGGAGCCGGTAGGTGCTGCCGAAACGAGGTCGCGGGTCCGCGGCGGCGATATATTCGGCCATTTCCACCACATGGGTCACGGCGCCGCCGTCGGTGCCGCCGGACATCAGGATCATGTCCGGGCGCATGGTTCGAATCCGTTCGATCTTTTCGTAGGGCAGCCGCCCGTCGTTGGAGGCCAACACGTCGATCACAATGGCGCCGGCGCCCAGAGCGGCCCGCTGGGCACTTTCCCCCGTCATGTTCTGCACCACCCCGGTGACCATCATCTGCAATCCGCCGCCCGCGCTGCTGGTGGAGACGTAGACATCGACGCCTCGCTTCGAATCGCCTTGCGCGGCTCGGTTGGGGGTGATGATGCGGTCGCCGTCCAGGATCGTTCGTCCGGACAGTTCCTCAATTTCGGCGATGGCGTTCAGCACACCGCGGGTCACGTCTTCGAACGGCGCTTCGACGGTGGTCGGCGCTTCACCACGGTAGGTCTGGCGATACTCCTCCCCGATCTTTTCGATCAGGATGGCTTTGGTGGTAGTGCTGCCGCAATCAGTCGCGACGATGACGTTCAGGGGATGGGACATTGCCTGTGCCGCAGGCGAGTGAGGCTGATCCGTCATCGAGCGGCCGCTCCATGGAAGGCCGCGGTCCTGGCTTCGATGAGGGCGATCAGGCGGTGAATGGAATCGCGCCGTTCCAGCAGGTGCGCGATCCGGGCGATCTCCGTGCCGGTCAGCACGCATTCCACGACGGGAGCCAGGAAATGGAGCGCCTGGCTGCCCAGAAAGTTCATGGGACCCATCGATTCGAGAAACAGTGTGGCCGGCGCCGCCATGCCGCGCGCGACGACGGCATCAGCAGCCCGTTCGAGCAGGGCCAGGTCGTCGGGGGTGAAGGCGGCTTCTTCAGGACGCACGGCAAACGCGTGCCGGAGACCGGCTCGCAGATCCTGTGCGCGACGGGATAAAAAACCAGCGGAGAAGGAAGACATAAGTGCTTGGGAGATCAGCTTAAACAGTTCGGTTCGGCATTATATGAAGGGGCATCGAGAGAGTCAATCGAGCGAGGTAGCATGCGAGGCAATGGAGAGCTACGGGGTCTTGTTTTCGACCGGAGGATCGACGGATGCCGGTGAGCAATTCATGCCGGCGAAAGGATTCAGCGGGTTGACACGCGGTGAACAACGCTGCGCTTCCGGTGCGGTTTTTTCTGGTGCGTCCTTAGAGCCGGGCGACGATAACGTCGGATCACTGTGACCAGGTCGATGGGGAACCATAGGGGCGGCAGAAAGGGACGGTGAGGCGGCATCCTCCGGCAGTTCCATCTGGGCCGGTGGGATCGGTTCGGCCGGCGGGGTGAATCCCCCAGGAAGCGGCGGCGTGGCGGTGGCGATGGCGACGCATCCCGGTTTACCCTTCGGCTGGTCCGTGAGGACGGTGCTGCCGTTGGCGCCTTCGCAACGATAGACCTTGGCGGTTACCCGGTCCGGCAGGAGGAGTGCGACGAGGGTGAGAAGCAGGACGTGAACCCAGAGCATCGTGAATTCTCCGGTGCCGGATCCGGTCTGGCCAAGGTTGAGACTCGAAGGTTGCCGACCTGGATTGAATATAGGCGCGAGGCGAAGGAGAGTCAATGCTGTCGGGATGCGGCTCTGCTCGATGTCCGCTCTCAGCCCGGTGAGCGGCCGAGCCACTTCTTCAGCAGCCCCAGCAGCCCGACCTCCGGGGCTGCCTGCCGGTCAGGATATTCCACCCAGAGTTCCTGCGATCCAAGATAGACGCCGTCGCGATAACTCTGTTGGCTGCGCAGCTGTGTGTACCCCTGTTGCTGAAGCGTTGCGATCAATTGCTGTAAGGCATCGGCTGCGCTGGGCGCCTCGGTAGTGACGATGTGGGTCGTTTCATACCGCAATGTCGCCTGGTACCCCGAGTCTGTTCGCACGAATTCCACGGGACGATTGAATCCTCGTTCCCTGGCGTCGAAACCGGCGAGTTGGTGTTTCTCTCCAGCCGGGGTGGACATCGAACGTTTAGAGCGCGCGATACACGGCTAACAGATCGCTCAAGGCGATGGTCTTGTTTTTGAGAATGACCCGCTCTGCTCCCAGCACATCCAGCGCGGCCACCTTTTCGGTGCCGCCCATCAGGCACTTGCTGCCCAGCGCGAGGACCCGCTCACATTCTTTCTCCACCTTGCCCTTGACGACGGGATTCACCGTCAAGATCTCCATCATCTTGGCGCGGGTTTCGCCGAGGTGCCTCTGGAGTTCCGCTTCCGGGTATTCTTTGCGCGCGGCTTCATCTTCGCAGCGGTCGATGTACTGCGTCAAAAAGACGTAGAGCCGTACGAAGGTTTCGGCGATCTCAATGTGTTTCGGGGTCAGCTGATTGTCTGCCATCGGAGCCTCCATTCACTGTGGTGCCGGAAAACATTCATTCGCGGTCGGAAATCTAGGACCGGCGCGGGCCGGCTTGTGTCACAGCCGGACTTTAATGTCGTTGCCTTCGACCGTGACTTCGTATGCAGTCACTTTCGCCGAGGGGTTGTTGAGGCAGGTGCCGGTCTTCACATTGAACTGCCAGTTGTGCCAGGGACAGGACACCACATCCCCTTCCACATCGCCTTCGCCCAGCGGGCCTCCCCGATGGACACAGGTATTGTCGATGGCAAAAAAGGCGCCGTCCACATTGAACACCGCGATGGCCTTCCCGTTTACTTCCGCCACCATGCCGGCACCCGGCTTCACGTCGGCGGTTCCTGCGATTCTGATCAGCTCGCCCATACATCCTCCCTGAGTACGTCCATCTTCCTTGATCCGGTGTCCGGTTAATTCCCGGCGGCCGGTCGTTTGATTTTGTCCAACAGACTGGCGATCCGGCTCTTTGCCGCCCCTGCCTCGCCTGTTTGGAGCGCCGCCGCAAGTTTCGCGGCGATCTCGCGAAAAGCCTGGGCTTGCGGTGAATCCGGCTTGGCGACCACGATCGGGTTCCCGGTATCGCCGCCGGCCCGGATGGCCGGATCGATCGGCACCCGTCCGAGAAAGGGAATGCCCAATTTCTCCGCGGCCCGTTCTCCGCCGCCATGAGAGAAAATTTCAGTACGCTCGCCGCAGTGACCGCAGAGAAAGAAGCTCATGTTCTCGACGATGCCGAGTAGAGGCACGTTGACCTTCTGGAACATCATCATGCCCTTACGCACATCATGCAGTGCTACTTCCTGCGGGGTCGTGACCGTGACGGCGCCCGACAGGGACACCAGCTGAGTCAGCGTGAGTTGCGCGTCACCGGTTCCCGGCGGCAGGTCGATCAGCAGGTAATCCAGGTCGCCCCAGAGGACGTCCCGGAAGAGCTGTTGAATGGCGGTGTGCACCATCGGACCACGCCACACGACGGCGGTATCCTCCGGCACAAAAAATCCCATGGAGATCAGTTTGACGCCGTGGCTTTCCGCCGGGGCGATCTTGCCGTCTTTCTGTTCAGGTGTTTTCTCGACGCCCATCATCATCGGGATGTTGGGACCGTAGATATCCGCATCCAGCAATCCGACCTTCGCTCCGGTGAGAGCGAGGGCGACTGCCAGATTGACCGACACGGTGGACTTCCCGACGCCGCCCTTGCCGCTGCTGATGGCGACGACATGTTTCACGCCGGGAATGATATTCGGTTTGGCGGCGGCTTCTTCCGGATGCGGTGCGCCACCTTGTTGCTCTGCCATAGATCTGCCTCCTACAACTCGCGGGTCGAAATGAAGGTCGCGGGTCTCATTGCATATTAAGCTATCGCCGCGGGGAAAAGAAATGGGCCAGACGACGCAGTGCGCAGCTGAGTAGAAGAGGGCGAAGATGAACGGGAGCGACGAAACGTCCCGGGAACGTTCGGCGATCAGTGCTGACGGCGAATTGAACAGGTACTATCGCGAATGGGGAATATTCGAATCACGCGAGAGACGTTTGATCTTTCAGGTCTGACGTGTCGCGCCTGTCAGGTACGTTCCCTGTGCAGGTTATACGTCAGGCCGAACAACGACAACGAGAAGATCAGCCATTTGGACGGGTCGAAGTTGTACCACTTCGATCCGTTTCGATAGTCGTGTGAATAGGTGTGATGATAATTGTGATAGCCCTCGCCGAAGCTGATGAAGGAAATCAACCAACTGTCGCGGCTGCTGTCCTGCGTGCCGTGCGGTTGGGTCCCGACCATGTGGCAGAGCGAGTTGATCGTAAACGTGGAATTCAGGACCAGCACGGTTCGCAGCACGCCGGCGAGCAGGAAACAGCCCAGCCCTCCGGTGAAGCCGCCATTCAGGTATCCGAGCGCGAAGGGTAGCAGCAGGCCGGAGGCCACTATCGGCCAGTAGTACCGGTGTTGCCACATGATCATCGGATCGGTGCGTAATTTCGTGGTGAACCGATCTTCACGATACGGGGTATCGAAAAACAACCAGCCCACATGACTGTGCCAGAATCCCTTCGACGCATTATAAGGATCCGGCTCTTCGTCCGTGTGGGCATGGTGGCGGATGTGATCGGAGCACCACATGAGGGCGGAGTTCTGCACGGCCCAGCCTCCCATGACCAGCAAGCAGGCCTTGACCCAGGGATGACTCTCGAAGCTGCGATGAGTGATCATGCGGTGATAACCGACCGTGATTCCCATGCCGGTCACGATATAGAGGACGGCGAGCAGGACCCAATCGAGCAGGGTGTAGTCATAGTAGTAGGCGAAGAGTGGGACGCCGACGAAGGTCAGCACCGTGATTGCGGTGAACAGGGCCACGGTGCCCCAACAGACGGATTGTGTGGTCGAGTCGGCCATCATACTCCTTGGGAACCTGTGCGCAACTCATCGCCACAGTGCACCGCCATGCGAAATGGTATGGGTCGGGCAAACGGCGCATGCTACCGGAGCGACAGGCGGATTTTCAAGAGAAGAAGTGTCGCGAAGTGGAGCATGGGTCAGTCGAACGCGTCGTAATCGCAACAAATATGTCTGTACCGCGGGGCGGTGTATACTGCAGAGAGCATCTCATCGTGGTTCAGGAGGAACCGATGCCTCTCGACCCTGCCCTGCTCGAACCCCGTATCCGTGCGATTGGCGAAGACCTGGCCCGGCGTTCCGGCGGGCGGGCGCCAGGCCTGTTCGATTCGCGTTGGTGGTCGCAGGCGGCCATCAATCTAACGATGAAAGATCCCGCCTTCAAAGCGCAGTTGTTCCGGTTCATCGATGTCCTGCCGTCATTGCATGACGATGCGCAGGTCGTACGGCTGGCCGAGGAATATTTCGGCGAGATGAGCGCACATCTCTTCGGTGCCCAGTGGGGACTCAGGGCGCTCGCTTCCACGAAGCTCGGCGCGACGCTCAGCGGAAAAGCCATCCGGCATCAGGTGGAACAAATGGCCGGTAGTTTCATCGCCGGGGCTTCCATCGAGGAAGCCGTTCCGACGCTCCGCGCATTATGGAAGGATGGCCGGGCCTTTTCTGTGGACCTGCTGGGTGAAGCCAGCGTCAGCGAGCGCGAGGCGGATGGCTATCGAGACCGTTGTCTGGCGGCATTGCAGACTCTCGGTGACGCCTGTTCCGGTTGGTCGCCCATGCCGTTGCTCGAAAGGGATCATCTTGGTGGCCTGCCGCGCGTGCAATTGTCGATCAAGATTTCCGCCCTCTATTCGCAACTCGACCCGATCGATCCCGAGTCCAGTTACCGTGCCGTGGCGATCCGCCTGCGTCCACTGTTGAATCTTGCCGGTACGCTTCCCGCCTCGATCATTTTCGATATGGAACAGGCGGATACCAAGGAATTGGTCCTGTCCATTTTCATGCGTCTGCTTATGGAAGACCCCTACCGGACCTTTTCCCATGCCGGGATTGCGCTGCAGGCTTATCGAACCGATACGCACGACGATGTGCAGCGACTGTTGGCGTGGAGCAGGAAGCGGCTGGTACCCATCACGATCAGGCTCGTGAAGGGGGCATATTGGGACTCCGACGCAATTCGATACCGGCAACGTGGCTGGCCGATGCCGCTGTTCGAGCACAAGGCACAGACGGATGTGAACTACGAGAGGCTCATTCAATTGCTGCTGGAGCAGAGCGACGTGATCCGGCCGGCGTTCGGCACGCACAACCTTCGCAGTCTTGCTGTGGTCGAAGCGGTGGCCGAGGCGCTGAAGTTGCCGCCCGATGCCTGGGAATATCAGATGATCTACGGTATGGCCGAGCCATTTCAGCATGCGATGAGTGATCGTGGCCGGCGCCTGCGGCTCTATGCCCCGGTCGGAGAACTTCTTCCGGGTATGGCTTATCTGGTGCGGCGATTGTTGGAGAACACGTCGAATGAGTCGTTTCTGCGGAAGGAATATGTGGAGTCACAGCCTCTGTCCTCATTGCTGTCTTCGCCCGAGGCAACGCTACCCTCGCCTCCTCCGATGAAGACTGAGCCCTGCGCTTCTTCCAGCGTCGAATCCGTTCAGTTTGTGAATGAGCCGGTGGCGGATTTTTCATGCGCCGATGTGCGCGGGGCCATGGTGGCAGCACTCGACCACGTGCGAAAGCAATTGGGGCAACGGCTTGATGTCTCGAGGGTGAATGAATATCCCCCGACCGGGACGGATTTACGCCCATTCAATCCCAGTCAACCGGAGCAATTGATCGGCATCGTGCAGAGTTATCGACCGGCAGACATGGCTGGTCTTGTGAAGGTTGCCGGGTCGCATGCAGATGAATGGAAAAATCGGACGATTGCGGAGCGGGTCGCCGTGATGAGGAAGGCCGCTGCGTTGATGCGCGAGCAACGTTGGGAATTGGCCGCTTGGGAAGTGTTCGAGGAGGGCAAGCCCTGGCGCGAGGCCGATGCCGATGTGGCTGAGGCCATCGATTTTCTGAAGTACTATGCCGGCGAAATGGAACGGCTTGAGCCGCCGCCCCGCTTGGGCCGGTACCCCGGTGAGCTGAACGAGTTGTTCTGGAGTCCGCGCGGAGTCACGGTTGTCATCGCCCCGTGGAATTTTCCGCTCGCCATTCCTGCCGGGATGGTGACGGCGGCTCTGGTCTCCGGTAATCCGGTGTTGTTCAAACCGTCAGAACGCGCGTCGATCATTGGTTGCCGGCTTGCCGAGATCATGCGACAGGCCGGGGTGCCGGCTGGCATCCTCCAATATGTGCCCGGCGGCCCGGACGTGGGGCGGGAGCTGGTGAGCCAGGCGTCGGTTGCGACGATCGCCTTCACCGGATCGAAGGACGTGGGGTTGGGCATGGTTCAGGCCGCTGCAGTGCAACAACCGGGACAGCGGTTCGTGAAGCGCGTGATCGCAGAGATGGGTGGCAAGAATGCCATCATCGTCGACGACACGGCCGATCTCGACGAAGCCGTGACAGGGGTGGTGCAGTCGTTTACCGGCTACGCAGGTCAGAAATGTTCCGCCTGCTCACGTGTGATCCTCCTGGATTCGATTCACGATGCGTTCATCCGACGGCTGGCCGATGCGGTGATGAGTCTACGTATCGGAGCGGCCGAGGATCCGGCTACCCAGATAGGTCCGGTGATCGACGGGAGGGCTCAGAAACGGATTCGGGAATATCTGGAGATCGGGCGGCGAGAAGGGCGGGTCGTGGTCGATCGGTCGATGGAAGGCCCCGGTTATGCCGTGGGACCGGTGGTCATCGCAGGGATCGATCCGACTCACCGGTTGGCGCAGGAAGAAATTTTCGGCCCCCTGTTGGCTGTGATGCGGGCCTCATCGTTCGAACAGGCGTTGCAGATTGCCAACGGCACTGCCTACGCCCTAACCGGAGGGCTCTACTCGCGTAGTCCCCGGCATATCGACCTGGCGCGTGAGGCCTTCGATGTCGGCAACCTCTACATTAACCGTTCGATTACCGGAGCCCTGGTCGGTCGGCAACCGTTCGGCGGTCACCGGCTATCGGGTATAGGGGCCAAGGCCGGCGGGGAAGAGTACCTGAAGCAATTCATGGTCGCGCGTGTCGTCAGCGAGCAGACGCTCCGGCGCGGATTCGCTCCGGCCCTGTAAGGCCGGCGCCGATTTTACGCTGACCTCTTCCAGTTCTTCCGTAATGTCGGTGATGTTACCCCGATCATCCTTGAGCGAAGCCAGTTCCTGTCGTTCGATGTATTTGACCAGCCCCACCCCCTTCGCGAACCAGGCCGTCATCACATCGGTGCCGACTGCCGTCCGATCGGCGGAGGAGAGATGAATTTTGAGGGTCATTCGTGCTTCCACGCGCACTGCATCGGGATATGTGCCGGCGGGTACGGTGATCGATTCCCGGCCGATCACCGTCGACACTCCTTCGACATCCACATGTTCGCTGGTGCCGTCCCCATCGATGTCGCTTCCGAAATCAATGTCTGTGCGATTGAACTGTTCAAAGGATTGGGCGACTTTCATCGGGAACCGTATGATCTGATACGGCACGATCTGCTTCTCCAGCGGTGTGCCCGGCTCGGATCCGTAGTACACCACACCGGCCGCGTCGCGCCGGTAAAAGCTGTCGGAGGGCCCGTGGTTGCCCGGATTGGTGTCATGAAACACGTTGACGATGACGCCGCCCTTCAGGGTGCGAGTTCCAGTGACGGATGACACATTGCTGAAATATTTATTCTCGATGGTCTGGAGCGGTCCTTCGGAGATCTGTCCGCGATACTGCCAGCGCGTGCCCATGGTGTCGGGGAAATAATCGGCGGACTGGGCGATGGTTTGTCCTGTTTCCGTTGCCTCGGCCGGCCCGGCACCCCACGGGATGCCCGCGAATCCGCACATGGCCACTGCGATCACGATCGAGCGCACTAAGGTCTGAACGATCACGGCTGTCCTCCAGGCTAAAAAATCACGGTACCATACCCGATTCGCCGCAGCAAGACAGCAACTCCCGCCTTGCCTTCTCCTGAACCTCCTTTCATAATCGCTCGCCGTAATGTCCGCATTGCCTCTCGCAGCTGAAGACGTTCATGACGGCCCGACGGTATTGGTGACCGGGGGGTC
>JBEIQG010000201.1:0-6941 GCA_040376625.1 Nitrospira sp. | reverse complement strand
TAAACCAATGCTCTTCCTGATCGGCGCGCGGGCTGCGCTGCCAACGGATGGTTCCGCTGTGCGGATGGTGAGAGTGGAACACTTCCGATCCACCATGCACCAAACGCCACTTGACCGGATCACCGAGGTAGCCACGGGCCACCGTGGTGGGGGGGTCACCGAAGGTGTAGGCGCTATAGGCCAGCGACTCATCTTCGAAGCCGAAATACTCATGCTGTAGGTGCATCTGATCGATGCCGAACGGCTCGCTGCGATAGTTGATCGCGCGGCCACCCGGACGATAGGCGTCGGTCAATGGATCGCGCTGCGGCAAGAAGTCACCCTTCTTGTTCAGCGGCCGGAAGGCTTCGTCGCCGATCTCGTGATAGAACAACACGAACTCGCGGAAGTCCGGTCCGGACCCGTTGTCGATCATGACCTGCCATCCACTGTTCGTATCGGGCGCGGCGCCCGTGCCGAGCGGATCGAGGTATTTGGAGCCCTTCGGTTCGACAATGAAGGCGCCGAAGAGGCCCAACACCGTCAACTCGCGATCATGGCTCCAGGAGTGGAACTGCCGCACACCTTCCTGCATGTTCGGATGGATGTACCATTCGAACTCCTGGGTCTTGCCCGGCGACACCACCGTATCGGGGTTCGTCGTCGTCGCGGGCTTTCCGGTCGCGCTCACGATCATGCTGGAGGCCTGGATGACCAAGCTGCCGTCCTCACCTTCCATCTGATTGCGCAACGTCATCTTGACGCAATCGCCCTGGTTGGCGCGGAGCACCAGCGGCTGAATCGCATCGCCCTGGTTGCCGGTCGTCACCGCACCGGGATCGAATCCGTCCTTTTCACGCGCCTCCTTGTTCTTGGTCTCTTCGGCGCGAACCTTGTCGATGTCCCCGGTGTGGACGTACATATACCCGGGATAGAAGTCGAGCCACCGGTTCAAACTGATTTCGATATTGATCATCGACACGTCGTACTTCTTCACCGGCGCATTGGCGGGACATTTCCCCCCTGACGTCATCACCGGTTCGCCCTTCGACGAATCGGACGCCAACAGGAAGCTACTCCCGTCCTGCCCCATATACTGATGCATCATCGACATTTCGTTGAATGCACCGGACGTCTGCTGCGCCTTCGCATCCGTCTGCGCCTGCTGCTCCAACTTCTCCATCAGGCGGTGGTGCTGCATCTCCATCTTCTCTGCGTTTCCGGCACGACCTTCCATGGCGTTTTCCACCACGGTCTGACCCTTCAGGGTCTGGGTCCAGCCCGGCATGGCGACAGGTGTCGCATGCCCATCATGCGACTGATCACCCGGCCCGGCCGCAAATACCCACGGCGCCGCGAGCAAACTGCCCGATAGCAGCGCCGCCTGCAGGCTACGCATCGCTTTGCGGCTGATGCGCCTGCGTTTTGATACATGCACTGAAGACCTCATATGTCGGCCTCCCTCCTTGATAATCCCGCGCCCTTCCGCGGGAGTGGTTAAAAAGCGTGGTCGTGTGACCGGCCTCCGTCAGGCAGGACCCCGGCTCCTCCGGCCTCTCCTGTCTCCCTCCACGAAACGCTCCCAAAAAGAAAAAGGGCTGGTGAAGGATGTCCTCAAAGTTCGAGGGAGCAGGTCATTCGGAGGCCGGTCCTAATCACCCGCACCTTCACCAGCGCCCAGCTATAGCGCAATCACCGTGCCGCTCTGATGACACAAACAGAGTGCGGAATTTTCATCTGTGAAAACAGGCAGTTAAATCCCGGCGCGAGGAAACAACGGCCGGTCGCTTATGAAGGCACATTCCAGGTGATTGGACAGCACAAGAATGGCAGGATTGAAACCACTGGCATTTCAATGCGTTAGACTGTCCAATCGGCTGGACAGTTTCAAGAAGCGATTGGGGCAGGAAGGGCCACTCGGCTCCTCGTCCACCCGCAGCGCATCGGCATCCATAACTCTCTCCTTTTAATCGTTCATAATCATTTATAGAATTCGATACCATGCTGATATCACCGCCTGATCCTCGGAAGTTGATGCAGGCCATTCCACCGATCTTCCTCCCGCTAGTGCCTGTCGCCGGCATCACCTGCGCGTTCTTCCTGGGTGAGCTCTTACAAGCCCAATGGCTCGATTGGCGATGGCACGCCATGCCCCTCCATTCGACCGTGGAATCCATCGGTGGGATCGCATCGATCGCCATGGCCATCGTGCTGGTTGAACGGCAGGGCGAATCCTCGAACGGCAAGTTTCAATCGTTGGGCCTCGGATTTTTGGCGATGGGCGTCCTCGAACTGTTCCACGCCATGGCGCAACCGGGAAACAGCTTCGTGCTGTTGCGCAATGTCGCGAGTTTCGCCGGCGGGGTCGGTTTCGTGCTGGCCTACGTGCGACGAACCCACCAACATCCTTCACAGAAGCCTTGGCAACCCTGGGGTGTGGCGGCAGCGGCAGCGCTTTTCGGTTCCTGGGCACTCGCGTTTCCCGACCATATTCCCGAGATGGTCCGCAACGGCCGTTTCACCCCGACCGCAGTGGCACCCCAAGGCCTGGCCTGCCTCTGTTTTCTCGTGGCCACGGTCCGCTGCCTTCTGGACTACCGGCGGTCGAAGCGGCGGGAAGATTTTGTCTTTGCCTCTCTGGCCCTCATGTTCGGTGTCGCTGAACTGGTGTTCATGTACTCGGTCCCGTGGGACAGTCGCTGGTGGTTCTGGCATCTGCTGCGCCTGGCGGCCTATCTACTGGTGTTGCTGGAGGTCGGGCGCGGATATCTCCGTACGACCTTGGATCTGACGAGATCTTTGGAACAAACCATCCAAGTGGAAGGGGCGCTGCGGCAGAGCGAGCAGCGTCTGCGCCGAAGCCTTGATGACCGTGAGAAGATGGCGCAAGATCTGCACGACCACGTGATTCAGTCGATTTTTGCGGTGACGCTCACGCTCGAACGCTGCCGACGGCTCGTGAGCACCCACGCGAATGAGGTCGTGGTCCAACTCGGAACGACACTCGCCGACCTCCGGCTGGTCATCCGGGATTTACGCGGGTACCTGGTGGGACTGGAGCAACCGATCTCGAACGGACGAGAATTCGAAACCGCCCTGGACTCCTTGATCAGGAGCATGACCGGTTCAGACCAAGTCCCCTTCCGGCTGGAGGTCGATCCCCTGGCCGCCGACCGGGTCACGCCGGAACAGGCCTCCCAGCTGCTGTCGGTCGCCCGGGAAGCGTTGAGCAACAGTCTTCGCCACTCCTCAGCCAGTGCGGGAACGATTTCGCTCCGGTTCGAAAACGGCCATGTCCGGCTGACCGTAGCGGATGACGGTATCGGCTTCCATGTCCTCGCCCCGCAGGGCCAGGGGCACGGCCTCAAAAATCTAGCGGCCCGCGCGAAACGGCTTAACGGGCGGTTCGAAGTCATCTCAGGACCCGGGCAAGGCACCCGCATCCTGTTCGATCTGCCGCAGGAGGAATCCCATGCGACGACCTGAAGGCAAACCGATCCGTCTGTTGCTGGTCGACGACCATGAGGTCCTTCGCATCGGCCTACGGACTCTGTTCACGGAGGCCGGGGGGTTCGAGGTCGTCGGAGAGGCCGGCACGATGTCCGGCGCCGTGGATGAGGCGCTCAAGCTCAAGCCGGACGTAGTACTGATGGACGTACGGCTCCCGGACGGCAGTGGCATCGACGCCTGCCGAACGATACGAGCGGCACAACCTCAGACCGCCGTTCTGTTTCTCACCTCCTTTGCCGACGACCATGCCGTACTGGCTACGATCCTTGCCGGAGCCGGAGGATTTCTGCTGAAGGAGGTCGGAGGGGAACAGCTCGTCAGCGGAGTCAAAACCGTCGCCGGCGGCCAATCGATCCTGGACCGGGGCGTGGCTCAGCGGGTGCTGACCCATGCGCATGCACTAACGGAAGGCGGGGGCGACGGGAAAAGTGACCCTCTGTCCCCGCAGGAGCAGCGGGTTCTGGCGTTGGTCGCCGAAGGATTGACGAACAAGGAGATCGCTGCCTCCCTGAATCTCAGCGACAAGACGGTCGGCAACTACCTCAGCAACATCTTCCAAAAACTTCATGTGACGCGCCGTACTCAGGCGGCGATGTATTACAGCCAGCACTTTCCCAACAAGTAGAGGCATGTTCCCCTAGGACTAGGGGAATAATCCTGCGCAAAAAACGGAGTATCACCCCTGCCCTCCGTTCCAGCGACCGGGTACGATGGGTCGGACAGTGACGACATTCACCGTTCATCGGACAAGGAGGGGCATATGATGCGGACAGCAGCGCACAAGCAGATAGTAACAGGCACCCTGGCGGCCATCCTGATGGCCTTTTTGTGGATGGCTGCTCCGGCCGTCGAGGCCGCCGACGGAGCTGCTAAGGAGAAGACCAAAGTGGTGTACCACGTCGATGGGAAGGACCCGGACGTCGCGAAGTATGCCCTGGCCCTGATCAATAAGCATATCGACGCGGAGGGCGGGCCTGACAAGATCGATATCGAACTCGTCGTCCACGGCCCCGCGCTCGAACTCTTCGAGAAAGACAAGATGGATCCGGAGATGACAAAACGCTTCGACCAGATCATTGAGAAAGGCGCGAAGGCGGAGATGTGTCAGGTTTCGATGAAGGCCTTTGGAAAGACCCTCGACAACTTGGCGAAAGGATTCGTCGCCACGCTGCATCCGGTCGCCGTCAAACGGATCGCGGACCTCCAACAGCAGGGGTATCTCTACATCAAGCCGTGAGGAGGGGCACGATCACCATGCGTGCGATCAGCGCGGGAATTCTAGCATTGTGGATAGCCTTCTCCGATCCTATAGGATTCGCAGTTGGGACGGGCGCCCCGTCGGCTGAGGCGGCCACCACGACAACACCGCCCTTTGAACTGGTGACCTTCGACGGCACGGGCTACAGCAATGATTCGCTCGAGGGCAAACCGGCATTGCTGGTGTTCTGGGCTCCCTGGTGCAAGGTCTGTCAACGTGAACTGCCGGACATCAGCCGGTTTTACAAACAGGACAAGTCGGACAGGCTCGAAGTGCTCTCTATCGGATTTGCCGACAGCAGAACCAATGTGGAAGCCTTTGTGAAGGAGCGGGCCGACTCCTTCGCTTTTCCCACAGCGTACGACGAGGACCGGTGGGTGTCGCAAGCCTTCAAGGTCAACGCTACACCCACCTATGTACTGCTCGACGAGCAAGGCCGTATCGGCTTAGTCCATCGCGGTGGCGGCATTCTTCACAATCCTCAATTTCGAGCGTTTCTGTCGAAGCTCACAGATAAGTCGCCGCGATGAGGACGGAGAGGAGGAGCAAAAACTCAGGCAGGTTACTCTCGATCGTCTACTGGATACCGAAGTCATGCAGCTTGTTGTAGAGGCTGGCCCGACTGATCTTGAGCAGCCGGGCGGCTTTCACTCGATTCCCGGACACCTGTTGCAGGGCCTGAAGAATGCGAGCCCGCTCAGCCTGTCGCGCCGCATCCCGGCTGACCGTTCTGAGGTCGCTCTCCTGATGGTGATTCCCGAGTTCGACCAGATCCACACAGGTCAGTTCCGTGTGGGCCGTGGTGACTACGGCTCGCTCGATATAATGATGCAGCTCGCGCACATTCCCGGGCCATGGGGCAGCAGTCAAGGCGCGCATGGCCTCCTCGCTCACGTGGCGACGTTCCTGCCGATGCCTTTGGCAGGAGTCGGCAATAAATTTTGCGACTAAGAGGGGAATGTCTGCCCTCCGGTCACGGAGCGGCGGCAAATGCACGGGTAACACGGCCAGCCGGTAATAGAGGTCCTGACGAAACGCTTTCGCCTTGACCAGATCGGCCAGATCCTTGTTGGTGGCAGAAATGACACGGACGTCGATCTTGACCGGCTGCGTCCCGCCGACGCGCTTGATCTCCCCTTCTTGCAAGACGCGAAGAAGTTTGGCCTGGAAGGTCGGAGAGGTATCGGCAATCTCATCCAGGAAGATGGTGCCACCATCGGCCTCTTCAAACAGACCGGACTTGGCCCCGGCCGCTCCGGTAAAGGCGCCTTTGACATGTCCGAACAGTTCACTCTCCAGCAACGTTTCCGGGAGCGCACCGCAATCGACCACAACAAAAGGCTTGTCGCGACGGTAGCTCGTCCGGTGAATGGTCCGGGCCACGAGTTCCTTTCCCGTACCGCTTTCACCCTGAATCAATACCGTGGCGGAACTGTCGGCCACCAACCGGATCATTTCAAAGAGTTGATTCATAGCCGGACTCGCACCGACCAGATCCCCCAATCTCGAGTCAGTCCGTTCAGGGCGAGACCTGCCGAGCCTTTGCTGAGACAGCGACGTGGAACTGCTGAGCGGCTCCTGCCGCTTATGAAACAATACGAGCACCGAGGCGACCTCCCCCGAAGACGAAACGAGCGGAAATGCCTGGTGCATTCCGCACGCAGTCCCATCTCCCGATGAGGAGCAGGCAACGGTACGAACCTCGCCCGTTTCAAACACCGACTCGGCCGGACAGGTCCCGCAAGGATCTGTCATTTGAATAAAGGATTGATAACACTTGGCCGGCTTGGCAACAACGGACGGTCCTCCCGCCTTCGCCCAAGCGGTGTCATTCGCATACACGACATTGAGTTCCCGATCCATCACCGCCACACGGTCCGTCAGCCCATCAGCCAATTGCTTCAGAGCCTCCAAACGAGCGGCCAGAATCGGATCGGTAAAGGGGAACAGGTGCGTTGGTTGTGATGGAGATCCGGCCATCTCATCACTCCTCGATTCTAGGGGGACCAAGAGGGGCCTTTCTCCACGGTAGAGGCCCTATATCTACTACGTCCAACACAACTAAGACAACCCTCCCCCCTCGGGGGAGACCTCAAGAAAACACGTACCAACCACCCATGTTCAGTGCAGCAGTCCATCCTCAGCCCGGCCTCCGGCATGTTGCAGGAGCTGCTTGACTGTCGCCTTCAGTTCC
>JBEIQG010000144.1:0-9657 GCA_040376625.1 Nitrospira sp. | reverse complement strand
TTGTTTGTCTTTTCGAGACAATATATGGATAAGGCTTCCTGCTGAAGCAATCCGAACTGTGGGATCTGAATCTTGGAGGCCGGTTTTAAGGAGAGTGATGAGAGATTTCTGTTGCAGTTTTCCCAATGCCCGCGCGGCCATGAGCCGTGGAAGCGGCTGCTGGTCTCGAAGCAAGCTTTCGAGCACGGCTAGGGCATTGGGCGTGGTGGCAGCAGCCAGTGCATGAGCGGCAGCCCCACGTATTGAGGGATCGGGATGTCGGGCGAGCTCTGCGGCATTCAGAACTACGCTGGCATCACCAAGTCGAAGGAGAGCCTCGACGGCGCTGATACGGACGTGTTCATCAGGGTCTCGGAGTAGTGGTTGAATGATGCTGCGCGTGTGAGTCGCACCCAAGCGACCCAGGCTGGAAGCGGCGACACTACGGACGCGGGGATTCTCATCACCCAGAGCGTGTGTCAGTGAAGCGATCCCATCGGTACTACCGAACTCTCCCAGAGCCCCCGCCGCGAAGGCACGGACGGCGGGATGGGGATCATAGACGGCTTGGCTCAAGATCGACAGGCTGGCAGGTCGACGCAATCGTCCGAGTGTGCCTAGTGCTGCCATACGTACCTCAGGATCGGGGAGCGTCACGGCACTAGAGATGTCGGTCAGGACATCCGTGCGTCCGAGCTTGTACAGTCCGGCGAAGGCAAAGATCGATTCCGGACCCTCATCGATGCGTGCGATTTCAGTCAGTTGATCCGTTATGCCGGCGACTTTGGCATCACTAAGGGCGTTAATCGCTGAAATGCGAACTCCAGGTGCCTCGTCGCGCAGCGCTCGTTTGAGGGCAGAGGAATGTCCTGCCAGGCCGGCTCGTCCAATGGCTTCGGCGGCGCGGGCACGCACGAGTGCCGATGAGTCCAGCAGGCCGTCTTCCAGGATCGGTAACGTGGCGCTTTCGCCCATTTCCGCCAGCGCCGTATAGGCAGCAATGCGGATATGTTCCTGAGAATCTCGGACACGAGTTACAATGAAGCTTCGTGCAATCTCCTGCAGCACTGCTGGTTCGTCTGGACGGTTGTCTGCAACCAGTTTGATGTAGAGCTTCCATGCTTCTTCTGGCTTACCAAGCTTGAGATGGCTCAGAATGCCATAACGCAGGAGTTCCAACGCTGGCTGTTGTCCAGGAGGTATCTGCTGGAGCAGCTCCAGCATGCGGCTGTATTCAGCCTCCTGATAGAGCGTTCTGGCCTGTCGTTCGAGGGGGGCTACGGCGGGCTTGGATGCCGATGGGGATGCTGTCGCGGGATGAAGCATGGCCCAGGCAAGAAGCACAAGCCCAATTGGAAGCACATAGGCTGTGTGTGGGCGCCCTCGATCGAATTCCGGCCCTGGCCCGACCATGCTACCACTTGTTCGGGGTGCGTGCGGTGGCCGGTGCATACAGCTGCCTCATGTATTCCTTGACCATCCGTTTGGTGCAGAAGCGGGGAGCAACGGTTTTGATGCTTTCTTTGACAATCTGCAGCCACCCCCGTGGAATCCCGTCTAAATCGCGTTGGTAGAACAGCGGCACCACCTCCTGTTCCAACAAGCGGAACAATTGCTCTGCGTCGTGAGCGTCCTGAGCCTGGGTATCCGATCCCTCGGGCAATGGTTGAATGCCCCATCCGTTAGCGCCGTTGTACCCCTCCTGCCACCAACCATCAAGGACACTGAGATTAATCACACCATTGAGCGCGGCCTTTTGGCCGCTGGTCCCGCTCGCCTCGAGTGGGGCTCTCGGAGTGTTCAGCCAGATATCGACGCCTTGCACCAGATACTTTGCCATATGCATGTCGTAGTCTTCGAGGAAAGCGACGTGACCGCCAAGTTTGTGATCGTTGCAGAAGCTCAGCACCTCATGAATGAAGTAACGCCCGGGTTCGTCGGCTGGGTGTGCTTTGCCGGCAAAGACGATCTGAACGGGTCGCCACCGATTGTGGAGTAACTGTTTGAGTCGATCGAGATCACGAAACAGGAGTGTCGCACGCTTGTAGGTGGCGAACCGCCTGGCAAATCCGATCGTAAGGGCTTCCGGATCCAGCAGCGTTCCTCTGGCGATCGCTTGCATAGGCTGGAGATGACCGCGAATCCAGCCGTCCCGCGCCCGCTCGCGAATAAACCGCATCAGTTTGCGTCGCGTTGTTTGTCGAACGGCCCAGAGGGCGTCATCAGGAAGGTCCGTAACCCGCTGCCAAATAGTGGGGTCATCAACACGTTCCGCCCAGTCAGGGCTGAGATATTTGGCATAGAGGGAGTTCGACTCCGGGGAGATCCAGGTGGGCGCGTGGATGCCGTTGGTGAGGCTGCGGATGGGGACGAGATCCTGCGCCAGACCTGGCCACAGGTGTTGCCACATTTGTCGAGAGACTCGCCCGTGCTCGCGGCTTACGCCGTTAACGTGGGCCGACAGCCGCATCGCAAGGGCGGTCATGTTGAAGCCATGTCCTGCGCTTTCCGGTGTTTCGCCCAGGCGTAGGAACTCTTCTCTGGAGAGTCCCAGTTGACCCCAATAGTTGCTGAAGTAACGATCCATCAGGTGAAATGGAAAAATATCATGCCCGGCCGGAACGGGGGTGTGGGTGGTGAATACCGTGCTCTGTCGAACCAGGTCACTCGCCTCAGCATGACTGTGTCCCGTGGTGACGAATTCCCGGATGCGTTCTACAGTCAGAAAGGCCGAATGGCCTTCATTGCAATGCCAGACCGCGGGATTGATACCCAGTGCGCGCAAGATCCGCACGCCGCCGATCCCGAGCAGAAACTCCTGACAGAGTCTGATTTCTTGGTCGCCACCGTAGAGCCGCGCGGAGAGGGCACGATCTTCGGGCGTGTTTTCAGGCACATCGGTATCAATGAGATAGAGGGACATTCGTCCGGCACGTACTTGCCACACCAGCACCGTAACCTGACGGTGGCCGATCTCGACCTTGATGGAGCAGGGGATGCCGGTCGGCGTCATGGCCTGGTGAATCGGCGAATCGTATCTATTGAAGGGCACGTAGGTGGCTTCCTGCCATCCTTCCGGGTTGATACGCTGCTTGAAATATCCTTGGGGGTACATAAAGCCGATACCGACGAGAGGAATGCCCAGGTCACTGGCCTCTTTGCAATGGTCTCCGGCAAGAATGCCGAGCCCGCCGCTATAGATGGGAATAGAAATGTGGAGTCCAAACTCGGCTGAAAAGTAGGCAATAGGAGAATTCTGGAGCGCGGGGAATTCGGTCGCAGCCCAGGTGTTCTTATTACTCAGATATTCGTCGAAGGCGCGTAACACAGCAGAGTATTGTCGGACGAAATTCGGGTCGCCGGCCAAGGTTACAAAGCGTTCAGGTTTCACCCCGGAGAGCAGCTGAACCGGGTTGTGATGAGTGAGAAACCAGAGCGTGGGGTCAATGGACTCAAACAGCTGACGTGCCGGTTGGTTCCAACTCCACCACAGGTTGCGGGCCAGTTCGCCTAGTCGATGCAGGCTTTGGGGAACCGTATCTTGAGGGGGTTGTATGTGGTCGGGTGCTTGCACGACGCCTCCGTGGAATGTGATCGATGGGTGAGGAAGGAGACCACAAGGTCACTCTTCCGGAATGCTGCGTCAGGCGTGTCCGGCTTTGTGCCAGGAAGCCCACTGGTCAGAAAAGGCGACGGTGGCGTAGCGCTCTCCGAGAATCTTGGCGACTCGATTCATAGTCGTCGTCAGTTGTTTCGCCTCCTCTTGCGTTAGGTCCTGGCGGAAACGCGGATGAAGGCCCCATCGCGTCTCGACCTCCTCGCCTTTGATGCTCGACATGACGCTCACCAGCTTAATATCGGCGCCGGTGGCTCCCCGAGGCGCGCCATTCCCCCCGGTTGCAGTCGGGTTGGCTGTCGCATCTGCAGCGACGGGCGGCTCTTGCCCTTCGAAAATTCCGATGAGGGCCGGAATGACTGCGCTGACGCAGAGAGTAGCTGCGGCGATTACACCTGGGTTGCGTGGAGCTCCGACTGCACCGGCGACGCGATCACTGAAGTCACGGTACATGTCGTTTTTGGCCGGACTGTCTTCTGTGACGAGAAAGCGGTAGCGCTCATAGGTCTGTCGGCTTTCGGCCACCGCCGTTCCGATCGTCAGCACGATTTCCGTCTGGTCGCTCCCGGCTCCGAAGGCCGGTTCGAGGGCTTTCTTGAGTTGGTCAATGACCATGTCGGTCAAGTTGTCCATGAATTGCGGCTGCTCTTTAAGCGGGATGTGCAGCACCGATACGCGGTCGGTCAAGTTGAACATGACGCGCAGGAATTCGAGGTAAATGGTCCACTCATCCTGGCGTTTGAGTTTCAAGGCCTGTTCCGGAGCCGCCCGCTTGATGACGGAGACCGACTCTCCTGCCACCGCGAGCATGAGTTCCGCCACGGTTTGCATCTGGTGAGCGAACGAAGGAAGTCTGGTCGTCATAAAAGTCCCCTGCTGGTCAGGCATTATATACAACTCAATTTGAAGGTCCAAGTGTTGATCTCAGCGAACGTAATTCAGCCGGGCGATCATGCGCGCTGTCTTTGCAAGGTGTCCGGTGGTATGTTATACAGCCCGACCGCTTCTGTCATGTGCCTCACTGCCCAGCCGGATGCCAACATGGACCGAGAAGTTAAACCCTACATTTTGAAACGGACGCCGGATCAAGACCTTATCCGGAAGTTCTCGTTGGATTATGCCAAGGAACTCAACGCGCAGCAGTATGCGGCTGTCACGGCAGCGGAGGGCCCTGCGCTTGTCATTGCCGGTGCGGGAAGCGGCAAGACGCGGACGCTGGTGCATCGCGTCGCCTATCTGATCGATTCCGGGGTGGATCCCTCTCACATCTTGTTGCTGACCTTCACGCGAAAGTCTTCCGAGGAGATGCTTGAGCGTGTCGGCGCTTTGATCGGATCGCGTAGCCAGCGGGTCTGTGGCGGCACCTTTCATTCGGTCGCCAACATGCTGCTCCGACGCCACGGGCGAGTGCTCGGGGTTGAACCGGGCTTTACGATTATGGATCGCGGCGATGCCGAAGATCTGATCGCCCTCTTGCGAGCCCAATTGGGCCTGAACGAAAAAGATAAGCGATTCCCGCGGAAGGGAACGATTGCTGAGATTTACAGTAAGTGCGAGAACACGTTGCGCGGATTAGAGGAGATCGTCCTCGACGAGTTTTCCCACTTTGCGGACCATTTGGAGGCACTGGGGAAACTCCAGCGCGCCTACCAGGCTGCGAAGCGCCAGCGCCAGCTCCTTGACTATGACGATTTGCTGGTATTGTTGCGGGACTTGTTGGTAAAGGATGAGCCCACCAGGCGGGCGATCTCACAACAATTCCGCTACATTTTGGTGGATGAGTATCAGGACACGAATCGTCTTCAGGCCGAACTGATTCGGAAGCTGGCGGCCACGCACGAGAATGTCATGGTCGTGGGTGACGACTCTCAGTCCATTTATGCGTTTCGGGGCGCGACGTTCCGCAACATCATGGAATTTCCCTCCTGGTTCCCCGGCGCCAAGATCTACAAGCTGGAGGAGAATTACCGCAGCACCCAGCCGATTCTGAGCCTGGCCAACGAAATCATTCAGGAAGCTCCCGAGAAATATACGAAGCATCTGTTCACGCGCAAGTTGGATGGGCCCTTGCCGGCGCTGGTGGAGGCGGCCGGGGAGAATGCGCAGTCGCGATTTGTGGCGCAGAAAATCCTGGAACTGCGTGAGGAAGGCATTCCGTTGAGTGAGATTGCGGTCCTCTTTCGTTCCAGCTTTCACTCCTTCGATCTGGAAATCGAGCTGTCGCGTTGCGGGCTGCCGTTTGTGAAGCGGGGCGGAATCAAATTCATCGAGGCCGCCCATGTCAAGGATCTCCTGGCCCACTTGCGGGTGGTCGTGAACCCTCAGGATGCGGTCAGTTGGCATCGCGTGCTCATGCTGGTCGAAGGGGTGGGGCCGAAAAAAGCACAAGACTTGGTGGCGGCCATGGTGCGGGTGAACGATCCGTATCAGGTGTTACGGGACAGTAGCGGTCGCTCGGGCAAGGGGTTGAAGGAGTTGGGGGTGGTGCTCGACAACCTGTCGAAGAGTGACGATCTGAGTCCGACCGAACAGGTTAACCGGATCTATGAGTATTATCTGCCGATCCTGAAAGATCATCATGACGACTATCCCAAGCGGATTCGGGATCTGGACCACTTGCACACTATTGCCGAAAGTTATCCCGGGTTGACTGAGTTCCTGGCTGATTTGGCGTTGGCACCGCCGGACGGCAGCGCGGTGGGCGTGGAACCGTCGGGGCGGGAAGACGAGCAGGTGGTGCTTTCTACGATACATTCCGCCAAGGGTTTGGAATGGCAGTGCGTATTTTTATTGTGGGTTGTGGACGGGAAGTTCCCCTCTGTGTTTTCCTTCAACACCGATGAAGAGTTGGAAGAGGAGCGACGACTACTGTACGTCGCAGTGACTCGGGCGAAGCGCTACCTGTTCTTGACCTATCCGATCAATGTCTATGACCGGAGTTCCGGTATGTTGTTATCCAAACCATCGCGATTTCTGGATCACGTGTCGCCCCGTCTGTTTGAAACATTGGCTTTGGTCGAAGAAAGCCATGGACATGAATGGGGGCGCGAGCATGATCGGTACGTCTAGGTCGATCGTTCCCACCGTATAACTCTGGTTTGAGCTGCCTAGTCCATTCTATGATTTAGGGTGAACATGCGTCGGGTGCACGTCCATAGCGTTTGGTTGGGAGCTGTGTTCCCCGTGATGGCCGCGGGACTTCTGCTGGGACTTCTGGTCTTCGGCCAGGCAAGAGCAGAGACGTCCGTACCATCGTCGGACTCCTCGCGCCTCTGGGGGGCATTGGTGGCGGAAGCGAAAGCTCTCCATCTTCCCACTCGGTTCCTCGAGCAAATTCCAGCGCAGTTTGTGGCGGTTGAGTTTGAGGATCTGCACGCGTTTGCCGCCGAGTATCACCCGTCTGAGCATCGCATGGTATTGGATCGGTCGCTCTCTCTGAATGCTGCGGGAAGCACTCTGCGTCCATTGGCTCGATTGACGCACAAGGAGTTGGAGACGCTCTATCACGAATTGTTTCATGCCTACATGGATTTTCTCGAGCAAGAGCCTGCGCCATCAGCCGCTCACGCGTCGTTTATGGCATTCGCCCGCGAGCAACAACGGTGCCGCTATCAGCAGGTCCTCATCACGCCGGTGCTCCAAAAGAAGGATCTGAAAGACGAGCGCTTTCTGAGCGAAGCGGAGTCGTGGGAAGCGCTGAATGAGACCTGGGCGGTGTTTGTGGGATGGGCGATTTGGACCCAGCTTGAAGTGCAGAAAAAGGGGGAGCGTGATCTTCGAGCATCCGGCCGGTCCTTGAATGTTCCGGCTTGGATCGCCCGGCTCAGTCAGGCAGAGCAGAATGCAAGCCTGAGTGGATACTACGAGCCGGAGGATCCAGCTGAAAAAGCGATGGCACGCAAGCGATTTCTGGCGCCGGACTTTCGGCTGTCTGCTCCGGAGCTCTTGTTACTCATGAAGGAAGTGTTAGGCAGTTCGGCGGACATGATTCGGCAGGCCCATCAGGTATTGACGCGAGGGAGGGTGGTCCCTGCCTCCCGTGGAGCCTGTGAAGCAGCGACTGCACCATAGAATTGTTCCTGCATAGAACATACCCCCTTGACAATGGAACTCGTCGCAAATAAACTCGGCTGCTTTCGAAGCCAGGTCAATCCTCATTTTATCAGCGCTCCAGCTCTGTTGTTTTGCTGGGGAGCTGTGCATGGTGGGGCTTACTTTCATTCTTCCTTCCCTGGAGGAATGAAGTGGCTCTGGTTCGGGATTTATTTGAAATAAATAATATTTGCTTGAGTTTGGTAACGCGTGCCTAGCGGGCAGGTACCCAAGTGGACAAAGGGGGCAGACTGTAAATCTGCTGCCTTATGGCTTCCAAGGTTCGAATCCTTGCCTGCCCACCAAACTGAGTGTTGTTGAGTGAACTGCACGTGATGCCGGTGCGTCCGGTTGGGTAACTGAAGAGAGTCGCGATCCGGCGATGCGCAGGTGTGTGGTGCAACGGCTTGCTGTCGGATCGGTGGAAAGTTGGTCGGGGCACGGTGGGCGGGCGTAGCTCAGTGGTAGAGTTCCAGCCTTCCAAGCTGGCTGTCGTGGGTTCAAATCCCATCGCCCGCTCCAATTCCAGTGTGCTCTACCGCGGGTGCGGACAAAGCGTGTGAGGGTGGACCAAGATCGTGAGTTCAGTGCCCACGTAGCTCAGTTGGCAGAGCACGTCCTTGGTAAGGACGAGGTCACGCGTTCGATTCGCGTCGTGGGCTCCACAGTCAGGCTTGTCCGGTCAGCATCCTGTCTGTCGCTTGAGAGCCGGAATATACGGTCTTGGTATTTGGGACAACAGAGTTCTGAGAAAAGGAGTGAATCATGGCGAAGGCGAAGTTTGAGCGACGAAAGCCCCACGTGAACATCGGGACGATCGGGCACGTGGACCATGGCAAGACGACGCTGACGAGTGCGCTGACCAAGATCTGCTCGGATCGCGGGATGGCGAAATTCGTGAGCTATGACGAAGTGGCGAAGGCGAGCGAGAGTCAGGGGCGCCGGGATGCCAGCAAGATCATGACGATCGCGATCAGCCACGTCGAGTATGAGACGGACAACCGGCACTATGCGCACGTTGACTGCCCGGGCCACGCCGACTATGTGAAGAACATGATTACGGGCGCCGCGCAGATGGACGGAGCGATCCTGGTAGTGAGTGCCGCCGATGGCCCGATGCCGCAGACGCGGGAGCACATTTTGTTGGCGCGCCAGGTCGGCGTCCCCTACATCGTGGTGTTTCTGAATAAGGCGGATAAGGTTGATGACAAGGAATTGTTGGAATTGGTCGAACTCGAGGTGCGAGAGTTGCTGACGAAGTACGACTTCCCGGGCGATAAGATTCCGATCGTGCAGGGGTCGGCGCTGAAAGCGGTCGAGGGCGATCAGGGTCCGTTGGGCGTGCCGTCCATTCTGAAGTTGCTCGAAGCCGTCGATACCTACATCCCGACGCCGACCCGGGCCATTGATAAGCCGTTCCTGATGCCGATCGAAGACGTATTCACGATCAGCGGACGCGGCACGGTCGTGACGGGCCGATGCGAGAAGGGGATCGTGAAGGTCGGCGACGAAATTGAGATCGTCGGCTTGCGGCCCACGCAGACGACCATCGTGACGGGCGTGGAAATGTTCCGCAAGGTGCTCGATGAGGGCCAAGCGGGCGATAACATCGGCGTCTTGTTGCGCGGCACGAAGAAAGAGGATGTGGAGCGGGGCATGGTGTTGGCGAAGCCGAAGAGCATCACGCCGCACACGAAGTTCAAGGCCGAGATTTATGTGTTGACCAAGGAGGAAGGCGGGCGTCATACGCCGTTCTTCAACGGCTACCGGCCGCAGTTCTACTTCCGGACGACGGACGTGACGGGGATCGTGACGCTGACGCCGGGCGTGGAGATGGTGATGCCGGGGGACAATGTGACGGTCACGGGTGAGTTGATCAGTCCGATCGCCATGGATCAGGGATTGCGGTTTGCGGTTCGAGAGGGCGGCAAAACCGTCGGCTCGGGCGTCGTCACGGAAATTTTAGCGTA
>JBEIQG010000216.1:0-6036 GCA_040376625.1 Nitrospira sp. | reverse complement strand
TGATCATCGGGTTGGTCATGGCTGTGTACATGATCGTGCTGGGGTTCCGGTCTCAGCAATTCCTGGGCGGCGCACGAGTACTGAGTGCAGCTCGACTGCTTACATCGTGGAAAAAGGTGAGTCTGATCTTTGCGGTGCTCCTGGCTGTGGTGATGCTGTTATTCGGAACACGCGTCATGTCTGCCGGGTTTTCCATGCGAAAGCTGGAAGTCTATATCGGGTTTCTCACCTTGGTCGCGATCGTATTTGCAGTGGAGATGGGCATTCAACGGATCTGGCCTGATGGCGGGCAGCGGCACCGCGCCCTCGGCCGTTTCACGATGATTGTCTACTGCATCCTCTTTCTGACCGGAACCTTTACCTATGCCATGTTGTATATCCTCTATCCCGGGAAAATCGGGTAAGAACACCGAGCGGAGATTAAGCGCTGAGGGCCGATATGCTTGTGTGCGGATGCGGTGGATGGATGCATACCGAGGGAGTTGAGGAGCGCATCTCCTATGACGGCGATCCCACCTGGTTTGTCCGCTCGGAATGTCGGCCCTGCCGGTGGGTGGTCGGAGTCGATGTGCCGGTGGGACAGGCCGATGGTCTGATCGATCGCCTGATGTGGACTGATGATGCCCGACATCGGCTGGATCGTGTTCCGCCATATGCAGTGCCGGTGCTGCGTGAACTGGTGGAGGGGTTTGCTCGGGCCAGGCGGCAACGAGTAGTTACCTACGATCTGATCGATCTGGCGAAAACGGGCGATGTGGTTTCCTGGGATCCTGAGGCGGAACAGCGCCTCGCCAATGTGCCGGCGCCGGTTCGCGCCATGGCGCGGGTTGAGTTGGAACGAACGGCGGTGGACCGCGGAGAGTCCCGCGTAACCGTCGCTCTGATGGAAGAAGTGAAGGCGCGATATTTCGGCATGGCGGCGCAGCGCGACGATGCGTAACTCCTAAGGCGACTCTGCGCAGAGTCCTTGGCGTCGTTTCCGCGTCCCGTGTCATTGTGCTTGGCGACTGACAACATGTTGCACCGATTGGCATTACGAGTTCTTCCAAGCTTGACGCTGGCCGTCACCGAAGAGTCGGTGCGAACAAAAAAGCGTCTAGTCATGTTTGTCCCGGGACTGGTGGCGTTTGGGGTGTACCGGACGGCGAAGCACGGCATGTCGTTGGCAGAACCGGTGACGCTGCTGCTCCTAAGTGGCCTGGTGTCGCTGGTGACGGCGATCTGTGCCTATCGCGTCGGTCGAGGGGTCTCATTTGCGCAACTAGTGAGCGCGGATGGGGCTCGTCGTATCGGATGGATTTTCGTGTGGATCGGGTTTGTGTATGGCGTGCAGTTGTCGCTGCTCGTGCTGGCGCTACTCTGGCTGGTTGGATATGACTATTCCCTACATCCCGATGGCCCGGCCATGATGGCGATGATTATTCCCAGTACCGCGGTGGCGCGCGATGCATTTGAGATCGGGTACGTCCGGTGGCTTGAAGCCAGCGGGCGGCCGTTCATCACGTTTCCTGATGGCAAGGAGCTCCGTGCCCTGTTGGGACGAGTGACGCCGGCGCTGGCCGGGTGGATGACGGCAGGGGTTGTCAGTTGCATGAGTCTCTCGCTGCTCTTGGCTGCGCTCCTCAGCGGTGATATGGCCGTGCTGGCACAAGGCGCTGTCGCGACGATGGCGGCGGGAACAGTCGGTCTTCTGGCGTTTTTCGCCGGACAAGGAAACGGGGCAGGTTGGATGGTTGGTTTGTCCTCGACCCGCTGGAGTGAATTGGCGAAGTTTTGGTGGTGGCCCGGGCTGGCCTTCGCCTTAACCTACTATCTGGTGTTGGTCGGCGGTTGTCTGTACGTATTAAAGCAGCCGATGGGTTCTCCCGGACTCTTCGCTGGCGTCGCCGGCCTCGTCGGTGGCGTGATGGCGCTGTACTGCTATTACCTGGGTCATCGGCGGGATATAGAAAACCGTCAGCCTGGAGGAGTGCCCAGCGCGTTATTGCGCTGCCCATTCGTCATGGGCATTCTCGGCAAGTCCCGCGAACCTATTGCTGGTACGGCATTGACTGGATCTGCGGCTGTATTTGAGAAGAGCAGCCAGAGAGCGTCGTCATGATCAAATGCCTTCCGTTTCCCTCCGTGACCCTATTGTTCCTGTGCGGCTTGCTGTTGGGCGCGAGTGTGCTGCTGGTGAGTCCGCCCCAGCTCGTGGCTGCAGACCCCTCCACGGATGTGTATTTCAATACGCCAGGCGTGCCGGACGGTCCTTCGGCCCCCACGGCGAATGAGAACCATTACCCCCAAGTCGGGTCACTCGATAGCCGGTTGTTGATGTGGTTTGTTATCCAGCAGCACACGTATTTTGGGGGGTTCGTCCTGGCCCTGCCGATCTTTTGCGTCCTCCTCGAATTTTTGGGATTGGTCGCGAGGAATCCCGCCATGGCTGTGCGTTATGACGGGTTAGCGCAAGATCTGCTGAAAGTGGCGCTGCTCGCACTTTCGGTGACTGCCGCGGTGGGAAGTGTGATGCTGACGATGTTTATCACACTGTATCCCAGCTTCATGCAGTACATGGGAGGCACTTTCAAGGTCATGATGCCCCTCTATGCGCTGGTGTTTGTCGGAACGACCTTTCTGACGATCGCGTACTACTACAGTTGGGATCGTTTGGCAGCGCCGGGATCGAAATGGGTCCACCTGTCGATCGGCCTGCTTGCGGTGGTGTTTGGCACCTCGCTGCTGTTATTGGCCAATGCCTGGTCCGCCTTCATGATGGCGCCGTCCGGAGTCGACGGGCAGGGACGTTATTTGGGGAATCCCTGGCATCTGCTCCGCTCGGCACTCTGGAATCCCCTGAATCTGCATCGATTCCTTGCAGACATCATGTCGGGCGGCGCGGTCGTCCTGGCCTACGCCTGTTATCGGTTCTTTTCAGGCAAGAGTCAGGAAGAGCGGGCTTATTACGATTGGGTCGGCTACGTGTTCTTGTTTGTGACCGTCTGTGCCCTATTGCCGATGCCGTTCGCCGGTTATTGGCTGATGCGTTCAGTGTATGCGTACAGTCAGAGCATGGGCGTCACGATGATGGGCGGGTTACTGACTTGGCTCTTTGTGGTGCAGGCGTTGTTGATCGGTGCGCTCTTTCTTGGCGTGAATTACTACCTCTGGCAGAGCATGGGACGGATTCGTGGCGGTGAGCGTTATCAGCCCTACTATCAATACCTCCTGCTCGCGCTGACGGCGTGTCTGTTTATCTGGTTGACGCCACACACGATTCTGATGACCGGGACGGAAGTCAAAGCCATGGGTGGGGCGCAGCATCCGGTCATTGGCAACTATGGTGTCATGTCCTCGAAGAACGGAGCGGTCAACGTGATGATTTGCATCACGGCGTTGAGCTACATATTTTATCGACGCGCCAATCGAACGATGACGATCTCATGGGCCAAAGCGGGAAATGTCATCCTGGGGGCTCTGTTCGGCTTCGGGACGGCGCACATCATCGGTTTATCGATCTATGGATTTTACCTTCCCGCCAGTCTTCGGGTCGGGCTGTCTGGTCCGCAAGCCGTCACAACGTTGCTGGTGGTTACGCTAGGGTTGTTGCTGAACCGGCGCATGTTGCGTGGGGCCACGGTTCACGGTCCTGTGCAATGGGGCCACATTTCGGTTCGCGGGATGGTCGGCTTGTTCGGATTGGCGGCGGCGTTTACCTGGGTGATGGGATTGATGGGGTATATCCGCTCTTCCGGCCGGCTGGCCTGGCATGTCAACGAGTTGATGCCGGACACGTCTCCGTGGGCGTTCACACCATCGCTCGGGTTTGCCGCCAAAAATGGTCACGATCAACATGGTCCTGTTTTGGGGGGCAGTGTTTTTCCTGTTCTGGGTCTGTCAGCGCGGGCAACAGCCAGTGATGCACGAAGATGTGAGTGCGGAGAAGGAGGCAGGCTTTCTGCCCTCTCCGTCTCATGAGGGATAGGCACGTTGATGAGGAAATGTGAGATGGCTACGAGGATGTTTGTTGCGGCGATCGGGTTGTTGGGTTTGGTGGGAGTGTGCGGTGTGGGAGGATTGAATGCTCCGGCCTCTGCAAGTGAGGCGGGGGTGTTGGTGCTGGAGGATTTTCAGTCGGCGGATCAGGACGGGTTTCCGATCGATTGGCAGCATGAAAACCAGCGCAGTCAGGCCAAGGGGCGCGATGCCTATAAGATCCAGTCGCAGGACGGAAAGAAATTTCTCGCCGCCAAGGATGCAGGGCAGCGAGTGAAGAAACGCAAAATCGACTGGGATCCGAAGGTCTACCCGGTACTGACTTGGCGGTGGCGTCTTCATAAGGCACCAGCCGGTTCGGAGCCGATTGCGGCACTCTATGCCTCCCTGGACACTGATCTGATGTTTATTCCGGTGTTTACGAAGTACATCTGGAGTGCAGGAAAGCCGGAGGGGACGTTTGTTGAAGGCGGGATGTTCAGCGGATCTGAGTTGGTTGTGCAGAGCGGTGTGCTTCCGGTCGGGGAATGGATCGAAGAACGAGTGAATGTATACGTGGACTTCAAGCGTATTCACAAGCATGAACCTGCTGAGAAAGCCTGGGGGATCTCGCTATTTGCCGGTCCCGGAGTCGAGATCGATTTCGGCCCGGTTACGGTGAGCGGGGCCAAGTGAGTGGCTGCGCGTTTGCGGCAACGATGAGGTCTTCATGTCAGCTATGAGGCAACCCTCGACCAGCGCGTTGTTCGATGTCGTATTCGGTGTCGTGGTCATGGGGACGGTCGGTGCACTAATTGGGACTATTTTGGGCGGTTCGTCCATCCCTTTGGCGTCCGGACTGGGTTTGGCGCTTGGCGCGGTGGTTGGTTTTCTCGGTGGGCGCCGATTCCTGGTCAGCATTTTGGTCGGGACGGTGCTGGGAGGACTGTTGGCGTGGTTGGTCGCCGGGTTCGAAAAAATCTCGTTCGGGGCGGGAGCCGGCGCGGCGATGGGTGGATTCCTCGGCGTGCAGATCTCCATGTTGTTGGACATCCGTGCGGCGCGAAAAGCCGCAGCGTTGGAAACGGGTGATGACGCAGCTGCGGCGCACTCTGCGGTCACCAAATCATGAGGTGCGAGTAACCCAATGGAAAACAGGGGTGTATTGATCGGGTCGATTATCTTCGTATTCGGGTCGTTTATCCTGATGATTGGCGGCTTAGTCTATGAATCCTATAAGGCCAAACAGATGCGTCAGCTGGCACTGTCGATTACCACTGAGGTCAAGCCGGTCGCCGCGGCGGCAGTACAGGACTTCTCGATGTACAAGACGCTTGTCGGCGATGACGGTCGTGAGATGGTGCAGGTGTCTGAGGGGCCGTTTGTGATGGGTAGCCGGGACAACGATAGTGATCCAGATGAAAAGCCTGAGCATCAGGTCTATTTGAAGTCGTATTTTATGGATAGGCACGAGGTCACGCAGGATGCCTATGATCGCTTTGCCAAGATGACAAAGCGAGTCAAGCGAAAGATTGAGGTGTTTGAAGAGGATCCTGCCAAATTGCTGAAACCCGAATATTCGATGATCGCTGTGACATGGGATGATGCGGAGGCCTACTGCAAATGGGCCGGCAAGCGGTTGCCAACGGAAGCGGAGTGGGAGAAGGCCGCTCGCGGAGAGGGGAAACGCCGCTATGCCTGGGGTGATGAGTTTGTGGTGGGATACGCGAACATTGATGGAAATGAGGATGGATTTCGTTACCTGGCTCCCCCGGGGTCGTTCGAGCCGGGTCGTAGTCCCTACGGAATCTACGATATGACGGGCAACGTGGGGGAGTGGGTCGCGGATTTTTACGACGAGAATGCTTATCGGGGTTCTCCGTATCGTGATCCGAAAGGGCCTGATCAGGGAGAGCAGCGCGTGATTCGTGGCGGCTCCTGGAGAGAGACTAAACGAAACGTGCGTTCGTCGAAGCGATTCCAGGCAAAACCGTGGCGGCATGACATAACGGTCGGCTTTCGCTGTGCGAAAGACGTCGAGGCCGATGTGGTCGTTAAGTAGCCTCTATCGGTATGCTC
>JBEIQG010000137.1:0-10226 GCA_040376625.1 Nitrospira sp. | reverse complement strand
GTCGCTCAGCGTTTCGATGAACCGTTGGTGCCGTTGAAAAGTGTGGTCCAATTTCATCTGGAGGTCGCGCTTTTCAACCGCCTCCTGCACGGAAAACAACAACTCGGTGATAAACGCGGGTGACCGTTTGAACAGGAGGAAGTCGGCGCCGTTTTGCAGCGCCCGGACAGCGGTCTGGGAATCGCTGTCATTGGTTTGGAGGATGATGGCCGCATAGGGAGCGTTGCGCCGAAGTCGGGAAAGAATGTCAAGACCACATTCAGGGCGCAAGTCTTGATCGATGAGAATGATCTGCCATTCGCCCTGGTAGCCGAATGTCAGGGCTTCCTCCGATGAGTAGCCGGCTTCGATTCGGCAGCCTGGGAAAAATCCTCTTAGGCTGGAGGTCACCAGCTTTATTTCATCCGGTTGTTCGTTTATGAGAAGGATGTTGAGGGATGGTTCAGACAGCGACATGGACGATTTCATGGTTTCTTTGCAGTGGTGCGATCATCCTGCTTCGATACCGTCTGGCAGGCGCCCAGGACTGCAACAGCGCACAGTGATGTGCATACGCAAGCTGTCAGAGGAACAATTTTGTCCTTAGGGGGTCGGTTGAAGTGCATGACTGGTTCAATATCATACACCCAACTGAGAATCCCAGCCCGCTGCCTGAGGGGGCGCGTTTACTTCAGTAGGGGAATGCAACCTTGCTGAGCGAGTCAAAAATGATCACACCTGTGGGATTAGGTGGAATTGTCGTTAAGGTGTTTGGGGCGTGGCGTTCGTCGGCTGGTCGACGCCCAGACAGCTCAGGGAGGGAGGGGGATGCCCACGGCGTCGCTCGACCGCGGTGGGCGAGGGATTCCCTTGCTTAGCGGGCTGAGGCGGTGTGGTCAGACTTCGGGCAAACACCGGAGGTCATATAGAGCAGATAGTTTCCCATCCCATGGTGAATATTGTGGTTTTGAAGCGGGTGATGGTGAACCATTACCATTTCATAGTCATCTTGTTTGGTCACCGTGAATCCTTTGTCATCCCGATACACCTGATGAGGACGAAAGTCACGAAACGTGCCGTCGGCATCCACTTCGGGGACCGTTCGCAAGAGAGTTTTTTGAGCGGTTTTGTTTTCCAGCGCCACCATCAGCAGCTCATCGTGGCCATGGGGATAGGCGAATTTGACACAACCGTCCATATTGAATTTCAGAGGGGCCGACAGGACGGAGACTCCGGACTTGATTTCAATGCCTTCATCGGTCTGGTCCGCGCCACGCTGGGCGAACTTGCTGTAGCAGACAATATTGACTCCGACCTGGTAGACATCCAGTTCTTGCACTTTCGTGCCTTTCGGGGCGACATACATCGTGAAACGCGCCATCACGTCCTTTGTCGGCGGAGCCTTATGGTAGAACGCCACGACGGACATGAGATTTTGCCCCTTTCCCAGCTTCACCCCGTACCCGTCCGGAAAACGTGCTTCCGTCATTTCCAACCCGGCACCGGCGAAGAACAACGGCTCGCCGTCGCATGACACGCTCGGCTTGTCGTTGTTCAGCATGAGGATATGATGGAGGTAGTTCTTGGGCAGAGGCTGGCCGTCTTTCGTGAAGACCTCCGACTTATAGCCGATCATGTAGGTATCGTCCGGCAACTGGAAGACCTTCTTGGGCATGCTCGAGGCCAGATCGCCGTCATGACCGGTCGGTAGATCGATCGGACCGAATGTGAGAGTGACCGTGTGGTCATCAATGGCAATCTTAGTGTCGCCCAAACTCGGCATGGTTGGTATGGCATGGTGATCATGGCTACCGTCGGCATAAACCGTACTGGTGACCATCATCAGCATGACCATCGATAGCAGCACACGATTCATAGCCCCTCCTCGTTGTAACAGACCGGCCGTCCGTGAGTGTGTAGGAATCAATGTCTGGAAAATCGGCCCATCCGTTAGGGAGCCGGCGGGGGCGGAGTCAGTCTTTTCCACAAGTAAGTACCGCCATGTTGTCGGGGCGGAATATTGTCTCTGGTGCCGACACGCACGTACCACCAGATTCCCTTGGCTTCGGTGCCATTCTCAGAAAGTACGACTTCAAACGCGCCTTCGCGATCATTGCCGGTCTGTCTCCAGGTACCCAGCCAGCGCCGATCGCTGAAGCTGGTCGTGGTGAATTGTCCCTCTTGCCAGGTGTAGGGACCGTTGCCATGGACATCCAACGTGGCGATGTATTTCTTATTGTCTTCGACTTCAGTGACTTCCCATTCGCCGCTCAAGTCGGTGCCATTCAGTCCTGGCGCCTGATTGTCTGACACGCGGCGCACTAAGGTGCCGGGGTCGGCCAGGGCAATCCCCATTCCGGTGTCGGGCTGTCGGGTGGATTCGTGCCAGGTCACGAGGATCCAGGTGCCGTCCCGTCGCTCCATCACCCCTGTCTCACGCAGTGGAAGCACCATGCGTTGGGTCAGGTCCGTTGCGTTGAGATAACGAATGTAATCAAGTTCCATCGCGAACCAGGCGACATCACCTTTGCGCCAGAATTGCAGGTAGGTGATGGGAAGCTCTAGCCTGGCGACCGAGGTAAACTCGGTGTGCATGTCGGCAGCCAACGCCGCCCATCCTACGTATTTATGTCCGTCAATCGTGTAGCCGACGGCGTCGGCGTCGTGAGACATATACTTCGACATGGTGGGCAGATCACGCTCGGCATTGGCTTGCACGATGAGGCGCAGCGTGGCTTCTGCATCGAGTGGCTCCGAGGCTGCTGCAAGGGAACCACTCAGAATGCTGAGGAGGGAACAGATGAAGAGGCAGTGCAGCAACAGGGCCTGGCGGGATCGACGTTCAATGGGCTGAAAGTGCATAGGGTATATAGGTAACTATGTGGACGAAAGCCTCGTGATTTTACGAGGCGACCATTATGCGAGGCTACCTGGTGCCTCGAGTTGGTGTCAATGAATATTTCCCTGATCGGGTATCTCTGTAATGGTGCAAGCCACCACCGTGACGTTGTCGATCCCCCCCGCATCCAGCGCCGTTTTAATGAGGGTTTGGGTGGCAAGTGGAGGGTTGCTCCCGTGGGAGATGACAGTCTGCAGAATGCGTTCATCGGTCAACATTTTTGTGAGGCCGTCCGAGCAGAGCAACAGGAGGTCTCCATCGAGAAAATCGCAGAAGAACAAGTCACTTTCCAGATGAGGGGCAAGGCCCATGGCGCGGGTCAACACATGGCGATCCGGGTGGCGCGCGGCCTGCGCAGGTGTGAGGCGTCCATCACGGATTAGTTCTTCAATCAGCGTGTGGTCCCGAGTCAGTTGCGTGAGGGTGCCGGCTCTGATCCGGTAGGCCCGGCTGTCGCCGACGTTCAGTACCAGAAGGCGTGCGGTAGCCAGCGGCAGGAGATGGGCCATCACGAGGGTCGTTCCCATGCCGCGTAACGGCGGATGGCGAGCGGCATGGGCAAGGATGGAGGCATGGGCCTGCTCCGCCATGGTTTTAAGATGGGAGGCGACGCACTCTTCTTCGTGAACGGCGGAGTGCGATGCCATGCTTTCGAGAGTCGGCGCTAGTCCGGCGAGGGAGTCCATCACGAGCCGGCTGGCCACATCTCCCCCCGGGTGGCCTCCCATCCCGTCCGCCACGGCCCACAGTCGATGTGGATTGTCGACGAGGAAGGTGTCCTGATTCGTGGGACGAACCAACCCCCGGTCTGTCTGCCCGAACCCGGTCCATGTCCATCTGTTCTGCTGTCTGCTCACGTTACCTAATGGGCGTCAGTGGCGGCGGACCGTAGCGCAGGGCGAGCCGTTCATACAACCACTCCGCTAATGGCTCAAGGTTTCTGGCGTCGGCAGCATTATAGCGGATGAGTTGATCCAGCGCCGTTTCGTCGCCTGCGCGGTACTGGTGCCACAGCCGAACAGCTTCCATGCCATCGAGTGTCAGCAGATCCGCATCCCGCGCGATGTCCAGCTCGCGTTCGATGTGCTTGAGGCCTCCCTGCAGGCCCACGCGTCTCGCGGCGAAACAGAGGTCGAAGTGAGGAATCGACATCCGCAGGCCCTTGAAACAGGTTTGTAGATAGGGGATATCAAACACGCTGCCGAAAAATGTGATCAGTAAGTCGGCTTGATCGAGCTCTTCCTGAATGGCCCCGAGAGTCAAGTCGTCTCCGCCGACCAGGGTACGCAGTCGACCCTGGCGATAGAGGCCGACAATGGTCACTTGTCCCTCGTGCGCGGACAGTCCGGTCGTTTCGATGTCCAGATAGAGTGCCCGCGCGCCGAAGGTGGGGAACAGTCGCCAGTGGTCGCGGGTATGCAGGCAGTCGGCAAAGTACCGGGCATTGCGGCGGTCCAGCTGTTCCTGCGCCGAGGCGAGATCGGTATCGTACAGGATTTTTCGTGAGGGTGAGATGCCGGGGAGTGTCGGCTCACGGCGAAAGGTCGTCCAGTCGGCGATGCCTCCTTCCCAGAGGCGTCGTTCCGTAGCCGGGCCGATTCCGTTCAGATGGACGAATGTCGAGGTCAACATAATGCCGGTCGCGATCTCCCTCAGCCGGGATTGTAGCCTTGATTTCAAGGGATAAACAAGTTAGAGTCCGCGACTGGTGCGGAGTTTCGTGCGCGCGAGTTGTGCGGTGTATCACGGTGTAAATGAGGGCATATGACCACGAACGGATCGGCGAAACGTATTCGAATCAAGGTCGGCGGGATACAGTTGGAGGCAGAGTTGAAAGGCACGAGAACGGCTGAAGAACTCTACCGGGCGCTACCCGCCGAAGGACCATTGAATGTCTGGGGCGAAGAGTTCTATTTTAAAATTCCCGGTGTGAAGGACCATCGCGAGACAGCGACGACGCAAGTCAAAGTCGGCGACGTGGCCTTCTGGGGCGCTGGCCAGGTATTGGCGATTTTTTTCGGGCGTACGCCGATGAGCATGGGCGCTGATCCCGTTCCGGCAGACCGGGTCAATGTGGTCGGTCGTGTCGTGGGAGACGCGGCGACCCTGCGGCAGGCGATGAATGCCAGCACGATTCGGGTTGAACGGATTGAACAGGGGTCGTCGGTCGGATAGGATCAGGGAGATCGTCCTGTAAGCGGCAATGATCTGTCGGCAGGGAGTGTTTGGCGATGAGGCTGGCAAAAGAGCGGATCCACCACATGTCGGAATCAGTGATCGCACGCCTTCATGAACTGGGGTACCTGGAGGTCACGGGGGATCGGAAGGCGCTAAGGGATGCGTTGGAACAGACGATGACGGAGGAACTCGGAGTCGAAGATCGCCTCAATGCCGAAGTGCGCCGGATGATGCAACCCTATGAACGGCAGATCGAGCAGGGACAGGTCGATTACCAGAAGATGTTCACGATGATCAAGCAGAAGCTGGTGCGTGAACGTGGCATCATTCTATAGGTCACGAGCGGTGGAGCCGATTTCATGATCAGCGACGACAAAGCCAGCCATCTTGCCCACCTCGTTCTGGGCGCCCTGAAGAAGAATCCGCAGTGTCGGTTGACTGAAGACGATGGCAAGGTGTTGCGCGAGATCAAGCGGGTGGTGGCCGCAGAGTTGTTGCTGGAAGCGGAGATCGACAAGAGAGTGCGGACCAAACTGGCTTCCTACTCCCGACAAATCGTGGAGGGAAGTCCGGAATGGGATGTGATGTATCGCAAGACAGTTCAAGAAGAACAAAAGAAGCGCGCCAGGCCTTGATTCGGCATGGCGGGCGATTCCGACGAGGTTGTGCGATGAGAGGTATATGGTTCGTTTTCTGCGTGATAGTGGTGTCGATGGCGGCCTGCACCCATTCCAAACCGCAGCCGTTGGTTCCTTTGGAGTTGGCCTATGGGGCCAAGACGGACGCCATTGCCCTGAACAATCAGGGAGTGCAAGCGTATCTGGCCGGCCAGGTCGCGGAGGCCAAGACCTTTTTCGGCCAGGTCATCAAAGCCGCCCCGGATTCAGGACAAGCTCATTACAATTATGCCCTTGCCTTGAACGCTTTGGGGCAAACGGAGCAGGCCCGTCAGGAATTTATCGAGGCGGCGAATTTGGCTCCCGGAGACAAGGTGATCTGGGATTCTCCGGCCCTGCGCCCTTTTGGGAGTCCCCAGGCACAAAAAGGGCCGTCCCGGGAACATCCCTATGGGACACAACGACCGGTGATCGGCAGTGGGCCGCGCTGACCGGATGATAGGGACTGCGTTGTTGGAGAGTAGAGAGGACTGACACATGGCCGACGAATTAGGGGTGGGGGCGAAGGCGCCGGATTTCTCCTTGCCGGACCAGGACGGCTCCACCGTGACACTGAAGAGCCTCAAGGGCAAGCAGGTGGTGCTCTATTTCTATCCCAAGGACGATACCTCGGGCTGTACGAAAGAGGCGTGCGATTTTCGGGACTCCCTTGTGCCGATCAAAAAGGCCGGGGCGGTGGTGCTTGGAGTCAGTAAGGACGGAAAAGGCTCGCACCAGAAATTTATCGCCAAGTACGGCCTGCCCTTTGCGTTGTTGAGCGACGAAGAGGCCGAGGTCTGCAAGGCCTACGGAGTGTATAAAGAGAAGAGTATGTATGGCCGGAAGTACCTCGGTATCGAGCGGAGCACGTTTGTAATCGATGCCGCGGGGCGGATCAAGGCCCTCTTCCGGAAGGTGAAGGTGCCCGGTCATGTCGATGAGGTACTGGCGGCGTTGAAGGCCTAGCACAGCGCAGGAACCGTCCGCCAGCGGCTTGCTCTCGGCGCTCAGAGAGTCGCCATGCGGCGTGAGTAGATTCTTTGTTTGCTGCGGACTTGCCGAACGACCGTTTAGCGCATTCTGCTGACTCTTATACAACGGCTACGGCGCATACGTGAGCGTATTGCGCAACAATGCAGTTTTTCCGCACGACATGGACCCGCTGGAAAAAACCTCTCATGCTTGCCGTGCCGTCGCGCTTTCTCTATTGCCGGGGCTCGGGCATCTGTACATCGGAGAAAAACGCGGCGTTCCTCTGCTTCTGGCCGGATTACTGCTGAGTGTCCTCTGGGTGACGGTATTCTCGTTTGCTCTCGTCCCGTTGATCGGACTGGTGCTGTTTTGTATGGGAGATACCTATCTCACCGTCAGCCGTGATCGCGGCCTCCTCGCCTAACCAAGCCGCCTGTCATCAGAAAGGGAGCGTGGATCGTATCATGGCAGAATGGCTTCGTCTCGGGTTACGCACCTATCTCCTGCTGCTGCTTTTCGGCTGGTCCATAGTGGGCAACGGCGAGGCTGCCGAGAAGGTTCAGGGTATCCTGACCGTGCATGATGCGTTGACGCTGCCGAATCACTCGGTCCGCATCGAGGCTCAACTCGGCGGGAAAGCTGCAGGTGGAAGTTCCCAATGGGGCGGCGTCGGCTTGCACCTGTCGGTAGACGGCAAGCCGGTAGCGACGGCGAAGACTAATGAGAGCGGACATGCGTCGTTCGATTACCTGGCGAAGATGCGGGGTACCTATGTCATGACGGTCGCGGTCGATGACGCGGCACCGGTTGGGGCGGAGAAACGTGACGCGACGCTTTGTGTGTGGGAGCGCCGGCGTCCGATCATTCTCGTTGAACTGGCGGCATTGATTCAGCCGGCAGCTCCTGACTCGACCGGCACGGCGGCTGAAGCATCCGTGCAACCTGAGCCGGATGCAGCCGACGAAATCTCGCGACTGACCCAGTATTACTACAACGTGGTCTATGTGAGAGGCGGCGAACAGTCGACGATGGAGACCGCCGCGATCAGGGATGTGCGTCGATGGTTGGAGTGGCACAAGTTTCCGCCCGGCTTTGTGGCGCCGTCGTCAGAAGGGCTGAGCGCGACGCTTGAGGCCTTCAAACAGGCCGGCTGGGCGAGCCTGAAAACCGGCATCGTCCGCACGAAGTCGGCCGCAGACCTCTTGTTGCAGCATCGATTCGAAGTGGTGGTGGTCCCGGAACTAGCTAAGGGCGAGATGCCGCGAAAGGCCAGGGCGGCGAAAGAGTGGAAGGACGTGAGAAAGAAGTTGTGAATGCCGTTAGCGAACAGATGCGGGCGCGCGACGTTGGCAGAGTGACGGGGCTGTCCGCGGCCTGTCATCAGAGGCGAAAAGTTATTGCGCGCATTCAGGGCTAAGGTGCGATTCATTCCCGGGGTAAATCATGGTATGGTCAGCCCCTTGGCGGGCGTCATTTCATTGAAGGAGCATGAGCCGGTATGTTGTTAGAAGGGAAAAAGGGGCTGATCATCGGTGTCGCGAACAAACACAGTATCGCCTGGGCGATTGCCCAGGCTGCGGCGCGTGAAGGCGCGCAAATGCTGTTCAGCTACCAGAATGAACGGTTACGTGAAAACGTCGAGGAGTTGGTGCAGACTCTGCCCGGCGCGTCTGCTTGCGTGTGTGATGTCGGAGACGACGGTCAGATCGATGCAATGATGAAACAGGCCGCTGAGAAGCTGGGGCGGTTGGACTTTCTGGTGCATTCCCTGGCCTTTGCTCCGAGGGAAGAGCTCACCGGAGAATTCGTGAATACGACCCGTCAGGGATTTGCGACCGCTCTTGATGTCAGCGCCTACTCACTTGTGGCTGTCACGCGTGCGGCGATGCCGCTGATGACGGAAGGTGGATCAGTCGTGACGTTGACCTATCTCGGCAGCGAGCGGGTGGTGCCGCACTACAATGTCATGGGCGTGGCCAAGGCGGCGCTCGAGGCCACGGTCCGCTACCTCGCCCACGATCTGGGGCCGAAGAACATCCGGGTTAATGCCGTCTCCGCCGGGCCGATCAAGACATTGGCGGCGCGCGGGGTGTCCGGTATCAGTAAGATGGTCGATCATCATCGCATGTTCGCTCCGCTGCGGCGCGCGACGGAGCAGGGCGAGGTCGGCGATACGGCCCTATTCCTGGTGAGTCCTTTGGGGCGCGGCATCACCGGAGAGGTGATCTACGTCGATGGCGGGTATCACATTCTCGGGTCGTTGGCTTCTGTCGACTGAAATGCCGGCGGACCGGCTCGTACGAGCACTATCGTGCGTCTCGTCTGATCGGGCCGGTAGGACATACTTCCATGATCGGGCCGTCCACAGGGCAGTTGTCTGTATCCTACTGCTTCTCCCGCTTCTCATTTTCTGCTCCGGCATCCCGTCCTTCGCCGCGGAACCCTCCGATCGGGAGGAAGACGGGCTGCTGGGTCCTGTCCAGTCCGTCGAAACCAGAGAAAGCCTGCTGGTACAAACAGATCGATACGATCCAAGCGGGCGCCTCATCGATCGAATTCAAGCCGGCCTGGAGACAACTCAGGGTTTGTGGCCGCTCAAATTCAGCTATCGCTATGACCAGGCCGGTAGGCGGATCGCCGAGGTGGTGCAGGATGCGCGAGGCGATCTCGTGAAAGAGACGCGCTCCGCCTATGATGATCGTGGGAATCGTTCTGCTGAGGTGGCGGCCTGGGGGGACGGTACGTTTGAGAATGTCTCCCTGTATGAGTACGACGAAGCCCGGCGGCGAACACGGGGGCTTCATTACAACGGCGCGCAAGTGATCAACCGAAATCTCTATGTTTTCGACGGCGAAGGGCGCGTGGTGCGTGAACGGTTCGAGCGCAACTATTACCTTGACGCTGCACGCAACCAGATCGTAGTGAGCGCGCGCTTCAATGTAGGTTATGAAGTGGCCATTTTCTATGATGAGCAACGGCATGTCCGCGAGAAAAAAGTGTCCGATCTGCGCGGCCGGCCACAGGGCCGTTCAGAGTTTCGCTACGACGAACAGGACAATCAGAACGAGGAACGGATCTTTAATGCCGAAGGCCGCATCACCGATCGAAAAATCTATCGCTACGAATACGATGCCTTGGGGAATTGGATCAAGGAAGAGCTGCAGTGGTGGGAGGTCACCGATGGTCATGAAACGATCAAGCAGTCCTCCGTAAGAGAGCGCCGCATTTCGTACTATTAACCTCCTGAGGTGAGCAGCACCCATGTCCGTACCGCGGTGGAATCGAAAACAGAGGAGGTCGGGGCAGGGACCAAAGGGTTTTGTGACCACGTTGTGTTCATGGCATCGCGTCCGGTGCCGAGACGGCTACCATCAGGATGGTGATCAATCCCGGCTTTCAACTGCAGCTTCACCATATCTCCTCCCGACTAGAGTGGCAGGGGGGCGCCTCTTATCCTTATTCCAGGAATCCGCCCTACATCGACTCTAAATGCCTCAGCACCTCTTCGCCGACCAGCCTGTGCCCGGCCTCATTGTAGTGGG
>JBEIQG010000275.1:0-3937 GCA_040376625.1 Nitrospira sp. | reverse complement strand
ATCAATCACTTTACCCGCCCGCCACCACGCCGCACAAAGTCTTACATCAGCAGGTGTTCCCGGACTATACGGAAAGCAACACTACACGAATATCCTAATTCGGCGTAAACACAGGCTATAACCGATGATCGAGTGCTCTGATACTAGATTTATGAATGTTAAGCGCATTTCCATCTAGTGGTAGCTTACTTTGAATGTTGAGTTCCGCCGAAACCTGAGCCATTTAGCGCAGAAATTTCCATCCAAACCTGACCCACGTAGGCACTACGCGGCTTGTTTTCAAAACAGGAGGAATTAGGTGTAATAGACGTGGCGATTGAATGCGAAATCACGATCCGAGAAATTTGCATGTGATACCGCACTGCGACTGCAGCCGGGAAAGCTGCCTTCTTCGCAGCACCGTGGCGGTTGGCGGCTTCGAATGTAGAGTCAGTAATTTCCATGATCTCTGTACAGTTGGGCGCAATGCAAATCTTTGGGGAATCGATTGTGTCCAATAAAATTGAAGTCGCCGAACTCCCTGAGTTCGATGCAGCCGAATATCTGAAGAACGAAGAAGATGTGGCGGCGTACCTGACAACCGTGCTTGAAGACGACGACCCGGCGCTGCTGGCCGCCGCCATCGGTGACATAGACCGAGCGCGAGGAATGTCGCAGTTTGCAAAGGGGTCCTCTTCCTCATGAACGGGTTAGGGCGGTTTCACTTGCAGGCAGCCTAGTCAATCATTAGTAGCCGCTCATAGTCAGGACTGCCGGCTTCATGCCCAACCGGTAAGGACCCACACGTTTACGCGATCTACTTAGCGCATTTCGATTCTCAAAATTCTTCGAAAAGTATATATACCGACATATAAACTTTTGAGCTCGACTTTCGGCCGGCAGGTTCCCCAAAGAGGCAATTGTTTCACGGAAAAAAAGCCCTGAATTGTGGGTTTTGTTCCAATAAATCAATGACTTAAAAGTTTCGGCCTAAAAGTCGTGAAACATTACAATTCTGGCCGCTCAGCTTCAATCTCCCGGGCGGATCACGGTCCCATTGAGGTCCGTGATCCCGCAAAAACCAACCCCGAAGGCCTGGTGGCCCAGCTTCTCCCACTGCCGGCGATAGTCTTGGGTCACATGATGATGGCCGTGAAAAGAGGCCCGGACCTTGAGACTCCTGGCCAGCTCGTCCAAGGCTGCGAAGCCATGGTGATGGGCGCTCGGGGCCTCATGGGTCACTAGCACGTCGGCTCGTTGTTTGGCCAGTTCAGCGTAAACGTCCGGGAAAATCGTGCTGCGGTGCCGCAGTGGCAGCCCATCTCTCCAGCGACCTGCGCGTCCAACAGTGCGCGCGTATTCCTTTGCGGTGAAAGCGCCCCAAGGCTCAGGTGGTTTCCAGACCTGTCCCCTGAAGATTCCGCCCAGGCCGCCGATCCGAACGCCGGCGATGTTCACCACTCGGCCGTGTAAATTCCTGTGGGCCAGTTTCGATCCAAAAAGGTTGTCGTAGTCAGTCTCACTGTCGGTGTCGTGGTTCCCATGGATGAACCAGACCTCGGTGCTGTCCAGAATCTCGGCTAGCTCCTCCTCCAGGGGCCGCTGCGCCTGGACATCTCCCAACAGGACGAGCGCGGCCGGGGCGTGCTCGTACACCGCCTTGATGAGGTGCTCAAACCTGCCATGGTTGTCCCCGCAGAAAAAGATTTGCTCCATCCCCTAGTCTTCGTCCTTGTCCTTGTAGGGACGCCCTAGCTCTGGCATCACCCACTGTTCCGCGCTGAAGTCCCTCTCTATGAAGTTTGCTGCCGCATAAGTAACGTCATCTGCAGTTGGGTAATGCATCAATATTTCGTCAAGTTGGCGGGCAAGATCGCTTGGCAGCTCATCTCTCCTTGCGGAGCATTGAGCCAGGAATTCAGCTGCGAGTCGCAGGGCGCGCGTTCTCTCATAGGGTTCTGTCATTTTTTTTTTTTCAAAATTCGACCAGGAGGGTCGGGTTAAAGCGGGCGTTTTCCCACGTGTTTCGTTCGTAGCAGCTCGTCGTTGAGGTGGGGCCAATAGTGGTCGTAAAACTCATGGTTGCCTGCGATGTAAATCACTGGTTTTTTGGTGAATGTGCGCCTGGCTCCCAGCGATACCCTTGTGGATATCGCCGGCAAGCACACCAGGTCAGCCTGCTCGGCCGCGGCCGCATCTGGCTCGAAGCTGGCAAGCTCCAAGTGCAAATCTGACAGGATGTGGAGCCGAATCACCGGCATCCCGACAACCGCGGGAAATTGCGGGGATCGGGTCCATCGTCGGGATCGTCCAGGTCAACGACCAGCTTGGGGTTGAACCACTTGTTCTCGTACTCATTAGGAAGCCATCCAAATGGATATCCCCTCGGATTTGCCATCACCCGCACAGAGCGTTTCGAGTCGCCGATCCGGTAGTTGCTGCTCGAATGCGTGTGGCCATGGATCCAGAGCCGGGCACCCAGCAGAACTTCACGATCAACGTGACTGCCATAAATCGCTGTCAGCGGATCATTTAAGTAGTCTGGATCGCACGAGCTCTTGTGAGGAAAATGGTGCGTCACCACGATCGTTCGGTCAGGATCGCCCTTTGGCAGCTCGGACCTAAGCCATGCCATGCTGGCCTGGTGCCGTCCAAGCGTGTGCGTGGCCGTGAGCTTTCGGCTCCAGCGAACCGGTCTGAGCTTGCCGTCTCCATACTCCATGATCGCGGCAACCTCGGGCGGCTGAAGAGTGGTTGCTTTGATCTGCCTGAAGTCGTTGAGACACTTCTCCGCATGGATCATGTTTTGAGCCCGCGTGCCCCTGCCGAAGTAATCAAAATCGGTCCAGAGGGTGCAGCCCAGAAACCGGTAGCCGTCGATGGTGACGGCATCGTTTTCGAGGAAGTGGATGTTGAGGGCCCTGGCTTCCTCGCGCATTGTGTCCAGAAGCTTGTCGAAGTGAAAGCCGTAGAACTCGTGATTGCCGACAACGTAGACGACAGGCTTGTCCCCAAAGCTATCCCGCGCCCACTGGAGGGCCTCGGTGCCGAGGTCGATGTCACCCGCCAGGACCACCACGTCGGCAGCCTGGACGGCCTCCTGGTCAACGATGCAGTCGGCATGCTCCAGGTGGATGTCGGACATGAGGTGGATCTTCATTGCTGCTTCCCTTCGTCTGCTTCGCGCTCCATGCGCTGGAGGTGGGCCCGAAACTCGTCCTCGTTGTCGGGAAGAAAGCCGACGTCGCAGTCGACGATCATGAGCCGGGGGTTGTTTGGCCGGAACCACCAATCCCGGTCGTCCAGCATCAGATAAGGCGTTCCTGGTGGACGGTTCGCCTGGAGCCAGGTCAAGCACTCCCACTCGCGCACAAACGCTCCCAGCCCGTCAGCAGCTGTTTGGGGATCGGTTGCCCGCAGGTCTGGCGTGACCCCTACCACCCGCCTTTTCAGAGCGATGGAGAAGTGTTCTCGAAGCCCGGCGACGCTTTCGGCCTCGGTTTCCCAGTCCAGGCGCCATGCCGACGAAACCACGATCTCCACACGGGGGAAGTCGTTCAGGATCTGCTCGATCGTATAAAGCCGGCAAAACGCATGCTCAGCTTTTGAGGGCTCAGGATGCAAAACGCCATCGAAATCCAAAAACAGAATCATTTCCCTACTCCTTGCATCTGACGAAGGCGCGCTCTGAGCTCGTCCTGGTGCTCGGGCGTGAAGGCCGTGTTGCGCTCGAAGGCCATCAGGTTTTTACAGAACGGGCGGAACAGGTAGTCGCGGTCATCCAGCGCGACCCAGGGAGTCCCAGCTGGACGATTCGCCCGGAGCCACACCTCGATCTCCCACTGCCTCTTGAACAGGTGCAGGCCGTCAGGTGCCTCTTTCCAGTCGAGATGGGTGTAATTCGGTGTGACCCCGACCACGCGAGGTGCGATGTCGTCGCTGAAGTGCTTACGCAGCT
>JBEIQG010000097.1:0-12635 GCA_040376625.1 Nitrospira sp. | reverse complement strand
TTCCGGCTCCCATCTGTCCCGAAAACCAGCTCGATGTGAGTGCCTGGCTCTTCTTGTTTTGACAGTCGTATTCGCGTTCGGTGGCCTTCGACAAGGCGGGGCACTTCCACCTTCGGTCTGCGCACTCTTATAATCGAACAGGTCCAGCATGACGACCGTCTCGTCGGCCCGTTTCAGGCTCGCACAATCGGCATAGTATACGTAGTTGTCCGTCTCGCCAATCTTCGCCCATTCTCCCACCGGCTTGAGACCGGAGCCGCTCCCGCCCTCACCGCTTTCCCCGCATCCAGCAAGACCAGCGCAGCAGAGCAAGACCAAGGATAGTTGTCGCAGCATTGTCCCCCTCCGATCACTCCGCAGTTCCCACTGTAACATGGTTTTGCCGAATCTCGACGCAGGGACCTGGCGGAGTGAATCGCCGGGCTGGGCGGGGAATTCGTGATCGCGCAGCTCTGACAACAGCTGCCTATGGCGAAACCTGGTTGTGTCAGCCCTTCAGGGCCTTGATGACCAGGTCGGCCACGGCGCCGCCGGAGGCAGGGTTCTGTCCCGTGATCACGCGATGATCTGCAACGGCGAATGCTTCCCAGGGCTTCTCCGCCTTTCTATAAGCGGCGCCTCGTTTCTTCAGTTCGGCCTCGGTCAGGAACGGCACGTATTGATCGAGTTGGGCCAGGCGTTCTTCCTCATCCGAGAATCCGGTGACCTGTTTGCCTTTGATCAGCAGCGTCCCGTCCGACAGGGTGATGTTCAATAAGCCGACGGCGCCGTGACAGACCGATGAGACGATTCCGCCGTTCTCGTAGATCTTGCGGCTGAGCTGCTGAAAATCGGCATTGTCGGGAAAGTCCCAGAGTACGCCATGCCCGCCTACGAAATAGATGGCGGCATAGTCACCGGGGTTCACGTCGCTCGGTTTGAGCGTTGCGCCGAGACGGTTCATGAACTGGCGATTGTGGTACCACTCCCAGTCAATCGGTTCCGCCATGGCGAGGCTGTGGGGATCGATCGGCGTATACCCGCCTGACGGAGTCATGTAATCCACGGCAAATCCAGCCCGTTCGACCTTCTGCACGAAGTGCACGGCTTCGCCAAGCCACACGCCGGTTGCCCGGTTCAGATTCGGATACTTCTCCGTCGCCGTCAGCACCACGAGTATTTTCTTGGGCATGGGGAGTCCTTTCGGTTTTCAGGAGCGGTTCAGGATATTAGGGCACAATGTCACGAGCGTGCACAAGGACGTGTGCGCGAAAGATCAGAAACCGCCTTCCTGTGGAGCCTTAGTAAGAGGAGGTAGAAGCGAGAGGGGTAAGGGGGTGCGACCGGCGTAGTGCTATTCACGGGTCTTGCGTCGAAGCCGGTCGGTCAGCTCTTCATACACATAGCGACGGTGGCCGACGGCCATCAGGCGGATGACTCGTCTTTTCTGCTCAACGGCATAGACGATGCGAAAGCGGCGAACGCGATATTTTCGTAATCCGTCCAGTTCCCGTTGGAGCGGCTCCCCGCATTCGGGATTCGCGGCAATGGCACGAATGGCTGACTTGATCAGTTGCTTCAGATCGGGATGGAGTGTACGGATCACCTCTGCGACATGCGGAGGGATGTCCGGTCTGAATGGCGTCACGCCGTGCGACGCTTCTTGACGGGCGTGAGGGGTTCGCCGAACACGTCTTCAAACGAGAGCCCTTTGTGTTTGGCTTTGTAAAAGGCCCGGCTCTCGGCGATCTGGCTCATGAGTCCAGGATCGCTCAGGACATCCACGGTCTCTTTGAGGCGGGTATATTCATCGACATTGATCAAAATGGCAGCCGGCCGGCCGTTCTTCGTGACAATGACTTCCTCCTCGCGTTCTTGTACCCCAGCCACCAATTCAGGCAGGCGCGTTTTGACCTCCGACAACGACAATGTTTTTGCCATGGTAGACCTCGTGTATAAGAGACCAGAATTCTGGTCGTTAGGATACAACCACAGGTAAGGCTCCGTCAAATGAACGGGCAAATGGTCGCTGTGCGACGTGAGCGGTGAGGGGTAATGTCAGGCGTATGAGCTGAGGGGAAAGACGCTGGCTGTCGAATATCAAGAGCTGGTTGGTGCGGAGTTCATCACGCCGAGCAATCAGGAAAGACTCCCGACCCCTTTGCTTCATCCGACCCAACGGAGGGTCATGGAATCGCTGCCGCTCGCTGCGGGGCTCCACTATGAACAGACCTCCTGTCACTCATTGTCGGCCATTACTCGGACAGGCTCCTAGTATTCCTCTCGGCGTCATAGCCGTGGGTTTCGAAGGTCGTTGAGCAGCCGGAATGTGTCGTTCTATCCACCAGGCGAGTGCGGGAGATTGGAGAACGGATCACGTACGTAGCAATGCACAAAAGCAGGATCACCTCAAGGCTCTGCCGGGGCGGTGATCGTTCAAATAAGTCAATAGTCATGCCCGCTTGATATTCAAGACAGTTGCTGACCCTCTGCCTCTTGATACTCAGGCAAGACTCCAAGTTCAGACCTAAGTTCACGTTATTTGATTGTCCACGTGTAATTCTTGACCGCTTGACCAGGAGCGTAAGGAGGGATGATCAGATCGTAGATCTTCCCCCTCCACTGTCCCGAGTCGGCGTGGCCCTGAGGTAGGTGTTGCCCGTGGTATCGTTGACTGGAAAGCCCGCCCAAGATTTCGGTCCAACTGCGCCGCGGTAGTTCTTGTGCTTGGGCCCCTGATAGATCTTGAGAATCTTGATCGTCTCATTGTTGACCCATAGCGTCCCGATTAACATATCTTCCCCCTTTGAGATGCGGCCTGCTTACACGCAGGCCTATTGAGCCACTTCTTGCACAGAGACAAACCAAGCATGCGTACTGTGTACTTCACGATTTCCTTTCATGGTGCGCTGATTGTGTGCGTGCTACGCATCGCACTTCAGCCTCTCGTATCATGCTGCAAGTTGGCCCTATGGCAGCAGCAAGATTCCTTTCATTAAGGTTATACGTTGCAGTTGTTATACCGGGGAGATCAGTGGGGAGCGCAATGGCTTCTTTCCATGGCTCAACCACAAATGCTCTCTGTCGCCCAGTTTGCCAATGAGCAGACCATACTCAAAGAGCACATTGTCGCGTGCTACTAGCTTTGTTTCTCCTTTGATGTGGAGCATATCGTGCGGAGCAAATGCAAATGTAAGAGAACTAGGGTTGGGCCTGTATATTGACTCATTACAACCCCACCCGCTACGTACTCCCGCATAGCCCACAAGCCACGACTCGACCTCCCTGGCGGGTTCTATCCTGTCCTCGCCCACGGCAATCGCCTCGCCACGATCTTCCATGACGACGAGGTGTAATGACTTGTCAAGCAGCGGCCCCCGTATGCGCGCATGGTGTGGGTGGTGATGATGGTGCCGGTGGCGACATAAACGTTGCCAATTTCTCCGCGGGTGTCAGGCCCTGCAAGGCCATCGAGAAGTGGTCGTGGTTGTACTGATGCTCCCAGCCGCGCAGGGCGTGAGCCGCCAACGTCAACCCGTCGGAGCTCGACCGACTCCAAAACTCTTCTTCGTCGATCCGATGACTCCGCTCTACTTTCCCGTTCTGTTCAGGGCGTCGCGGGCCGGTGCGCCGGATAGGCGGATAGCCGAGGTCCCGGCAGATCCGGTGGATGGTCGCGGCCGCGACGCGGATGCGATGCACCCGATCCAGCCAGAATCGGGCCTGCATCGCCCCAAACTGCAGATCGCGGCGGGCTTGCTCGATGAGTCGTACGGTCTCCTCGGACAGCCGTCGGCGGCGCTTCACGGGATGGCGCGGCACCAATCCGGCGGGCCCACTGGCGACCCACCGGCGATGCCACGTTCTCACCGTCTTACGATCCAAGCCAAAGCGTCGGGCGGCGCCTTTGAACCCATATTCGTCGGCGTAGCGCAAAATCGCCAGTCGGCTGTTGATGAGGTGGTGATGTCGTGTGGCGATGCGCAAAGTTCTCAGTTCCTTCGTCGTGATAAATCGCATGGGATCCCCCCTGGTGATAGCTCGTGACGGTAAGCCATGCAGGGGGCCCAACTCTCAACAAGATATTTCACGAGGATTATCACTCCTACTCAATACGCGTGCCTGACCTCATTAATTAAGCAGACAGCTCAAAAGAGAACCGTCTGGCAGTGGCCTTGATCGCGTGATCCCACCCTCTTCTCGATAACGATCTCGCTGTTACCCTGCAACCTGTGTTGTCCCTTTCTGCCTCAAGTCTGTCCATCCAGCTGCCCACCTTCGCCCCAGGCGGTACCGTACATTCAGAATGCGCGCTGTCTCAAATGGTGAAACACCTTTTTTCATCCCAAACTGGAAGGTTCTGCACTGTTTCAACAGGTCTCGCCGCATATCCCTTCAAACCGGCTTTCTTTCAGTGGCTTGTCGAAGACGAGGTGAATGGGAACGTGTCTGACTCCACAGTCATCGCTATCAACCGGCGGGCAGAGATGCGCGTCGGCGTAACAGGAGATGAGTCGTGCTCCCTCCTGGGATCGGGTATGACATTTGCCATCCTAACCATGCAAGAAGTTGAAAAGAGGATCAGCCCAAAGTAGCAGCAACGTCTCGCCAGCAAGTGCGATGAACGCGCAAGGGGAAGGTGGTGAAGGAGTAGCAAGGCATGGGCAGAAGCTCTTCAGCCTATAGGCAATGGCTCATGGGGATGATCGGGATGTGGCGGCGCGGAGAAGCATGAATGCTAAAAAGAAAGTGCTGAGAGACAGGCATGATCGATCGGGTGCTTACATTCACCCAAATAAGTCAATACGCATGCCTGACCCCCTAGTTGGATTTATATATGGTAGAGCATAACGAATTGATTAAGACAACGGTGGACGTAATCGAAGACATTGTCCGGAACGTTCAAAGCAATGCCCCTCGCTACATAATTGTCGCTCTTATGTTCAGTACTGCGGCAATGTCGGCTGTTGAGGTCGGAAAAGCGCTGTTCCCATTCAGAAAATGGTTTCATGAGCGGCAAGTTCGCAAATGGCTTCGTTCGGATGACGAGGCGATCAAGGAACTGCACAGAATCGTAGCGGCTTGTGGAGGCACTGATGCCTCACGAGAGTTGTATGACGAAAAAACAGCGAAGCTCATGGCCCAAATTCAGGTGGCCACAACCACTGCGTTGGATTTTCCAAACGAGTATCCACGCCTATATGTTCTTCTCACTGAGGATTCAGCCAAATCACCTGAAGAGCGGAGAGGGCGGGAGGAGCAGGCTTCAGATAACCCTGTCTCGGCAAAACAGCTATACAGCGAAGACAGTGAAGATTATGAAATTTGGCAGCAACAGGCTGAGACATTCTCATTTGCAAAGGGAACGGAACCGCCCACCGAATCTGAGAAGCAGGTTCAAAGGGCAGCCCAAGCGAGAGCCAGGCTCGGAACCTTTGTTGAACGCAAGCTGGATGGGCTACAAAATCGTCTTGAACGTAGGTGGAGACTAGGCAATCAGCTGTTTGCAGTTGCGATAAATTTTATAATGCTTGAGATCATCTTTCTTTATCCCCAGCCCTGGCACCAATGGTGCTCCTCGAAGAACTGGCTCGCGCACGTGTTCTCGTTAGCAGGGGGTCTCCCCGCCCCACTCATGAAAGATCTTTACGTCGCCCTCTGTAGTTTGCGCCCGCGCAATACATAGCCATCATGAGTCAACCGCCCTACACAGAAAGCATTACATTTCGCCATCCTATTACGAACGCCGTTCTTTCGAAGCCTCTCGCATCAAGTCCAACTGCGCTCAGGGGGACACGACGTTTCATACTCCTCATTCACGGATTCAATGTCAACCAGGACAGTGCGATCAAGAGCTACGATGGCTTCTATCGGTGGCAACGAGCCCTTAACAATCGGCGTGACCGAGATCCGATATTCAACGATAGGCGGATAATTGAAGTCTATTGGCCAGGCGACGCGGCTTGGAAGGGTTTTAAAAGTCTCTTTTCTCCTTTGTTTTACCCCGAGTCCATCGATGTTGCCAGGGATACCGCTCGTCAGCTTGTCAGAACAATCCTTCGGGCAGCACCTGCGCCGTATATCGTGAGTATAGATATTGTAGGGCACTCGATGGGGTGCCGTATTGCCGTAGAGATACTGAACTTATTGTTAGAGCCTGCAGCAGCACACATACAGATCCGTCGGGTGGTTTTGATGGCGGCAGCGATCCCGACCTCCTTACTTATGCCCGGCTCGCGCGCTCGCCAACTGAGGGCGGGCCTTGCCTCAAAACCGGCCGGTGGAACCTACAGCCTGTTTTCTTCCAGAGATGATGTACTGTATTTGGCGTTTCGTCTTGGACAGACACTGCGTGTCCGCGAGGGTGAGGGATTCCTCCCGTATGCGCTTGGAAGTTTCTATTGGCCTGATCACCCATTCAATTGCTATCAAGATGAGATTACGGGAGCGGGCCATTCAGACTATTGGGGTGGGCAGGGGAGAAACACAAATCAAGAGCGGGCCGCCAATGATCGCGTGGGATGGTTTCTCGGTCTGACGGATACACGAAATCTCCCCAGTCGGGCCGTTCCTGAACGCGCAGCAGGCGACTATCGTGGAACTGTCGAACCTCGGCCCATACTCCATCGACGAATTGGCCAATGGTCTAGAGAACTCCTCTTTAAGATTTAGGGAATCTCTGATTTATTCCCCGAGGGGTCTATGCGATGGATGGGCTATCTCGGATTAGGAGGCCCTACAATGAACTGGGGGTCACCATGGCTCCCTGGACATGTGGTGTCATCTAACCAGGGAAAACGAGTCAAGGCCGATGAAACGATCCGGGGCGACCGAGTCCTTGCGAAAGGGCCTTCTCGGAAAGGGCTCTGCCGATCCGACCATTGCCGTCTTCGAAAGGATGGATCGATTCGAAATACAGGTGTGCGACGGCTGAGCGCACCGCGGCTTTCTGAATGGCTTTCCTCCCGCCGGGAGCTGTCTCGTTGAACCAGTGGATGAACCTCGCCATCTCGCTTGGAACGCGAGAGGAAGGCGGGGCCTCGAAATGGACTTTTTCATGTCCGTATGCACCCGCCACGACTTGCATTGGCTCCGCGCCGTGCGCCATTGTCCGGTGGCTACATGCCGGTGTCCCGCCATCACTGTGCGATGCCAGGCACAGAGCAGGTATTCCGACAGGGGGCTCTCAATTGTATTCCGGACGGCCAGCATCAGCGCGGCGGCTCCTTGTGCGCGCTTGTCTCCGCTGGGGAAGCCTGTCTCCAAGCCAAGGTTTTTTCGGATCGAAGACTTGACGTCCTTGCGGCTGAGGAGTTCGCCTTCAATCGCCGAGGTCTTAAGCGCTTCAGCCACCATGATCATGACGGTGGCTTCGACCTGCGCGTCAGATGTCAGCCCCTGAAGGAGCCCACTTGCACGGCCGGTTCTTTCGGCGAGTGGGAGGAGGCTGTCTTGGAGACCGGAGAGGTCGTAGCGGAAGTTGGGCCAGTCATGCTGTTCCCAGTTATTGGCCATGAGCCGATTATAGAGATAATCGGCTCATGTATTAAGTAACATATGAGCCGAATACGTTCTCTGATCGGCTCATCCATTCTAGCTCTTTCCTTTACGGGAGCGGGCCTGACTGTTCTCCAAGTGCGAGTTCGATATCAATGGTCCTGCCAAGCTTGCTGCTGTCCTCTCTCCTTGAGTTGGTAGGAGGACAGATGAGAGCGGACACTTGGGATCGCCTGCAGGGCCTTGTGTGCGCGATCGTCGAATGCGATGGCGAGCAACGCTCGAAGTTTCAGGCGGATAGAATTCGGAATGCAACAAGTTGCACAGCCCAGGGACCACAAGGCTTGAGCCATCGCCGGAACCGAGAAGACCTGTCCTCCTCCACCTTCTTGTCTTCACACCTTCCCAAACATCTTCTCGAAGAACTGTCTGTTTTGCTTCATGTGCTCTTCGATATCTGCCTGGAGATGTCTTGCCCCGGCCTGCCAATCTTCGGTCTGGTAGCCGACGCGGCGGGCGAGGAAGATGAATTCGTCGGAGTCTGGCGGCGGGAGGACGAGGTCCTTGGTGTTGCCGCGCACCATGCGCAGGCCGTCGATCAGCATACGGATGAAGAGATAGGACTTGCGCAGGTTCTCGCCGGTCGCGCGGGGAATGAGCCCTACGTCGATCAGGGCGGCTAAGGCCCTGAGGGTGTTCGGCGTGCGCAGGCTCGGGTGCCGGTGGCCGTGCATGACCTGCAGGTACTGGATGGCGTATTCCAGCGTGACGATGCCGCCGTGGCTGTGCTTGAGGTTGATCTGGCCAGGCTCGACGAGCTGTTTGACCTGTTGCCGCCGCAGGTCGAGCGCCACCGTCAGGTCCCACGGCGCACCGCTGTAGACGAAGCTGTCGCGATGGGCTTCGACCTTCTTGCCGAGCGCGACGTCGCCAGCGATATGGCGCAGCTTGATGAGCGCTTGCCGCTCAAATGGAGCAGCCTGGCCTTCAGCGCTGTAATACTTGCAGACTTCGTCAAAGGCATTGGCGAGGGACCCCTTGCCTCCGTGGGGCCGCAGCCGGACGTCGATGTGAAAAATGCCTTCCTGTTTGGCTTCGATCCATTGCAAAAATTCCTGCGCGAGCCGCTCGAAGTATTCGCTGTTCTCGATCCCCTGTTTACCGCTTGTCCGTCCGGGTCCGCCATAGACGAAGAGCACCTCGATGTCGGACGCATAGCCCAATTCCTTGCCGCCGAATTTACCCGCGCCCAAGATCGCAAAGGGACAGGGCTTTTTATTGATCAAACGGGGGCTGCCGTAGAGCTTCGTCAGTTTGGCCTGGCAGTCGACGAGGCTGCGTTCGACGATGACTTCAGCCAGTTCTGAGATCGCCAGCGAGAAGTCGGGCAGGCTCGTCCCCGGTTCGACGATGTGTTTCATGTCGATGCGGAAGAGTTCTTGATCCTTGAAGCGGTTGAGGGCTTCCTTTCTCGCCTCGGCCGTCTTGGCCTTGGCAATGGCGCGGCTCAGTTCCTTTCGCAGGGTTGCCTGGGATTTGATCAGCGGCGCATCCCGATAATCCTTCAGTAACGGCAGCAGGTTGACGTGTTGCCTCCGGAGGAAGTCTTCCCACAGAAAATCGCTCGCCCCGAGCAACCGTGCCAGGAGCGGAAAGGTGTTCTTGTCTTTCACGAAGGCCCAGGCCTGTTTGCGTCCGGCCTGGCGTGAGCCCTCGAGCACGAGGTCGAGGAACTGGTCGAAAGCTTCCAGGGCCTTGGCCGGATCTGGCGCCCAGGTGAGCGCATGGGTGAACTGTTTGATGAGCACGGCGGTGAGGCGCAGTTGCTCGAGGTCGCCTGGGTCGAGCAGCTTCTGGCCGAAGCGGTTTCGGATGTAAAAACGGTCGTGCAGCTTGCCGTCTTCGATCGCGAATAACGCCTTGCTGATATAGACGTTGCGCATCGCGAGCGCGTTCGCGAACGCGTAAAGAAACGCCGGCGTGTCGTCTGAACGGATGTCCATGATCGTATCGGTTGCCGACTGACTGTTGTCGAAAGTGATCTGGACGGTGTGGAGCAGGCCGCTGAAGGAACTCCGGCGTTTGCCCAGGTGTTCGACCAATTGGCGGTTGACCTGTTGCCGTGCCTCGTCCAGTTGCCCTTCGTCGAGCAGCATGATCATGCGCGTGAGTTGATCGGTCAGGCGTTTCCGGTCTGCGACGGCAAACGTCTGCCCCTCGATGGGGCTCACCGTGAACACGTCCACGATCTTCTTCCGGGTCAGCCCGGGGCGACCTTGCGGCCTTGTCCTGATCGGGTACGGATCGGCCGACCGGCTACGGCTGGGCTGCTCGCTTTCTGCCGAGGTGAAAATGCGACCTTCCTCGATGTTGAGACCGAAGGCAGACAGGAGCCCGCAGATCGTGGCGAATTCCGAAAAGTAATCGTAGGCCACGATGGTGATGACGAAGTGCCTTCCTGCGGTTTCTTCAATCGACACATCACAGGGGTGATCCGGTGTGAGCGTGGAGGCTTGCTTGACGTGTGCGGCGAGTGTCTTCGTCGGAAAGGCGGAGAAATAGTCCGAGTCCATCCGCGTGATGAAGTCTAGGAGGATGTCGCGGTCGATGCCCTGACACAGCGGAGCCAGGGTTGAAAGGATCTGGTCGCGGTCTACGTTTGCGTGCAGCATGGTTCCGGTGAAGTATACCCGAAGGCGGTCGCGTTGTACCCGAAGAATTGCGCCAGTATAATGCGGCGCCATGAGCAGACGTTCGCCACAGCAGGACCCGCCCTCCCCGCGCCCGGATTCCGTTTCCTCCCGGAACTTTCCGGATCCGGCCCCCTTACTGGTGGCGTCCGGCCTTGAGCCGAGTCAGGTAGTCAATATTCTGAGTCCCTACGGGATTACACATTCAGCCGAAGCGGATGCGAATATCCAGAGTATGGCCGGGGACCCGCATACGCGCCGGATTCTGGCCACGGTGTTGCCCGGTCTCCTGGCCGAGATTGCCCGCACGGCCGATCCTGATCAAGCCCTGAATCATTGGGAGCGATTGCTTTCGGGGAGTGTAAATCGCTCCTCGCTCCTGCAGTATCTGCAAGCCTCGCCGAAGATGTTGGGGCTGCTTTGCACGATTTTTGGAAACAGCGATTCTCTCGCCTTCGCTCTCATTCGCGATCCCATGCTTGTGTACTGGCTGGCGGAAGAAGATGTGTTGACGACCGCCCCGACCCGGCAAGGGATGGTGGCGGCCCTTCGTCAGAGCCTGGGGTCGCTGAAGGCGATCGAACTAAAGTTGGATGTCCTGCGCCGGGTGCGTCGCCGCGAAATGCTGCGTATCGGTGTTCGGGACCTGTTGCATCTGGCCACCGTCGAAGACACGACCGGCTCCTTGTCCGATCTCGCTTCGGTCCTCATTCATGCGGCGTATGAGATCGTCGATCAGGACCTCAAGGCGGTTCATGGTACTCCAATGCATCGAGATGCGAACGGCCTCTGGGTGGAAACGGAGTTTGTCGTCATCGGAATGGGCAAACTTGGTGCGCATGAGCTGAATTACAGCTCGGACGTGGATCTGATTTATGTCTATGCTTCCGCAGATGGTGAGACCAGGAAGGGGAAGGGTGGGCGCCAAGCGAATAGTCATGGCCTGTCCAACGAAGAATATTTTGAGTTGCTCGCGCGTTCTTTGACCAAGGCCCTGGCCGAACAAACTCGTGAAGGTGCGGTGTTTCGTGTTGATTTGCGGCTGCGCGCAGAGGGCTCGGTCGGCCAGCTCGCACGATCGGTCGAAGCTTACGAGAAGTACTATGCCCAACGTGGCCAGGTGTGGGAGCGGCTGGCATTGTTGAAGGCCTGGCCAATCGCCGGGTCCACTGCAGTCGGACAGGCGTTCGTGCAGATGGTCGAAGGATTTGTTTTTCAGTCTGATCTCCAGCCCCTGTCGAGGGAGCGGGCGCTGGCAATTATCCGCGACGTCCGTTCCGTCAAAGAGATGATCGATGAAAAGATCGCCGGGCGTGGACATCAGCATCGCAATGTGAAATTGGGGACCGGAGGGATTCGGGAATTGGAATTTCTCGTCCAAACGATCCAAGTGCTGATAGGCAAGGCAGTGCCCGACATTCTGGATCGCAGAACGGTGGGGGCTTTGCACCGCTTTTGCCAACACCGGTTCGTGGAGGCAGACGATCAGCGGCGACTGACCGAGGCCTATTGGTTCTTGCGGGATGTCGAACACAAGCTCCAGATGATGCATGATTTGCAGACACACGCGTTGCCTGACAGCAATGAGGAGCTGCAGCGTTGCGCGATTCGGATGGGATATAGCGCGGAGTCGCGCGAGGGGGCATTGGCAGAGTTTCTAGCGGATCGGCAGCGGCATACGTCAATCGTGCATCAGACGTTCCGGTCGCTCTTTTACCAACCGGAGACATCGGCCCTGTTTGCCGCCGTGGTGGCTGCGGCGGAAGGCCACTCCCGCCGCAGCGCGTCTCGGCTCGAAAAAGAGACCGGTCCGGCGGGGCCACCGCCGGACCGGTCTTCGACAGCGAAGAAGAAACGGAAACCTTAGTACATACCTTCCATGCCGTGGTTGTGACCAGCATGGCCACCGGCAGGTTCTTTCTTCTCTTCCGGCAATTCCGTGATCATGACTTCGGTCGTGAGCATCAAGCCCGCGACACTGGCCGCGTTCTGCAAGGCACAACGCGACACCTTCGTCGGATCGATGATGCCCAACTTGATCATGTCCACGTATTCGTCCGTCGCGGCATTGTAACCGCCGTTCGGGTTCTTGTCTTCACGGACTCGACCGACCACCACAGAACCTTCGGCTCCTGCGTTGGCTGCGATCTGACGGACCGGCTCTTCGAGCGCCCGCTTGACGATGTCCACGCCGACTTTCTGCTCCAAGGGCAGATCCTTGAGGGAATCCAATCCCTTGAGACAGCGCAGGTAGGCCGTGCCTCCGCCAGGAACGATGCCTTCCTCGACGGCTGCCTTGGTGGCGTGCAAAGCGTCTTCCACGCGCGCCTTCTTTTCTTTCATTTCGGTCTCGGTGGCTGCACCGACGTTGATGACCGCCACACCGCCGACGATCTTCGCCAGCCGCTCCTGCAGCTTCTCACGGTCGTAGTCCGACGTCGTGCGCGAGATCTCGGCGCGGATCTGCTC
>JBEIQG010000282.1:0-3795 GCA_040376625.1 Nitrospira sp. | reverse complement strand
GTCTAGATCGAGAGGGCGGATCATACTTGAAGCGCTGGAGTTATGCGGCGGTCCTGAGGTGCTGGCGCGCGGAAGAAAATTGGTAGGGCGTGACCGGACCCTTCTGAGACCGCTCGATCGTCTCGCGCAGGTCTACGAGCGGTTGGTATCGCCTGGACGACAGACGGTGCTGATCGATTTGGGCGAGTTCCGCGGGTTTGAATATTATGACGGGATCGTGTTCGACGTTTTTGCGCCGGGTATCGGGGCGGAACTGGGAGGCGGGGGGCGATACGACCATTTAATGGGCCGCTTCGGTCGTGCTGCGGCTTCTACCGGGTTTGGCCTGGATGTCGATCGTCTGTTTCGAGCCCTCGATTACTCATGTGTCGCGATGCCGTGTCATTCCAACTCCTCCGCAGCCGACGATTCGAAGCAGGTTGCTGCTGAACGGCGAGGGCGCAGGAGCCGGTCATGAAGCCGCTCTCCGCCGTTGATCTCACCTCTCCCAAATTGCCGCCGCAGAACGTCGAGGCCGAACAATCGGTGCTCGGCGCAATTCTGTTGGATAACACGGCAATGGCCAAGGTGATGGAGGTGCTGACGGATGAGGAATTCTACCGTACCGCGCATCGCAAGATTTATCAGGCCATGCTGGAGCTGTCCGATCGGGGAGAAGTGATCGATCAGATTACGCTCACGGAATGTTTGAAAGCACGCTCTGAGCTCGAAGCGGTCGGGGGATCTGCCTACCTGGCCGAGCTCGTCCAAGTGGTTCCGACGGCAGCCAATGTTCGTTATCACAGCAAGATCGTGCGGGACAAAGCGCTCTTGCGAGGCCTTATTCAGACCTCGACGGAGGTGGTGACGCGCGGGTATGACGGAACGGTGGCGGTCGACGAATTGTTGGATTTTGCCGAGCGTTCGGTCTTCAGCCTTGCCCAGGGAAAGCTGGACCGCTCTTTCACGCCGGTCAATCAGATTATTAAAGAGAGTCTTGATGTCGTCGACAAATTGTCCAAGCGAAAAGAGCGTGTTACGGGCGTACCGACCGGCTATATCGATCTGGACGACTTGACTGCCGGATTACAACCCTCGGACTTGATCGTCATTGCCGGACGTCCGAGTATGGGCAAGACCAGTTTAGCGCTGGGCATGGCGCAGCATGCCGCGCTGCACGCTGGTACCGTCGTCGGTATTTTCAGCCTTGAAATGTCGAAGCCACAACTCGTGCTCCGCATGTTGAGTTCAGAGGCCCGCGTCGATTCGCATGCGCTCCGGACCGGTCGGCTGCAAAAGGAAGATTGGTGGAGGCTTGCGGAAGCGGCCGGCAAGCTGGAGCAGGCGCCGATCTATATCGACGATTCCGGCGCCGTGACCGTCCAGCAGATGCGTGGAAAAGCAAGACGGCTCAAAGCAGAGCGGGGTCTCGATCTGTTGATTGTCGACTACCTCCAGCTCATGCAGGGGAAGAGCGACTCGGAATCCCGACAGCAGGAAATTTCTGACATCTCGCGTTCCCTGAAGACCTTGGCGAAGGAATTGAACGTTCCGGTCATTGCTCTCTCTCAGCTGAGTCGCGCAGTGGAAGCCAGGAAGCCGCCGGTTCCGATGCTGGCTGACTTGCGGGAAAGCGGCGCGATCGAGCAGGACGCCGATGTCGTGATGTTCATCTATCGTGAAGAAGTCTATGAACCCGCGACGGAAAGAAAAGGCATCGCCGAAATTTTGGTAAGCAAGCATCGAAATGGACCGATCGGGAAGCGAGACCTATTTTTTCACGATCGGTTCGCCAAGTTCGAGAATCTCGAGAGTCGTGAGGTTGTTTGACGCGTTCTTTCCCGGGCCGGTATAATTCCCATCATTCACTGTCCTTCGAACATTCCCCCTGCAAGTTGAGCAAACGATTGTGCAACGATTGTGTGAAGATGGTGGGCACCCACCAGTCCGAAGAGGTTCAGTGAACGTCAAAACAGCAGCTGTTCTCCTGGTAGCTCTTTCCTGTGTCACCAGCGCCTGTCAGAGCACGACATCTGCTCGTCCCGCGCCTGCTGCGGTCCCATCCGCCGCGCCGGTCGTGCCTCGCACCATGCCGTCGTCTTCCGATTCCCGTGCATCCTATCACTTCCTCCTCGGGTACCAGGCCGAGTTGGACCAGGAGACGGAACTCGCCATCAAGGAATATCAACTCGCGCTCCAGACCGATCCCGCCTCAACTTATCTAAAAGCCAGGCTGGCCGTGCTCTACTTTACAGCGGGGGATGTCCCGTCGGCGGTGCGTTATGCGGATGAAGTGGCCGAGATGCCGGGTTTAGATGCGCAGATGCTGGGGCAAATCGGCGGCATGTATGCGGCTGCGGGAAAGCCGGACAGAGCGTTGAGACTCTTCAATCGGGCTATTGAGCAGGAACCCCAGCGTAGCGAACATTTCTTTGCCAAGGGACTGTTGCAGGCCAATCAGAAACAATATGTTGAGGCTGAAGACACGATTCGCGCTGGAATTAAGATCAGCCCGGACTCGGCAGTCGGATACTACTATTTAGGCCGGATCGGAGTCGAAGCCAGAGATTTTGACAAGGCGACAACGCACTTCGAGCAGGCGGTGGGACTGAATCCAGCCTTCGAACCCGCGTACGTGGCCCTAGGGTCTGTCTACGAAGCCAAGCAGGATCGTGACAAGGCAATCGGGATCTATCGGCGTTACCTGCAGGGGGTGAATCCGAAAAATCGGGACATCCGGCATCACCTCATTCGCCTGCAAGTCTCGGCTAAACAGTACGACGAAGCCCTGCATGAATTGAAGGAAATGTTGTCTGAAGATCCGTCGGATCTCGATGCTCAGCTTCGGATGGGGCTGGTCTATGGGGAGCAAAGAGACTACCCTAAAGCTATTCAGCAGTTGAAACAGATTCTCACGGTTCGCCCGGCGGAACTGAAAGTGCGTGACTACCTGGGGTATTTGTATGAAGAGACTAAGGATTACGCCAGCGCAATGGAGGCCTATCGGTACAATCTGACGCTGGAACCTTCGTATTTCGAGGGGCATCTGCATCTGGGGGTCCTGCAATACCGAACCAAGCAGTATGTTGAGGCGATCCAACACCTTCGCGAAGCCAGCCGATTGAATCCCAAGCAGCCGGAGGCCCATATCGTCCTGGGGTTGTCGCACTTTCAAGTCGAACAGTATGAACCCTCCCTCCAGGCATTTCAGGAGGGGATTCGACACAATCCGGATAATGCGGACCTGCATTTCAACGCGGGAACCGCATATGACAAGCTGAATCGATTCGACGATGTGGTGAAGTCGATGCAGACGACACTTGCCCTGGATCCCCATCACGCCGATGCCATGAACTACTTAGGCTATAGTTATGCCGAACGCGGGGTGAAGATCGAAGAGGCAATTGCACTGACCAAACAGGCCGTCGCGCTTCGACCGACCAACGGGTATTACGTCGATAGTCTGGCCTGGGCCTTTTTCAAGAAGGGCATGTTGGCGGAAGCGCTGGCAGAGATGAAGCGGGCGGTCGCACTCGTGGGCGACGATCCTGTGATTTATGAACATCTCGGCGAAATTTACTTAAAGCAGCAGCATCTCTCGGATGGTCGTGAAGCGCTCCTGCATTCGCTGGAGCTGGATCCTTCCAATGACAAACTGATGCAGCGATTCCGTGAACTAGGCTTGGGCGATCCCGCCAAAGAAGAACGCATTCGGCAGGCGCTTCGGCGCGTCTCAGATCGCAAGGGTGCCACTCCGGCTCCCGCTCAGCAGTAATCCCTCCATCTTTTTCGCTCCATCGGGCATCCGCGAACCGG
>JBEIQG010000292.1:0-3024 GCA_040376625.1 Nitrospira sp. | reverse complement strand
GAATAACGCGCGAAGCCGCCGCCGATCTGATCGTAGATGCCGCCGGCCGCCATGGCATCCAGCGTGGCACGGACCATTGTGAGCGTATGGGGATCTTTTGTGCGGTGATAACAATGGAGCAAGAGCGACAGACCGGTGGCAGGAGGGAACTTCGGGGCGCCGCCGAATCCTCCGAGCTTGGCATCGAAATCCTCCGCAAACTGAGTCACGGCCATGTCGAGTTCGGCTTCGCCGACCGTGGTCGGGGAAGGGGAGTGACCTCCGTCCTGCAGACGCGCGGTGAGCGTCGCCGCTTGCGCGACGACGCCGGCGTGATCCTTCTCCCAGTATTCGGCAATTTTCTTCAGCAGGGTAGGGAACCCCGGACGGCCCCATCGATCCTCCGGTGGGAAATAGGTCCCGGCAAAAAACGGTTTCTGGTCGGGGGTAAGGAATACGGTCATAGGCCAGCCGCCTTGATTCCGGTTCAGCGCCAGCGTGGCTTGCATATAAATTTCGTCGAGATCGGGCCGCTCCTCACGATCGACTTTGATACAGACGAAATGTTGGTTCATCAGACGGGCGATCGCCTCGTTCTCGAACGATTCCCGCTCCATGACATGGCACCAGTGGCAGGAGGAATAGCCGATGGAGAGCAGAATCGGACGGTTCAGCTTCGCCGCTTGGGTCAAGGCTTCCTGGCCCCAGGGATACCAATCCACCGGGTTGTAGGCATGTTGCAGAAGATAGGGGCTGGTTTGCTGTATGAGGCGATTCGGCTTGCGGCCGGCGGTTGTGCTGTTCATGCGCGAACCGTATCACGCACCAATCGAATGGGTCAATGAAGCGGGGGAGAGAAGAAGCGGCAGTCGCGTGAGGCAAAAAAATTGGCTCGCGCCGGCATCCGGAGTCGCGAGCCAATTTAGACTACGAGGGAACTTCGGCAGCGGGGATCAGTGCCCGCCCTTCTTTTCGTCCTTCTTCTTGTCGTCGCCGAACACGGTCTGGGACAGATGTCCACCCTTCTTCTCTTCCTTCTTCTTGTCGTCACCGAAGAGGGTCTGGGAGAAGTGGCCGCCCTTCTTCTCATCCTTCTTCTTGTCATCCCCGGCAAAAGACGGGGCGGTGAACGCAACGAGAATGGCTGCCGCTACGAATGCAAATAGAGCACGCTTCATGGAAACCCCTCCTTGAAAGGTTGAGAATATAAGTGCCCACCACAAGGGCGGGCCGAGGGTAGCCAACCTGTCAAAAAAAGTCAACGACACTCTATCCGTAGAATCCTGATCCGCAAGTCATCAACCGGTGGCTCCACCTCGCTCCCCCGCTCCCTGTGATACACTCTTAACGACACATGTTTGCTCCGTCGAGCCACACATCATGACCACCGATGACATCGGGCCCTACTCCAACTACCGACTGACCGTCCGCCTCGCACTCCTCAACAAACCCGGTATCTTCGCGAAAGTTGCCGGCCTACTGGCCGAAGAGGGGGCCAACCTCGGGGCCGTGGACATCGTGTCGGCCAATGCCGAGCGCATGATCAGGGATATAACCTTCGACGTCCAGAACGAGACGCACGGAGACCATGTCCTCGAACGTCTCGAGGCCCTGCCGGAAGTGAATGTGCTCTCGGCGTCCGACCGGATTTTCCTTCTCCATCTGGGTGGAAAAATCAGAGTTCAGAGCAAAGTCCCGGTCAATACACGCAATGTCCTCTCAATGATCTATACCCCCGGCGTGGGACGCGTCTGCCAGGCCATCGCAAAGGACCCGTCGAAAGCCTATGCCTTCACGATCAAGAACAACAGCGTGGCCGTTGTTACCGACGGATCCGCCGTCCTCGGGTTGGGCAATCTCGGTCCCGCCGCCGCCCTGCCGGTCATGGAAGGCAAGGTGATGCTGTTTAAGGAGTTAGCCGGCATCGACGCCTGGCCGATTTGTGTGTCGACGCAGGACCCCGATGAAATCATTCGCATCGTTCGCGGCATCGCTCCCGGGTTCGGCGGTATCAACCTGGAGGACATCAGCGCCCCGCGTTGCTTTGAAATTGAACGCGCGCTCAAAACATCCCTCGACATTCCCGTCATGCACGACGATCAACACGGCACGGCCGTCGTGCTCCTGGCCGCGCTGACCAATGCCTTGAAGGTGGTCGGCAAACGGATGGGGGAGGTCCGGATCGTCGTGAACGGTCTGGGCGCGGCGGGTACCGCCTGTTGCCGGATTTTGCTTGCCGCCGGGGCTTCTCATCTCGTCGGGTGCGACAAAGAGGGCATCGTGCTGATGGGCGATGCGGAGGAACTGCGGGCCTGCCGCACCGATCTTCAATCCTGTATCCGTCGGGACCAGCCGCGGGGCACACTGCACGATGCCTTGAAGGGCGCCGACGTGTTCATCGGGCTTTCAGTGGGTAATGTGCTGAACCGGGAGGATCTCGAACGGATGAATCAGGACCGGATCGTCTTCGCGATGGCCAATCCTGATCCGGAGATCGATCCGAAGGTGGGCGATGAAGCCTCACGGATCTTTGCCACCGGCCGATCGGACTTTCCCAACCAGATCAACAACGCCCTGTCGTTTCCTGGAATTTTCCGCGGGGCGCTCGACGTGCAAGCCAGCGAGATCAACGAAGCCATGAAGCTGGCAGCGGCCGAGGCCATTGCCGGTTGTGTACCGGCCGAGGCCCTGTCTGAGGACTACATCATCCCCAGCGTGTTCGATCGTGACGTGGTGCCGCGCGTCGCGAAGGCGGTAGCCGCGGCTGCGCGCGCGACCGGCGTGGCCCGCCGCCGTATCCGGATCGACGACGACCTCCGCTGATCGTTCCTCATTCATCCTGCCTCATGTGGTTTTTCTGCATCGTTGGCGAGTTGCACACGATCCATGTAAAGTACGCAGATCCTGCCGTGAGGCCAAACTGTGTGTTCGCACCATGGCACCGCAGTTTCATTTCAACAGTGCGTAGGAGACCGGCGTGACCCCAACAGCCATTCAGTTCATCGGCACCGCCCTGTTTGCGGTCGCAATAGTGCATACCTTCAG